>DASRZL010000127.1:0-48115 GCA_035686425.1 Thermoleophilia bacterium
GGCCTCGTCCTTCTTCGTCGTCAAGTGCAGCGGGCAGGGCAAGGTGATCTTCGCGACCTACGGCGCGCTGCGGCGCGTCGACCTGCAGGCCGGGCAGCAGTACACCGTGGACAGCGGGCACCTCGTGGCATGGCACGAGGCAATGCCCATCGACGTGCACAAGGTCGGTGGCCTCAAGTCGCTGTTCTTCTCTGGCGAAGGCTTCGTGGTCACGCTGACCGGGCCTGGCACGTTCTTCACGCAGACCCGCAGCGAAGGCGCGTTCGTAGGCTGGCTCGTCCCCTATCTGCCCAAGAACAGCAACTGAGGCGGCACCGAACGCGCGGCCAACTGTTACCCCGCCGCTCGGGGGGGTAGGACGTCAAGTAGAGCCTTCGTCACGGGAGGTCGGCACATGAGACCGGACGTCCGGCAGCAGAAGGGTCCGGTGAAGAAGACCCGCCACGAGCGCGAGTCGTGGCTGTACGCCCAGCGGACGGCCGCACCGCCTCGCGCCTGGACGAACAAGACGATGCACCATCCCGCGACCCGGATCGGCGAGATCAAACACGGGAAGTCGTGACCGCGGCAGTCGCTCGCCGACGAGGGACGCGTGCTGAGGGCCCGGTGGTCGACAGACCGCCGGGCCCTGTATACGCGGAGTGAGGCGCGGCGCCGAGCGGTATGTACGTCAGGCAGTCGTCAGATTCAGCATCCGGGCCATCGCGCGGCCCAGCGTCCCCATCGTGGCGAGCCCCGCTTCATCGTGGTCCACGGCGCCCGCGTCGCGACCTGCGCCGACGATCCCGGAGCCTGACTCGACGACGATCATCTCGTTGATCCGGAACCAGTGGTTGATGCGATCCAGGGCACGGACGGCGCCGGCCCCACCGCCGCTGATCACCGCGGCGCCCACCTTGCCCATCAGCGGAGTGCCGCTCGCACGCCTTGCGTGGTCCGCGCGCTGCATGAGAACCTGCGTGGCGGGGCTGCAGTTGGCAGAGTAGGCCGGCGACCCGATGATGATGCCGTCGGCGGCGATCGTCTTCCCCACGCACCGCCTGAGACCGTCGTCCGGGGGCCGAGAACAACGGTCGTCCCGCTTGTGGGCACACTGCCCGCACGCGCAGCAGCCGGTGAGAGGGTTCTTCTCGAGCCGGAGCAGCTAGGTCTCGATCCCGTCGGTCTCGAGCTCCGCGAGAACTCGGCCTGGCAGGATCGCGGTGCCGCCGTCCGTACTCGCGCTGCCGTCGAACGCAACGACCTTCATCTCCGCGTCTCCTCGCATGAGCCCGAGAGAGCGAGCGCGGTCGGTCGCATTCAGTCGTGCTTCGCGCGCCGCTCAGGAGGCGTCAGGCGCTCAGCCTCTTGAGCGCCCAGGCCATGTTGCGGCCCAGGTCCGTCATCGTCGCCATGCCCTCCTCGTCCTGCTCGACGTCGCCGGCGTCGAGGCCGATGGCGATGTTCCAGTAGCTGGACCCGATGACGATCATCTCGTTGATCTGGAACCAGTGGTTGATGCTGTCGAAGGCATGGATGGCGCCGCCGCGCCTGACGGCGACCACGGCGGCGCCCACCTTGCGCGCCAGCGGGTTGCCGGCCTTGCGCGTGGCGTACCCGGCGCGTTCCATGAGGGCCTGCGTCGTAGCCGTGCAGTTGGCGTAGTACGTCGGCGAGCCGATGAGGATGCCGTCCGCGGCGAGCATCTTCTCGATGCACTCGTTGAGCCCGTCGTCCTTGAGCCCGGAGCAGCGGTTGTCCTGCGTCTCGGCGCACTTGAGGCAGGCGGTGCAGCCGCGAAACCGCTTGTTGTGGAGCTGCACCAGCTCGGTCTCGATCCCCTCGGCCTCGAGCTCCTCGAGGACCCTGCGCAGGAGGATGGCGGTGTTACCGTCCTTGCGCGAGCTGCCGTTGAACGCCACCACTCTCATCTCATCGTCTCCCTATTCGACGTCGAGGGACCGCGCGAGATCGGCCATGTGCCGCCGTGCTTCGCGCGCCGAACAGGCCGCGCCGGGCAGCGGAACGGCGAACACCCGACGCCCGAACGTGCGCATGAGGTCGTCGTTGAACCCGTACTCGCTCTCGTGCTCCCACCCGAACGAGTAGCCGAGCACCTTGTCCAGCGATCCCTTGTACACGAACACGAGGATCCGCGGCCGCAGCCGCTGGGCGATGTCTGCGACGCGCTCCCAGCCGACTTCGTACTCGTCGCGGCCAGGCTCATCGCCGACGGGCCGCGGCACCTTGCACAGGTCGGTGACACCGAACCCGGCGCCGAGGAGCGCGTCGTCGGCGTGGCCGCCCGGCGGCGCGCTGAAGATCTCGGCCTCCTCGAGGCGCATCCACAGCCCCTTCCCCGCGCGACCCTCGAAGTAGTGGCCGACCTCGAGACTTGCCGGCGAGGGCGTGTCGCCCACGAAGAGCGCACGCAGGGTGCCCTTCTCCGGGAGGATGTCGGCGAGGGTACGTACGCCCCGGCCGTCGATCACGATCTCCGTGAGGTGGTTCACGGCGCCGCCTCCTCAGCCGAGAACCGGCGCGCCACGCGCACGAGCGCCAGCGAGTCGAGACCGCAGTACTCGAGCAGCGAACGGCGGAGAGCCTCCCGGCGTTCCTCGGTCGTCTCGGGGTCGATCGCCTCGTGGTACGCCGCCTGCGCCGAGAGGCCGTCCTGCACCTCTTCGAGCAGCGCGTGGTCGAGCTCGGCGTCGACCGTCGGAAGCACGGCCTTGAGAGAGTACGAGCCGTTCAGGGAGGGGTGCTCGTAGTGCTCGCGCGTGAGCCGCAGCAGGTCCACGAGCCGCCCCGCCACGGCGTCGAGGGCGGGAGCGAGATCGGGGAACATGCGCGCCATCTCCATGATCCGCCACTTCTCGAAGTCGTGGTACACGAAGATGGGGCCCCGGTCGCCCACCGCCGCCAGCAGGGTCTCGGCGGCCGCGCGCATCGGGGCCTTGGCGCTGGTGTCGAGGAACTCGCGATGCGTCACCTCGCCGGACGCCTCCTCCACGTGGCACGACCATTGGAAGACGACCTGCTGGAAGGGGCTCGTGCCGGGCCAGATCGGCACCGCGAACTGCACCGTCTCGAAGTCGAGATAGCGACGCGGGTACGGCAGCGTCGCGAGGAAGGTCGTGGCCGCCGGATCGAGCCTGCCGAGGGCAGGGTCGGGAGGGACGACGCACGCGCCTGCCTCATCGCGCTCCTCATCGGGCGCGCAGCGCGCCTTGCCCTCCTGGCCGTCGCAGAAGCCGATGAACGGGCACTCGAAGGGCCGGCGGCACTGAGGGCCGGTGCGGATCGCCGGCAGCGGTCCCGCCAGCAGCTCGTTGAAGCCGCGCACCCAGCCGGGGATGTGCGCCATGAGCGGGCGCGCCTGATCGGCGACGGGGATCTCGCGCAGCAGGCCGCGGTAATCTTCGCCTCCGGGGTAGACGTAGTCCGTGTCGATGACGGCGACGCTGAGCCCGGCCAGCGGCACGCCGGCGCCCTCCGCCACCCAGCCCTGGATGGCGATGTCCTGGAGGTGATACTCCTTGAGCCGCGTCGCCGACTTGACCTCGACCATCCGGCAACGGCCGCCGCGGCGCTCGAGCACGTCCGCCCGGATGAGCACGCCGCGGTGCCTGAAGGTAGCCTCGTACAGGGTGACGTCGCCGGGCCGCGCGAGGGCGTGTTCCGTCTCGCGCAGCGCCTGGCTCAGCGACGTACCGTCGCCGATCAGCACGCCGTCGCCGTAGAGCTCGCGGGCGACTTCGCCGACACCGTGCCCCGCCGCGAAGCGGCGCCGGGTGTCGGCGCTGTAGACCTCGAGCTCCGGACGATGCACGGCGAGCCAGAGACGCTTGCCGCACTGCAGACCGGCCGTGATCCGTGACTTGGAGAGGCGGAAGGTACGCACTGGGGTCCATTGTATCCCGCGAGGGGCCTTTTCGTGGCCTCCAGCTTCGTCAAAGCCCTGTGGTAGTGTCGCCGGCATGAGGCTCATCCACACGGCCGACTGGCACCTCGGCCGGCTTTTTCACAACGTCCACCTCACGCGCGACCAGGAGCATGTCCTGCGGCAACTGGTCGCGCTCGTCGCCGACGTGCGGCCGGCGGCCCTCCTCGTGGCCGGTGACCTCTACGACCGGGCCGTCCCCCCCACCGAGGCGGTGGACCTGCTCGACCACGTGCTCACGGAGATCGTCGACGGCCTCGGCGTCCCCGTCGTCGCCATCGCCGGCAACCACGACAGCGCGGCGCGGCTCGGCTTCGCGTCCGCCTTGCTCCGCCGGCGCGGCCTGCACCTCGTCGGTGAGCTGCCGCAGGCGGCCGCGCCCATCGTCCTGCACGACGAGCACGGCCCCGTCCACGTGAGCGCCCTTCCCTTCGCCGACCCGGCGGAGGCCCGCCACGCCTACGACGACGCCGCGATCCACGACCAGCAGGCCGTCAGCGCCGCCGGCGTCGCGCGGGCGCTGGCCACCACGCCGAAGGGCGCGCGCCGCGTGATCGTGGCCCACGCCTTCGTCGCCGGCGGCCTCGAAAGCGAGAGCGAGCGGCCGATGAGCGTCGGTGGCGCCCAGCAGGTGGCTGCAGCCGTATTCGGGGCCTTCGACTACGTCGCCCTCGGGCACCTTCACCGGCCGCAGGCCTGCGGCTCCGAGACGGTCCGCTATGCGGGCTCTCTGCTCAAGTACTCGTTCGCCGAGCACGCCCACGACAAGTCGGTGAGCATCGTCGACATCGGCGCGCCCGGCAGCGCCGGAGGCGACGCCGGGGCTGCGGGCCGCCCACGCGTCACCGTCAAGACCGTCGCCCTCACCCCACGCCGCGACGTGCGCCGCCTCGAGGGCACCCTCGCCGAACTGCTCGATCGTGGCCCCGCCGACCCGCGCCGCGATGACTACGTTCTCGCCTCACTTCTCGACGACGGGGCGCTCTACGATCCCATCGGCCGCCTGCGCGCCGCATACCCGAACGCCCTGGCGATCGAGCGGCCGGCCTACGAACGCGTGGGCGTGGACGGTCCACGACGGCCGCGCCCCGGCTCCGTGAGCGACGTCGAACTCTTTGAAGCCTTCTTCCAGTACGCCACGGACGACGATCTCGGGGACGAGCGCCGCTCCGCCTTCGCCGACGTCGTCGACCGGCTGGAGCGCCGGCGACGGGAGGTTGCGCCTTGAGGCCTCTCCGCGTCGCGATGCAGGCCTTCGGTCCCTATGCGGGCGAACAGACGCTCGACTTCGCCGATCTGCGCGGGGCCGGCTTCTTCCTTATCACCGGCCCCACCGGCTCCGGCAAGACCACCGTCCTCGACGCGATGTCCTTCGCCCTCTACGGCGTCACCAGCGGCGGACCAGAGAGCGAGGGCGGCCGCTCCGGCGCTTCCATGCGCAGCGACCACGCCGATCCCCAATTGCTCACCCGTGTGGTCTTCGACTTCGCGCTCGGCGAGGATCTGTATCGCATCCAGCGCGAGCCGGAGCAGGAGCGCCCCAAGCTCAAGGGAGAAGGGACGACCAGCCACCACCAGTCGGCGACGCTCTGGCGGCTAAGCGACTCCGGCGGTGGACCTCCCGCCGAGGAGGGCGGGCCGCTCGCCACCGGCTGGATGAAGGTCAGCGCGAAATCGGAGGAGCTCCTCGGTTTTCGCTCCGAGCAGTTCCGCCAGGTCGTCATGCTTCCCCAGGGGCGCTTCCAGAAGCTGCTCGAGGCCGACTCCAAGGAGCGCGAGCAGATCCTGCGCGCGCTCTTCGACACCGGTCACTACACGGCGATCGAACTGGCGCTCAAGGACGCCGCCAAGGGCCTCCGCGACGAGGCTGCACGCGTCGCGGCACAGCGCGCCGAGGCGCTGCGACAGGCCGAGGCCGACTCCTCCGACGACCTTGCCGAGCGCTGCGCCAAGCTCTCGGTGGCGGCCGGCGAGGCCGCTGCGCACGCCTCGACGTCGGAGTCCGCGCGCGACGAGGCGCAGGAGCGGCTGCAGCACGGCCGCGACGCCGCCGCGCGCCTCGAGGAGCTCGCCCGGGCGGAACAGGCCGCGACTGTCGTCGCCCGGAGGGAAGACGAGATCGACGCCGCAAGAAACGAGCTCGAGGCCGCCACGCGGGCCGCGACGGTGGTCGACGTCGCCGAGCACGCGCTCGCGGCCCGGAAGGAGGCCGCTTCGCGCGGCACGACGGCCGCCGCGTCCGAGGCCGAGAGGCTGCGCCTGTCCGAGAGCTCGGTCAAGGCAACGGCCGTCCTGCGCGACCAGGAGGACCGGGCCGTTGAGCGCGAGGCCGCGGCAACCGAGGCGCTCCGCCTGCGCAGCCTCACCGGCGCCACCAGCGACCTCGGCGCCGCACGCACGGCTGCCGGGCAGACCGCGGCGGCGGCAGACTCGGCGCGCCGGGCCGCGGCCGGCATCGAGGCGGCCTGGACGGCGGCCAGGGATGCCCTGACCGCGGCGGAGGCCGCCACTCGCGAGGCGCAGGCAGGGCTGCTCGCCTGCGACCTGCGCGACGGCCAACCGTGCCCGGTCTGCGGTTCCACCGAGCATCCCCTGCCTGCCTCCTTGGCTGAGGAGGCGCCGGCCGCCGGCCGGCTCGATGAGCTCCGCCTCGCCGCCGGCGAGGCCTCGGACGCTCGCGACGCGGCCAACCGCGTGCTCCGCGAGGCCGAGAGCGCGGAGGCGGCCGCGGCGGCCCGCCTGGCGGAGCGCGAGAAGGCTGCTCCCGAGTTCACCGACCCGGCGGAGCTGGCGACGGCCGTCGCCGCCGCGGAAGCGCGCGCAGCGGAGCTCGACGCCGCCCTGCGGGAGGCGACGACCCTCGCGCACAAGGCCGAGACCGCGGCGGCGACCGCTGCCACGACCGCGGCGGCGGCGGCCGGGGAACTCGCCAAGGCGGACGCCGAGGCGTCCCGGGCGCGCCGGGAGCTCGACACGCGGCTGACCGCGGCGGGATTCCCGGACGAGGAGGCCTGGACCGCCGCCCGCCGCAGGCCCGGCGAGATGAGCGGGATGCGCGACCTGGTGATCGCGCACGAGCAGGAGTCTCTGCGAGCGGCAGAGCGCCTGCGTATTGCCCGGGACGCGGCAGAGGGCGTCGCGCCGCCGGACTTGGGCGCCCTGGAGGCGGAGGCCGCGGCGGCCGCGGACCTGGCGCGCGATGCGCGCACCGCCGCGGCCGAGCTCGCCGCCGCCGCAGAGACCGCCGTTCGCCAGCTCGACCGGCTCGGCCAACTCCGGCGCGAGGCCGAGGCGCTCGACGCGCGCTACCGCGTCTTCGGGCGTCTCTCCGACGTCGCGAACGGCGACAACGCGCGGCACCTCTCCTTCCAGCGCTACGTCCTCGGCGCGTTCCTCGACGACGTACTGGTCGCTGCTTCCCAGCGCCTGCATCTCATGTCCAAGGGCCGCTACCGGCTCGAACGCACGGAACGCCGCTTCGGGGGCAAGGCCGCGGCCGGCCTCAACCTCGAGGTCTACGACGCCTGGACCGGCGTCGCGCGGCCGGTCGCCACGCTCTCGGGCGGAGAGACCTTCATGGCGGCGCTCTCGCTGGCGCTCGGCCTCGCCGAGGTCGTCCAGGCGCACGCCGGCGGCATCCGCCTCGAGACGGTGTTCGTCGACGAGGGCTTCGGCTCGCTCGACGACGAGTCTCTCGACCTCGCGATCGGCGCGCTCATGGGTCTCGGCGAGGACGGCCGGCTGGTCGGGATCATCTCGCACGTGAGCGAACTGCGGGAGCGCATCGACGCCCGCCTCGAAGTCAAGGCCGGCAAGACCGGCAGCCTGGCGCGGTTCGTCGTCTCGTAGGCGGGCACACTCCATCCATGTACGTCTATCGCCGCCACGCAGCCGTGATCCTCGTCCTCGTGGCGCTCGCCGCCGTCACGGCGTTCGCCCTCGGCATCACGCTGTGCATCGACTGGGGCGGCGCGAGCGCACCGCCGCGCGACTTCGGGCAGCCGGCGACGACGCTCCTCCGGCTCCTCTGACACGGGCATACAATCGGCGCAGTCTCGTCCCCGGCTTCGCCTGGAGGTCCGATGCGCGCCGAAACAGTACCCCTGCCCGATCCTTCGCGTCTGCTTCGAGAACTCGACCTGCACGCCCCACTCATCGGCCTCTACGACGCCCCCGAGCCCAAAGCCTTCGCGCCGCTCGTGGCGCCGAAGTCGGGCCAGGGCCGCGGACCGTGTCTCTTCCACTTCTATCGCCGCTGGGAGAAGGGCGAGACGCTCCACCTCACCGCGGACGACTACGGCTGCGGCGGCTGCGGCCACTCCCTGTTCGGCGTGCACCGGGAGCGGGACGACCTCGTCGACTTCCTCTGGAAGGACGAGGGCCTGCGCGCCAGCCGCGACCTCATGGCCGACTGGGTGGACAACGCGCCGACGTACCGGCCCGTACACGCCAACGTCATGGTCGGGCCGCTCAAGCCCGAGTTGGCTGCGTTCCTGCGGACGATCACGTTCTGGGTCAACGCCGACCAACTCTGCGTGCTGCAGCACGGCGCCTACCACCATCACGCCTGGGATGAGCCCGACCCGGTGACGGTGCCCTTCGGGTCGGGCTGCTCCGAGCTCGTGGTGCCGTTCCGCGACCTCGACGCGCCGCAGGCGGTGATCGGCGGCACCGACATCGCCATGCGGGACGGGCTGCCGCCAGGGCTCATCGCGTTCACCGTCACCCTGCCGCTGTTCGCGCAGCTCTGCGCCCTCGGGGACGAGAGCTTCCTCGGCAAGGGCTTCCTTGCCCGCCTGCGCAAGGCGCGCGGCGGGTCGCTCGCCTGAGCATCAGCGCCCGAGACGCGGCGCGGCACGCCGGCGACTCCTGCCCGCCGCGGCCGTGGCCTGCGGACGCACGCCACCAGCGTCCGGTACGATAGACGCATGACGTCCCGCGAAGCGCTCCGCCGCCTGAACCGCAATCGCGAGAAGCTGCGCACGCATCACGTGCGTCACATCGCCGTGTTCGGCTCCACGGCGCGCGACGAGGCCACGATGCACAGCGACGTCGACCTCCTCGTGGACTTCGATCCGGAAGCGCACGTCGGCCTCTTCGCCTACGTGCGCCTCGTCGACTTCCTCTCGGACGTCATGGACACGCGCATCGACCTGGCGACGCCGGGCGCCCTGCGTCCCGAGATGCGCGACGAGATCGTCGGGGAGGCGATCCGTGCCTTCTGAGCCGCGCGCCCGGGAGCCGGGCTACGTCGAGCGCCAGGCCAAGCTTCGCTTTCGCGACTGGCGCTTCCGCGTGCGCGACATCCTCGCGGCGCTGGATGCGATCGCCGCCTATACGGAGGGGATGACGTTCGCCGCCTTCGTGGCCGACGCCCGCACCCGCGACGCCGTCGTCCGCAACCTGATGACGATGGGCGAGTCCGTACGCTGGATCCCGGAGGTGATCCTCGACGCTCACCCCGAGGTCCCGTGGCGCACGATGCGGGGGGTGCGCAACGTCGTCGTCCACGAGTACTTCGGCATCGACGACGCCATTCTCTGGGAGACGGTGCGCGGCGACCTGCCGCCGCTGACCGAGCCGCTCGAGACCGTGCTCCGCTCCTGATGCGACCAACGGCGGAGGCGGGCGCACGTCGCGCCCGCGCCCGCCGCCGCCTGCGTGTACAATCGGCGCGGCCATGCAGCAGATCACCACACAGGAACACGTCGAGTACGCGAGTCTCGGCTGGCGCTTCGCCGCCGTGCTCGTCGACACGGTCGTGTTCGTCGGGCTGCTGATCATCGCGGTCATGGTGTATGTCCTGGTGCTCGTCGCCCAGGGCAAGATCGACCCGAACGACCCGACGGCGGCGCAGACCCTCACCACGCAGCTCCAGGTCCCGAACTGGGTGGCCAACGTCATCGTCTTCGGCGGGCTGTTCGTCTACTACTACGTGCTCGAAGCGATGTTCAGCGCCAGCGTCGGCAAGCTCGTCTTCCGCATGCGCGTCACGATGCCGGACGGCTCGCGACCCGGCGGCGCTGCGGTGCTCGTGCGCAACATCGTGCGCATCCCCGAGGCGTGGTTGCTCTATGTGCCGGCCGGCATCTCCTGTCTCGCGAGTGCGCGGCGCCAGCGCCTCGGCGACCACGCCGCGCGCACCGTCGTCGTGCGGCGACGCACGGCGGCCGGCGCGGCGACGTTCGGCCCGGCGTCCCGCACGGGCCCGCCCGGCTACGCTCCGCCCGCGCCCGTGACGCCCGCGGCCTCGGCGCCGACCCGACCGGCGGCCCCGGTCGCACCTCCCGCGCCTGCGGCCCCCGTCCTCGGCGATGCGCTCACGCGACTCAAGACGGCGGCGCTTGCGGCGCGAGGCGCCCATCTGAACTACCTGCACTTCTCGGAACGCGAGCTGGCCTCGGGAGCGGAGCAGCGCGGGGACGCCTACTCCGAGGGGTACGTCACCGCCTGGTTCACGCTCGTGGGAGCCGTGGCCGAACTCGTCACGGCTCGTGACGCCGCGGCGACGGCGGCAACGGCGGCCGGCGAGACGCTGGACGACGCTTTCGTCGCGCAGCCGGACCTCGCGCACCTGTTGCGCGAGCTCGGCCCCTACTTCCCGGCGCGCTCCGACGAGGAAATCCACGAGGCGTTCCTCATCGTCGCCAGATCCGAGGCGACGCCCTCCTCCTGACGCGGCGATGGAATCGCCCGCGTCATCGCGCGGGAAGGCCGACCCGCGGTTCCTGGTCCGCTACCAGAGTGCGAGCCCCCGACCCCAGGAAATCCGGGCAGCGCCTCCGCCGCCATCCGGCGCGGCTCGCGGAAGCCTGGTTGGGGTACGATGCCTGCAGTGATGCTCGACAGGGAGGGGCGGTCATGGCCAGGAGGTCGTCACACACGTCGTCAGGGGCTCGATCCGTGCTCGTCGTCCTGGTGGTCGTGGCCGCCGCGGCGACGGCGCTGCTCGCGCCGGCCGCCGCCGCGGCGGCTCCGAGGCCGTTCCCCGTCAGCACCCAGTTCGGCGGCCAGGCCGGTCCGGAGATCGCCGGGGCCATGGCCGTCTGGACCGACAACCGCAAGGGCAACCTCGACATCTACGGGCGCAACCTCAGCACGGGCCGCGACTACGCGGTGTGCACCAACGGGTCCCAGCAGGACAACCCGTCCGTCACACGCTACGTGACGGCGGGCGGCAAGGTCCGGTATGTCGCCGTGTGGGTCGACAAGCGTAATCACGCAGACGGCGATGCTTCCGACATCTACGGGCGCGACATCACCAGGCGCCGCAACTTCGTCGTCTCACGCAGCGCCGCCATCAAGTGGTTCCCGGAGATCGTCGACCGCTGGGTGATCTGGATCGAGGCCGACGATGCCGCCGGGCCGTACCGCATCAAGGCCCGCGACCTCGATGCCGCGAAGACCTACACGGTCGCCAGGAGCGCCGTGCTCAGCCCGGTCGGCATCGACAGCCGCACCGTGGGCTCTCGGAAGGTCTACACGGCCGTCTACACGTCCGGCAAGGGCAACATCAGCGGGCGCAACGTGCCCCGCGGGAAGCCGTTCGTGATCTCGCAGCGCAGCACGTTCGAGTGGATGCCGGACATCAGCCACAACCGTGTGGTGTGGTGGGAGTCGGGAGGACGCATCATGATGCGCAACCTCAAGACCCGCGCGCGCACCTTCGTCCACCGGGGCTCGCGTCCGCGCATCGACGGCGCGTTGGTCGTCTGGGACAGCGGTGGCCGGGGCGGGACCTTCGTCACGGAGTACGTCACGGGCGCCAGGATCTACGTGCGCAACGTCGCCCACGGCACCCGCGTCGTGGCCATCGCCCAGCCGAACCTCACCTGCCTCTTCCCCGCCATCAGCGGCCGCCGCCTGGTGTGGGAGTCCGGCCCCGCGCTGCGCATCCTCAGCCACATCCACATCTACGGGGCTCGCCTGTAGCGGCAGCCGCGGCCGGCGGCGGACGCAGCGTCAGTCGGCAGGAGCGAGGAACGCCTGAGCCTTCTCCATCCACGCGGGGATGGCGATCCCTTGGGGGCACTTCTCCACGCACTCCCCGCAGGCGGTGCACGCGTCGGCCCGCTCCTCGTCGGAGAAGAACACCCGGTACGCCATCTGCTGGCGCTGCAGGTTGTCGAACATGTGAGCGTCGTTGTAGAGCTCGAAGACGTCCGGGATCGCGACCCCCTGCGCGCAGGGCATGCAGTAACGGCACGAGGTGCACGGGATCGGGCTGAGCTCGCGGTACAGGTCGCGCACGCGCGCCACCAGCGCGAGCTCCTCTTCGGTGAGCAGTCCCGGGCGCGACCGGTCGGCAAGCGCCAGGTTCTCCTCGACCTGCGCCATCGTGGTCATGCCGCTGAGCAGGAACGAGACCTCGGGCGCGTTCCAGACCCACTGCAAGGCCCATTCCGCCGGCGAGCGGTGCACGGGGGCCTCGTCCCACACCGCCTCGATCTGCGGCGGCAGGTTGCGCGCGAGGGCCCCGCCGCGGACGGGCTCCATGACGATGACCCCGAGGCCCTTCCCGGCCGCCAGCTCGAGCCCGGCGCGGCCGGCCTGGTAGTCCTCGTCCATGTAGTTGTACTGGATCTGGCAGAACTCCCACAGATCGGTGGCGGCGAGGATCCGCTCGAAGTCCTCGTAGACGCCGTGGAAGCTGAAGCCCAGGTGGCCGATGCGCCCGTCGGCGAGCGCACGCTCGGCTGAGGCGAGCTGGCCCTGCTCGAGGACCATGCGCCAGTGGTCGGCGTCCAGCGAGTGGAAGAGGTAGTAGTCGATGTGGTCGTCCTGCAGGCGTTCGAGCTGGATGCCGACGATGCGGTCGAAGTCGTCCGGCTTCTCGACGTTCCACACCGGCATCTTGGTGGCCAGCTTCACGCGTTCGCGATACCCGCCCTTGAGCGCCTCTCCGAGCCACGTCTCGCAGGTGTCTTCGTGGTACATCCAGGCGGTGTCGACGTAGTTCACGCCGCCGTCGATGGCGCGGTGCAACATCTGCGTGGCCAGCGGGTAGTCGATCTGCTTGAAGTCGGGCTTGCCGTCGGCGCCGGCGAGCACCGGCAGACGCATGGCGCCGAACCCAAGTGCCGACGGCCGGAAGTCGAGCTTGCCGAAGTCGCGATACTGCATGACGCCATGCTACCCGATTGACCCACGTGGCGGAGTCGACTGGCGGTGCGCCGAGGGCACGCCGGCGGTAGACTCGGCCCCAGTCGTCCCAGGAGCAGCCCATGCCCAAGCTCGTCCAGCACCCCGAGATCATCGTCCAGGCCCGCCGCGGCGGCACCGTCGAGAGCGTGCACAGGGCGTGCGCCGCGCTCGCCGGGCCCGACGGGGAGATCGTCGAGCGCTGGGGCGACCCGGGCATGGTCACCTTCTGGCGCTCCTCGGCCAAGCCGCTGCAGGCGCAGGCATGGCTCGCCGACGGCACCGTCGACCACTACGGCTGGGGCGCCGAGGAGCTGGCGATCATGAGCGCATCGCACGAGGGCCTCGACTTCCAGGCAGACCTCGTGCGCCGCATGCTCGCCGACATCGGTCTGAGCGAAGACGACCTGCGCTGCGACGCCGGGCTGAAGGCGCGACACAACTGCTCCGGCAACCACACGGGCTTCCTCGCGGCCTGCGCACATCACGGCTGGGACGTCGCCTCCTACCAGCAGCCCGGGCACCCGGCCCAGCAGGCCGCGTTCGCGACGTTCGCCGCCGTCACGGCCCTGGAGCAGACGACGATCCCCACGGGCGTCGACGGTTGCGGCATCGTCTGCTACGCGACCCCCGTCACCGTGGCCGCCGCCACTTTCGCGCTGCTGCCGGAGCTGCTTCCCGAGATCAGCGCGGCCATGCGCGCGCACCCGGAACTGGTCGAGGCGCCGGGCTGGATCGACACGGAGGTCATGCGCGCGATCCCCGGCGCCACCAGCAAGTGCGGCGCGGAGGGCCTGTGCTGCATCTCGCTCCCCGATGGGCGCGGCCTGGCCGTCAAGGTCGTCGACGGGGCCGACCGCGCGCTCGAGCCGGCGGGCCTCGCCGCTCTCGAGGCCGTGCTCGGCCCTGACGTGATGACCGATGCCCTGCGCGCGCTCGCGCGGCCGCCGATCCAGAACGACGCCGGCGACGTCGTCGGCGAGCTGCTGGCGGTCATCCCCGGCTGACGGCGGCCCTCAGCGCCACCCCGTACGTGCAGCGAGGCGGGGCGCCGCCGGCGCCCCGCCTCGCTGCGTTCGGGACTGAGCGCCGCCGGAGCGGCCCCCCGCTCAGCCTTCTTCGGCCCTCGGCTTGCGCCGCAGGACGATCATGACGATCGCGACGACCACGACGATGGCCGCCACGACGATGATGATGAGCGTGGTGTTCGAGCCGCCCGAGTCAGAGGCGGTCTCCGCGACCTTCGGCGCCACCTTGTAGTAGTTGCTCACGTTGTCGCTGATGTAGGCGATGGCTCCGTCGGGCTGCGGGACGCGCTGCCAGCCCTCCCACCGGTCGGTGTTCCAGGCCTGGAGCGTCTTGGGATACGTGAGGCAGATGTAGGGCGACTCCTCGTAGAAGATCTCCTGCATGCGGTAGGCGATGTCCTTGCGCGCCTGCGGGTCGAGCTCCTGCGACTGCTGCGTCCAGAGGTCGTCGTACTCCTTGCTGGACCAGCAGGCGTCGTTCTGGTTCTCGATCTGGACGCTGCGGAAGTAGCCAAGGCGCCGGCCCGGGTCCGAGCCGCTCGGCTGCCACGCCCAGATGTAGATGTCGTAGTCCGGCTTGAAGGTGTCGCCGGCGTAGTTGTAGCCGCCGTCGATGAGCACGCCGTTGTCCTCGACGGAGTACTCGATCTTGAGGCCCAGATCCTCCCACCAGCCGGTGATGAGCTTGCCCATGACCTGGCTCTGCGGCGACTCGACGCGCGACCAGAGCCGCAGCTTGATGTTCTTGTCGCCGTTGTTGGGGTCGTTGAGGATGCCGTCGCCGTCGGTGTCCGTGTAGCCGGCGTCGGCGAGCAGCTGCTCGGCCTTCGCCGGATCGAACGTGTACTCGACGTCGGCCGGCGGCTGCCAGTGCCAGTCGAGCTCGGGGTCGTAGAAGTCGACTTCGAACATCGAGGTGGCGGGATCCGCGTAGCCCTGGTAGGCCAGCTCGGCCATCTTCTGCTTGTCGACGGCCCAGTTGAGCGCCTGCCGGAACTTCACGTCCTTCAGCACCGGGTTGCCGAGCGAGGGGCCCTCGTAGCAGTTGAACGACAGGTAGTCGAACGCCTTCTGCGAGCACCCGTCCGCCTCGAGGCCATCCTCGCCCTGCAGCGCCTTGACCTGCGCCGGCGGGATGTTGATCGCCAGATCGATGGTGCCCAGGCGCAGGTCCTGGGCCAGCGTGTCCTGGTTCTTGTAGACCTGGAAGATGACCTCGTCGACGTTGGGCGCCCCGTCCCAGTACTCCTGGTTGGCGACGCAGCGCACGAACTTGCTCTTCTGCCACTCGACGATCTGGAACGGGCCGGAGCCGACGATCGGAGGCTTGTTGGCGAACCCGGTGATCTCATCGTACGTCTTGAACTCGCCCCAGATGTGCTCGGGGACGATCGGCACCCACATGGCGAGGACATCCGCCTTGGGGTTGTCGCACTCAATCACGACCGTGGTGTCGTCGGGTGCCGTGACCGTCTTGATGCCGTCGAGCGCCGAGAGGAAGTTGCTCAGCTCGAACTCTTTCTGGAAGTTGTACGTGAACGCGACGTCGGCCGCCGTGAGGGGCTCGCCGTCCGACCACTTGACCCCCTCGCGGATCTTGAACGTCCACGTGAGCCCGTCTTCGCTCGTGGTCCAGCTCTCGGCGAGGCCGGGCTGGGTCTCCAGGAACGCGTCGCCGTAGTTGGTCAGGAAGTCGTAGCCGATGTGGTAGAGCTCGTAGCTCGACTGTTCGATGCCGTTGAACGGGTTGAGGTTGTCGGGGTCGGTCGTCCAGCCGACCTTGAGCGTGACCGCGCCGCCCGCAGGCGATGGGCTCGTATCGGCGGCGAGAGCGCCGGTGATGCCCCAGATGAGACCGGCGGCGACCACGGCCACGATGAGAAGCAGGAGCAATCTCGGTGCGAACCGGTGAGGCACAGCCATGAGCCCTTCCTTTCGATGCTGACACACTGAGGCGACCGCCCCCCCGGGGTGTCAGTCGCGCGGCGCCTCGAGGCGCCGCGCTAAGAGGGTACGCAATGAGGCGACCGGCGCGCAAGGGCCGCGCCCCGCGCGCCCGGCCTCCGGCCTGCGATAGACTCCCGCTCACGCGAGGAGAGGCCCGCTCACCGGCGCGGGCCGCGGCACGATGGAAGGAGGGCGACATGACACTCAAGCTCGGACTACCGAAGGGGAGCCTGGAGCACGCGACGATCGAGCTCTTTCGCCGCGCCGGCTTCTTGATCACCGTCGCGGAACGTTCCTACTTCCCGGCCATCGACGACCCGGACATCGAATGCATGATGGTGCGCGCCCAGGAGATGGCGCGCTACATCGAGGACGGCGCGCTCGACTGCGGCCTCACCGGCCACGACTGGGTCGTCGAAGGCGAAGCTCAGGTGCACACGGTGAGCGACCTCGTCTACGCCAAGCAGAGCTTCGGTACGGTGCGCTGGGTGCTGGCGGTGCCCGATGCGTCCCCGGTGCGCAACGCTGCCGACCTGGAGGGCAAGATCATCGCCACCGAGCTGGTCGGAGTGACCAGGCGCTGGCTGGCCGAACGCGGCGTGGCCGCCAAGGTCGAGTTCAGCTGGGGGGCGACTGAAGCCAAGCTGCCGGAGCTCGCCGACGCCATCGTCGAGGTCACGGAGACCGGCAGCTCGCTGCGCGCCAACAAGCTTCGCGTGATCGAGACGGTGCTCGAGAGCACGACCCAGCTCATCGCCAACCGCCAGAGCTGGGCCGATCCGGTGAAGCGCCGCAAGATCGAGGACGTGACCATGCTGCTCCAGGGCGCCATCGCGGCCCTCGACAAGGTCGGTCTCATGCTCAACGTGCAGGAGAGCGACCTCGACGCCGTCCTCGTCGTTCTCCCCGCGCTGCGCAACCCGACGATCTCGCACCTCAGCGATCCCGGCTGGCTCGCGGTCAACACCATCCTCGAGGAGAGCGTGGTGCGCGAGATCATCCCGCGCCTCAAGGAGGCGGGCGCCGAGGGCATCGTCGAGTTCCCGCTGAACAAGATCGTCATGTAGCGCGGCGGCGCGAGGCGAGCGCGGGGCCGGTCAGGCGCCCCCGAGGTGGCGAGCGGCCGTCAGGGCCTCCCGCTCCGTCAGGCGCGCGTACGACGGCAGCACCTCGTGCGCGATGACCGGCAGCCAGATGAACCCGTCGCGCTCGTCGCCGACCGGCGTGGCGAGCCCCTGCACGAAGCGCCACGCCGTGAGCGCCGCGGCGAGCGCGTCCAGCGAGTCGTGGTCGTAGTACTCGTCCCAGACGACCCCGGCAGCCCGCAGCGCGGCGACCCGCACGCGCAGGCCCGCGCGGCCGCTCTTGGGTGGCGGCGTGCCGCCGAGCAGCGTCGCGAACGCGGCGTGCGGATAGACCTCGAGCGCCGCCGGCGCCTGGCCGAGCGCCGCCGGGAGAGCTCCCGGGGTCGGCGGCTCGAAGCCGCGCCGGCCGAGCACGCGGAAGTAGTCCCAGCCCGTCTCCATCCACGCGTAGAGGCCATCGGCCTCCGCGGCAACGGCCCGCGTCGGCACCTGGTAGATGGAGATGCGCCGATGGGCGAGATCCGCGTCGCACGCTCGCGGGCGTGAGGCGCCCGACGCCCGCGCCCGACGCGGCCGCTGGGGCGCGTCGACGCCCACGGCGACGGCGCCGAGGCCCTGCAGCCACTCGATGAGGCGCGCGCGGTCACCGGCCACGTGTTCGTCAGATTCACGCCACGCCTCGACCTCGAGCGCGCGCCCGCAACGCACCGCGACGGCCACGCACGGCCTGCTCGCAGCGATGTCGATACCGACGACCACCGGGCCCGGGTCCATGGGCGCAGCCTAGCAGACCCGGGCCGCGCCGCGAAGGACGCTCGAGGGGACCGCCGCAGCGAGCCGGCGGCGACGTGCGCCGTTCGCGCCGCGGCAGTCTCAGCCCGGGAGCGCCCTCGACGTCGTCACGCTGAACTCGGGGTGAGCGGCGATGTGCCGCTTGACCGTGCACTGGTCGACGGCGCGCACGATCGCCGCCTCGTACTTCTCAGGAAAGCCGTCGGGAAGCTGGAGATCGAACGCGATGCGGACGATGGCTCCCTTCTCGGGATCGGCCTCCGTCGTCATGAGGACGCCGCTCCCCGCCGGATCGATGCCGCGCTGCTTCATGAACGCCAGCATGAAGATACCGGCGCAGGTGCCCAGCGAGGCGAGGAACAGGTCGAACGGCGCCGGCGCCGAGCCGTCTCCGCCGGCGCTCACCGGCTGATCGGTCGCGATGATGAAACCCTTGTAGCCGGCATCCACACGCAGGTTGCCGGGGAAGCTGACCTTCATCTCCACGACGCCGCTCCCTCAGTTGTATTCATCATGGGGTGCCGAGGGTCACGTCCCGGACCCCCCACGTCCGCCAGGCCGGGTAGTTCCCCCGGGCGACGAAGCCGATGACGTTGCGCGTCCCGGGCTTGAGCGCCGCGGCCGGGATCGTGACCGCGCGCATCCTGCTCCACCTCTTGGCAGGCCCGCGGGCGAGCGGCCCCATGTCCTGCCAGTTCACGACCAGGCGCACCTCGCCGGCCTGAACGTCGTAGAGGCGGAAGCGCAGCACGCGGTCGCCGTTCTGGCCGGCGGCCTGGTAGAAGGCCTCCTTGGGATGCGTGCGGTCGGCGCCGCAGTACCCCAGCGGCGTGGCGAACGGCAGGGTGCGCGGCAGCGAGGGACGCTGGCGTGGGTTGAAACGCACGTTGCGCAGCACCCGCCAGCCGGCGTCGCCGGTCGTCGCCCAGTCGTACATGCTCCCGCCGAGAGCGCCGTGCTCGCGAAGGGCGCGCACGAAGGCGGTCGTCTCCCTGCCGGACGACTTGGCGGCGTCGCCGCCGATCACGTGGATGGGAATGCGCGACCGGCCCGTCTTCTTGCGGATGATGAGGATGTTGTCGCGCGTGTCGCGATAGGCGTTGGCGTAGCCGTCGCCGTGATACGTGTAGTAGCCCATCGGCACGAACACGTTGTAGATGCCCGCCAGTGTCTTGTACGGGAAGCCCGGCCAGTAGCTCGGGTGCATGACCATGCCGGCAGGAGACGGGATGATCGCGCCGAGCGGATACGAGCGCCCGACCGCGGCGCGGATGCGTCTGGAGAGCGTCCGCAGCCTGCTGTTGCGGAGGTCGACGTTCTTGACGACGCTCGCCTCGATGTCGAGGGCGAAGGAGTCGAACCGCTGCCCTGCGGCGCTGCGGAAGCGGATCGCCGCCAGCGACCGCTTGTAGTCCCTGGCAGGGTCTTTGAAGCCGGGCAGATACCAGGCCACGACCTTGATGCCGCGGGCATGAGACTCCTCGATGAGAGCACCCAGCGCGCCCGGCCGATTGAGCGCCGATGGCCAGTGGTAGTTGGACGTCTCCAGGTACAGCGTGCGCACGCCGTGCGCACGCATGTCGCTGACCGCCGAGGCTGGATGGTCCCACGCCTTGGCGTCGTACAGGTCCACCCAGGTCCCCAGGCCGCGGTAGGAGCGGACGGACGGACCCGCGGCGGCCGCCTGCGGCAGCGCCGCGGTCGCCGTCAGCACGAGCAGGACGAGCGGCAACAGCCTGGTCGCGACGCGGCGCCGCAAGGCCGGACGGCAGCGGCGAACGAGGCCGGAAGGAAGGACGAACACGAGCACACCCCCCACGGTGGCTGTCGATGCGTGCCTCAGTATAGCCATGGTAGGGTGCACCCGACACCGGCTCGGAGGAGGGCATGTGAGCATCGAGTACGTGCAGAAGCAACTCGGCGCGAGCGAGAAGATCCTGTACACCGAGCGTCATCACTGGGTCTTCTTCGTCGCCGAGATGATCAAGTGGATCCTCTTCGCCATCGCCCTGCTGGCACTGGTGATCCTGCTCAAGGTGTGGTGGCTGCCCGACGCGGGCTGGATCTGGTGGCTGCTCCTCCTCTTCCTCATCCCCGCGGCCCGCATCGCCTGGGGCTTCCTCTCCTGGTTGATGAACGTCTACGTGCTCACCAACCGCCGGGTCATCGAGGCGACCGGGGTGCTCAGCAAGCGCGTCGCCGACTCCTCGCTCGAGAAGCTCACCGACATCGTGCTCAAGCAGTCCGTCCTGGGCCGCATGCTGCACTACGGTGACATCATCGTGCTCACGGCCTCCGCCGTCGCCGGCATCAACGACCTGAAGCAGATCCGGCGGCCAATGGAGTTCAAGACACAGATGCTCGACGCCAAAGAGCAACTCGAACGGGAGATGGGCGCCGACAGCTGATCAGCTCCCGTGGCGGGCGCGCTTGATGCCCTCCACCGTCGGGAACGAGATGGCTTCCGCCTCGCACGGCGTGGCGCACTGTGAGCAGCCCGTCACACAGTGCGTCTTGAACGCCACGACCACCCGGCCCTCGTCGAGCAGCCGTTCAGCGGGGAGCGCCGCGTGTGCGAGCTCACTGCCGGAGGGGACGCCGGCCGGCCGCGCGCGTCTCACCACCTCGCCGTACTGCGTGAGACAGGCTTCCTGGTCACACGCATCGAGGGCACGCGGTCGCACTCCTCGATCGGCTGGGAGCGCTTCGACGCCACCTTGGGCGCGTTCCGCGACCTGATCGCCGAAGGACGCGCCCATCCGCACCCAGGGCCAGGCTGCTGAACCACGCGGCCGGGCTCAGTCCTCCACGCCGAACTCCTTGCCGGCACTCCAGCACTTGGCGACAGGCTCGCCGAGCGACCAGTACTTCTTGCTGGCCATGTCGAACAGCAACGGCTTCAGCTTGGCGATGTCGACGATACCGTTGGTGAGCACGGCGATGTCCGCGTAGGTGCCCACGACCTCGCCGACGAACAGGTCGTGAGTCGGAAGCTTGACGTGGTCGATCAGTTTGAGCTCCATCGTCACCTTGCACTGCTCGATCATCGGGGCGGTGTCGAGCTCGCCGTAGAAGAGGTCGAACAGCTGGCTCTTGTCCTCCTTGGTGCCGCTGACCATACCGATGTGGTCGGTGATCTCGACCATGTCCTCGGACGGCAGATTCACGCTGAAGGTCTTGTTCTCGAGGATGCCTTTGTTCGTCAAGTGCACGTTGCCCATCCCCAGGGTGATGCCCTTGAGGTGGGCGATGCCGACGTGCGCGACCGTCGCGAAGTCGGGTGTGCCGTCGACGGTGGCGCCGACGATAGCGGTGATGAGCGGGTAGAGCGCGTTGGTCGCGCCGAGCTTCTCCTTCACGGGTGACCTCACTCCTCGTGGTGGTCCGGTCTGTGGACGATGCATACCCACGCAAGGGTGGCGCGTAATCGGCGGGGCCTCGCCGACCGCGGTCGCGCGCCGCCCCGCCGAGGTTTCCCGCCGCCCGGAGAGCCGTCATCATGAGACCATGCCCGCGAGCACCGACAGTCTCGAGCGCCGCCGTCCCCGGCCGCGCCGGCGGCGGCGCCTCCCGGCTCTGTTCGTCATCATCGTCGCGGGTCTGATCGCCGTCGCCGTCGCCTTCGTGCTGGCAAGTGCGCTCGACGACGACAGGCGTCACGGCCCATACCTCATCGGCGCCTGGACCTTCGGCGACAGGACCTCGCTCGACGCAGCCGTGAAGGCGGGAGCCATCGACGAGGTCAGCGTCGACTGGCTGCAGTCGCGCCCCGACGGCAGCGTCACCGCGCCTCGCCTCGACCAGGACTTCATTGCCGAGGCAAAGCGCCGGGATTGCCGGGTCTTCGTCACGCTCACCGACTACGACGAGACCCGGCACGCCTTCGACCCGGCGATCTCGGCGGCGATCCTCAAGACGCCGGAGACGCGCCGCCGCCACGCCGAGGCCGTCGCCGCCTGGTGCCGGGAGTACGACGTCGCCGGCGTGGACGTGGACTGGGAGGCCGTCAAGGGCGCCCGGCGCGACGAGTTCTCCGCGTTCGTGGAGGAGCTCGCCGAGCGACTCCACGCGGACGACCGTCTGATCGCCGTCGACGTCTACCCCAAACTGAAGGAGCCCGGGGGCTGGGACGGTCCGCGCGGACAGGACTGGAAACGCCTCGGCCGCGCCGTCGACCAGTTCCGCGTCATGACGTACAACTACTCGGGCTCATGGTCAGGCCCGGGGCCGCTCTCCCCGCCGGACTGGATGGACCGGGTGCTCGACTTCGCCGAGACCCAGGTGGCGCCGCGGCGGATCGTCATGGGCCTGGGGCTCTACGGGCGGGACTGGCTGGGGTCCACGACGACCGACCTGACCTGGAACAGCGTCCGGGACATCAGGTCGGTCCACGAACCGCGCGAATTCCGCACAGCCTCGCGAGAACTGCTGCTCGAGTACCGTAGCGACGGCGCACGGCACCAGGCTTTCTTCCCGGACGCCCTGGCGATCCGCGCCAAGGTGCGCATGATGCTCTCGCGCCACCCGCACGTCCGCGGCGTCTATGCCTGGCTGATGGGGCAGGAGGACCCGCGCTCCTGGCGCGAGCTCGCGCGCCTGCTCCACGCGCAGAAGCCGGCACGCGACTGAGTCGCGTACGCGAGAGCGGACGACCCCGGCGCTGCAGCGCCGACCGGGGTCGTCCGCCCGAGGTGACTTACTCGCTCGACGGGACGAGGACGGTGTCGATCACATGGATCACGCCGTTCGCCGTCTCGATGTCCGCGGTCACGACGGTGGCGTCGCCGACCATCACCGTACCGTCGTCATTGACGGTGATCTCCAGCGACGCGCCGTTGACGGTCTCGACCATCATGCCGTCGCTCAGGTCGGTCGACATGACCTTGCCGGGCACGACATGGTACGTGAGCACGTCGGTCAGGGCGCCCTGGGGGTCTGCGAGCAGAGCGTCGAGGGTCTCCTGGGGGACGGCAGCGAACGCGTCGTCGGTGGGCGCGAACACGGTGTACGGGCCTTCGCCGCGCAGCGTCTCCTCGAGACCGGCGGCCTGAACGGCAGTGACCAGTGTCGTGAAGCTTCCTGCCTCGACGGCAGTGTCGACGATGTCCTTCGCTGGCATGGTCGGCGACGGAGACGGCGACGCCGCCTCGTCCGAAGCGGTGCCGCACGCGGCGATCACGAGGGGCACCACCATCAAGGCGACTACCATGAGGATGATGTACCGGGTCTTCATCGTTCTGCCTCCACGTTTCTCGGTTGCCCTCCCCAGCGATCTGCCGGAGCGGCAGGCTAGCCTCTCATCAACTGATGACTACGCCTGAAAACGATGTACCCCTCTCCACCATGAAGTAATCATCTTTGTAAAGTTACTTTATCATGGCGCTTGCTGCACGAGGCTTTGCACCGAAGCCTCGACCCAGTCCGCCCTGCGCGGCGCCCGCGCGTGGGCCGTCTGGACGCGCCCGAGCCTCGCTTGACGAGACCGCCATCGCGTCTGGAGCGCCGCCCGCACGCGGAATGTCTCGCAGGCACTGCCGACGCGGCACGTGTCTCGGACCTTGCCAGCCTCGCCTGGAGAGAAGCCCGCGGGCTCGACTCTGCCCGCGGACGCCGCGAGGGGCCGGGGCGCCTCGCACCCCCGGCCCCCGGCATGCAGCCGACCCGCGTATGGCCCTTCTGGACCGGGTCCCGCCGGTCAGACCGGCGCCGGCGGCGCAGGCGGCTCCGGCGGCTCAGGCGGCTTGGGCGCGTGCGCAGGCGCCGCTTCCGTCCCGGCCGCGGCGTCGTCGCCGGCGGCCGTGGCGGCCTGCGCCTCGTCTGCCGTTGCCGGCGTCGCAGGCCCCGGAGCCGGCGGCTGCGCCGCAGGCTGCCCGGCCGCCGGTGGAACGACCGGCGTCTCAGGCGGCGCCGGCGTCAGCGGATCCGCCGCCGCCTTCCAGGCGTCGGCGGCAGGCGGCGGCGCGGGCGCCACGCCCGGAGCGGTCACAGCCGTCGCAGCACCGGCCACAGGCGCGGCCATGGTCGGCGACGCCGGCGTGCCGTAGCCGGCCGGCGCCATCGGCGCCGGCGGCGCCGGCGGGATGCCGGGCAGTACGCCGTCCCGGACCGGCTCCACGGCGCCGCCGGACCCGAGATACATGACACTCACGTAGCAGATCGTGTAGGGAGGCACCAGGATCGCGAAGACCAGGAACAGGAGGATGCCTACGGCGACGCCGGCCCACTCCTCCGCCTGGCCGATGCCGACGGCGACCAGCACGATGACGACCACCGCAGCCATCATCACGAGGCCGAGAACGACCACCATCCCGAAGGTCTTCCACCAGCCCACGCCCTTGACCATGGCGTTGCTGCGGCCGGCGGCTTCGCCGAAGCCCAACCCCTGGTCGGCGATCAGGGGGAGCACGTACAGCCAGAGCACGTAGATCCAGACGGAGACCGCAATGCCGGCGAGCCAGCCGATGATCGGGATCACGTTGACGACGCTCACGCCGATGGAGATCCCGAACATCACCAGCGCGAACAACGCGTAGGCGCCGAACTTGCGGAACCCGGTGAAGAGATCACCGAAGCGTATGCTCCGGTTCTCGCGGGCCGCGCCGATCACCATCTCGAACATGCCACCGTAGAAGGTGAGCGAGATCACCTGGATGAGGAAGACCGCGACCAGGTAGACGATGATGCCGAGCACAATGAGCCCCACGCCGAGCCCGGTCAGGGACGACGTGGCGTCGTTCGCGAGGTCGACGCCGATGGTCAACCCGGCTCCGGCGAAGATCGCCGCGAAGATCCCGAAGGCGATGCCGAAGACGACCATCATGATGAGGCCGACCACGAGGCCGGCCAAGATCAGCCAGCCCACATCCCGTCGCCACAACTCCCACGCTTTGGCGAACACGTCGCCGATACCCATGTGCTCCTCCCCGGTCGTCTGACCTCCTCGCCCCGGAGGCCCGTTGCCGCACAGGGTGCCCTACGCGGCGCTCTTTGTCACGCGTTACCCGTCGCCGGCGGGGGCGGCGCGGTGTTCGAGGCGGCCCGGGCGGCTGCCGTCGCATGGTTGATCCCGGCCGGCGGCAAGCCGACCCTGAACTGCCCGATGCCCTTGACCAGCGGGCCCCCGGCGTGTCCGCAAGACGTCCCCAGTTCCAGCGGCCGGACGGCTCGAAGCGAATGAGCGTCTCCGCGCACGGAAGGGGTGTGTTCGCGGGCGCCGGATGCTACGCTTGCCGCACGCATGCGCGACTGTACCCGCAGGGAGTTCCTGAGAATCGCCGGCATGACGGCCGCAGGCGCGGCGCTGACCGCGACGGGCTGCGGCGCGCTGCCCGTGTCGGACCCGCCGCAGGACAGCCGTCTCTCCTCCCCGCTCCCCTCCGCCTCCGGCCTGCGCCGCGAGCAGCCGCCCCTGGCGGTGGCGCGCGGCTCGAGCCCCGCGGACATCACGGCGGCCGCGGTGGCGGCGCTCGGCGGCATGGAGGCCTTCGTCAAGCCGGGCGCCGACGTGATCGTCAAGCCCAACATCTGCGCCGGCTACTACGGGCCGGAGTACGCGGCGACGACCAATCCCGAGGTCGTCGCCACACTGGTCTCGCTCTGCCGCCGCGCCCGGGCAGGCCGCGTGCGCGTCATGGACACCCCCTTCGGCAGCCCCGCCGAAGAGGCGTACCGCGTGAGCGGCATCCAGACCGCGGTCGAGAAGGCCGGCGGGGAGATGGAGATCATGTCGCCCACCGGTTTTCGCACCTACCGCATCCCTGACGGGCGCGACCTCGACGCCTGGCCGATCTACACCGACGTCCTCACGTGCGACGTGCTCATCGACGTGCCCATCCCCAAGGACCACGGCTCCACACGACTCACCCTGGGGGGCAAGAACCTCCTCGGCGTGATCCTCGATCCCGGCGACATCCACACCAACATCGGTCAGCGCACCGCCGACCTGATCAGCGCGTGCCGCCCGAGTCTCACCGTCGTGGACGCGGTCCGGGTCCTCACCGCCAACGGCCCGACGGGCGGCGACCTCAACGACGTCGAGCGACTCGACACCGTGATCGCGAGTGCGGACATCGTCGCCGCCGATGCGTACGCCGCCACGCTCTTCGACCTCACGGGCGCGGATGTGCCCTACGTGCAGGCCGCCTACGACATGGGTCTCGGCGAGATGGACCTCGAGAAGGTCGCGATCCGCCGCGTGCGCGCCTGACTCGCCGCCCGCTCGTCAGCCTCCCGGTGTGATCGTCGCGCCATGGACGGCCGCGCAACCCGGGGACTGCACGACGCAGAGGTCGGGGAACAGTCCGGCGAACACAGGGGGGACTAAGCGATGCCGTGCGCGCCAGGGCCGGGCGCGCGGCCGGCCGGCCGGTTCGCCCGGGCGACGTCGTCCTGCAGCGGTCCGCCCGCCGTCACGTCGACGGCGGCGCTTCTCTCTCCACGGCGGAGAAGTCGAGGTCGCCGCGTCCTGCGGCGAGGGCGCCGGCGTAGAGCTCACGCACGGCGTCCACGACCGGCAGGCTCTCCCCCGCTCCGGCGGCCGCCGCCTCGATCAGGCGCAGATCCTTGTCGGCGAGCGCCAGGGTGAACGCCGGCCGAAGGTCGCCCTCCTCGAGCCGCTCCAGCTTGCCCAGCGCCCAGGCCGGCACGATCTCCGTGCGTTCCAGCGCTGAGAGCAGGGCAGACGGCTCGATGCCCAGACTCGTCCCGAGGCGGACCGCCTCGACAGCGGCCGCCATCGTCGCCAGGAGGAACGCATTGGCGGCGAGCTTGCCGGCGCTGCCGGCCCCGCTCGGCCCGAGGTGGAAGGCGGCGCGGCCGAGGACGGCGAAGACCGGCCGAGCCGCGGACACCTGCTCCTCGGCGCCGCCGACGAGAAGCACGAGCGTGCCTCTGTCGGCCGCTCCGAGACTGCCCGAGACAGGAGCGTCCACCATGCCCACACCGCGCTCCCGCGCCGCGGCGGCGAACTCGCGGGAGTCGTCTGGGCCCACGGTGGAGAGATCGATCCACAGAGACCCGGCGGCCATGCCGGCGAGGAATCCCTCGTCACCGTAGGCCGTCACCCGCACGGCCGCGGGATCGGCGAGCATGGTGAGCACTGCCTGCGCCCCGCTCGCCGCGTCTCGCGGGGTACGTGCGACGGTGGCGCCGGCGGCGACCAGGCCCTGCGTGCGCTCCGCGGTGCGGTTGTGGACCGCCAGGTCGTGGCCTCCGTCCAGCAGCCGGCGGCCCATCCTCTCGCCCATCGAACCCGTGCCGATCAGGGCCAGTCTCATGCCGCACCCCCCTGTTCCTCGACGATCTCGTACCAGCGCCGCCGGGTGCCGACGCCGGCGCGCAGGCGCCACCCGAGGCTCTTCGGCGCCACGTCGACGGCGCCCGTCAGGCGCACGAGCAGCTCGGCCGCCTGGTGCCGGCCCTCGGGATCCAACCCGACTTGATCGAGCGCCTCCGTGCAACGCTGCAGATTGAGTGTCACATCGTAGAAGAGTCCCCAGTCGTGGCCGCACAATGCCGCAAGGTAGTCCGGATCGACCTCGTCGGCGCCGACTCCCGGCCCGCGCGACGCCGCGAGCAGCATGATCGCGTCGCGCACGTCGCGCGGCTCGGGCGCGTGCATCTGCAGCTTGGTCGCAAGCACGTCCGTCAGCGGGATCGCGTACGGGTGCAGATCGAGGCGCGAGCGCAAGTCGATCACGTGATCCAGCTTGAAGCGATCGAAGAAGACGTCGACGTGGTCGTCAGCGTGCGCCTGCGCGCCGGCCAGATCGACGTGGACGCAGTCGCGCACGAACTGGGCCTGGCCGAGCGATGTCGCCGTGCGCACGTGCGGGCGCTCGCGGAAGCCCAGTTCGACGAACACCTCGATCATCGGCTCCGTCTGCCGGCTCAACCCGACGAGGTCCACATCGGAGTGGTCGCGCAGACAGGCGGCGAGTCCCGCGCAGTGCTCGTGGACCGCGAGCCCTCCGAACAGGCGCAGGACGACGCCGCGCCTGCGCGCGACATCGACGATGAAGCGCGCCTCCTGCGTCATCACGCGGCGCGTCTCGACGAGGGTCTCCGAAAGGCGTCGGCCGTCCATGGCACGGGTGTGCCCCCTGCGCCGCTCCCCAAAGCCCGCCCCCGCGGTCAGGAATTCGGCCAGGGTGGCGGCGGAGGGGGCGGTATGAGCTCCCACCCCACGCCATCCTCCAGCTCACGCACGACCGCCCAGTCTCCCTCGGAGAAGTGACGACGCGCGAGCGGCTCGAGCAGCCGCTCGTCCTGAGCGAGCAGGTCCTCGAGAGAGTCGACCAGGCGCGCGCCCGCCTCGGCCACGGACGAGGCGTCATCGCGATCGACGGCGAGGCGGAGTCGGCGCAGCGTCTCCAGCGCCTCCGTCTGTTGCTGGGAGAGGAGGGCCTGGGGGCCGTCGACGGCGTACACCCCAAGCGCCGGGAACCAGGCCTGCTGCTCGCGGCGAAACCGGGGCTCTACCCCGGCGAGGCGCTCGACCAGGCGCGACACCAACGGCTTCTCCCGGCGCCAGCGAAGCCTCGTGGGAGAACCGCCCAGTCTCTCGAGCTCGACCCTCAGGCCGTCGGTCAACAACCGGATCTGGCCGGCTTCGCGGCGCAGGGTCTCGAGGGGATGCCCCTCGGGCGGCGTGGCGATGGGGCCGCCGACGCCATCCGCCGCCGTCTCCTGCACCCGGGAGACCGTGGCCTGTCGTTCGACGACGGCGGTCTCGGATAGGGCGGCGTCGAGCGCTGCCGATTCGGCGGCCTCGAGGTCGGCGGTGGCCGTGTTCCAGCGTGCCGCCATCTCCAGCAGGGGCGCGCCTGCCTCGAGACCGCTCACGATGTCGCGCAGTTCCCCGAGCCGCCGCTCGTCGTCGATCATCCTCCGGGGCGCGTCGGGGACCCTTGCCGGACGGCCGGTGCGGCGCTCCACCTCCGCGGCGATCTCGCTCAGGAGCCGCCGCCACGGTACGTCGAGCTTCACGGCGATGTCGCCGAGGGTCGTGACGCGCGCCCAGCGGGTGCGCGCGCCTGTGTCGGCCGGCGCTTCGAACCCGCCGCCGCGCGCAAGCAGGAAGCGCTCGAGGAACGGGTAGGTCTCGAGCAGTGCGAACACCGTCGTGCGAGGTGCGATCAGGATGTCCTGCGAACGCGGCGCGGTCATCGTCGCGGCTCCTTCTCTCGCCCGCCAAGTCCGGCAAGGGTAGCAGGGGCTCGACGCCGCGTACACGCTGGCGGCCCCGTGCCGCCGATGGTATCCTGCCGCTCCCGCCCCGCTCCGACAACCACCGGCGGGCCACCCATGAGCATCGTCACCTTCAACAACGTCGAGAAGTCATTCGCCGGGCAGCGGCTGTTCACCACCGTCTCGTTCTCGGTCGATGGGCACGACCACGCCGTACTTGTCGGGCGCAATGGGACCGGCAAGACGACCCTCCTGCGCCTCGTCTCCGGCGGCGAGCCGGCCGACTCCGGCACGATCGCCCGCGCACGAGGGCGCCGGATCTGGCTGCACGAGCAGACGCCGGAGCTCGAGCGCGACCGGCTCGTACGCGAGTACCTCCTCGAGGCGTTCGGCGAAGCCGTAGAGCTCGAGGCGGCGCTGCGCTCGACCGAGGAGAGCCTCTCCGGGCTCGCCGAGCACAGTCCGGAGCTCCGCGACACCATGAAGTCCTACCAGCAGCTCCAGCGGCGGTTCGAGGCCGCCGGCGGGTACGGCTACCGCGACCGCCTCGGCGGGGTCGCCGAGGGCCTCGGCCTCCCCGACGAGATGCTGGAGCGACGTCTGCTCTCGCTATCGGGCGGCGAGCTCACACGAGTCACGCTGGCGCGCGCCCTGCTGGCGGACGCCGACCTCCTGCTGCTTGACGAGCCGACCAACCACCTCGACATCGACTCTGTCGAGTGGCTCGAGAGCTTCCTCTCGGATTACGAGCGCGCGTTCGTCCTCGTCACGCATGATCGCCGCCTGCTCGAGAAGGTCGGACGGCGCGTGCTCGCGGTCGAGCACGAACACGTCGAGACCCAGGGCGGCGACTTCTCCACGTATCTGCGCGAGAGCGAGGCGCGCCTCGATCTCATGCGCCGCGAATACGAGCAGGACATCGAGAAGATCGAGCAGCTGCAGCGCTTCTACGACCGCTTCCATGCCAAGAAGGACAAGGCCAAACAGGCGAAGGCCAAGCTCACTCAGATCGAGCGCATCAAAGCCGGACTGCGAGAGCCGCCCAAGCAGAAGCGGAACTTCAAGCTGGGACTTCCGCAGCCCAAGCCCTCGGCACGCGTCGTGCTCGAGCTGAAGGCGCCGGCCGTGGTTGTCGGCTCGGCCGATGACGAAGCCGGCGTCCACACCCTCGTGCGCGATATCGACGTCGTGCTCGAACGCGGCGAGAAGGTGGCTCTCCTCGGCCCCAACGGGTCCGGCAAGACGACGCTGATCGAGACGGTCGCCGGCCTGCGCAGCCTGCCGGCCGGCGCTTCGCACCTGGGCCACAACGTCCGCCCGGCCTACTACTCGCAGCAGGGTCGCGAACTCCGCGAGGAGGACACTGTGCTGCAGACGGTACTCCCTCTGGTCGGTCACGACGAGGAGGCGGCCCGGCGCCTGCTCGGTCGCTTCCAGTTCGGGCCGGACGAGGTCGAGAAGCGGGTCGAGATGCTCTCGGGCGGTGAGCGCAGCCGCCTCCGCCTGCTCACGCTGCTCGTCGGAGACGCCAACTTCCTGCTCCTGGACGAGCCGACCAACCACCTCGACATGGGCTCCGTCGAGGCGCTGGCCGACGCGCTCGAGGACTACACCGGCACGATCCTGCTGATCACCCACGACCGGCACCTCATCGACCGGGTCGCGACCCGCGTCCTCGAGATCCACGACGGCCGTCTGCTGAACCACCTCTCGGCGGCGCGCTACTGGGAGGCCCGGAACGAGCGTGCCGACGTACCCGCGACCGCCGAGGAATCCGCGGGCCGCGACGGCAGGCGCGCCGGAGGCGCGGCACCCGCCGGCGCCGCAGTCGCGCGCGGCAGGGAGAGCGCCGAGGAAGCGCGCCGGCGGCGCGCCCGGCTGCGCGGCGCCGAAGCGGCCATCCTGCGCGCCGAAAAGCGCCTCGGCGAGATCGACGCGGAGCTCGCCGAGCCCGGGACCTACGCGGACCGAGACGTCCTCAACAGGCTTCTGGACGAGCGGGGCATCGTAGAAGGCCAGCTGAAGCGCGAGTACGCCGCCTGGGAGAAGCTCGTCGACGAGCACGCCTGACGTCCTCGCGGTCCAGGCCGCGGACGGCCGCGCCGCCCATGCGGTGAACGGCCCGTCACTCGTCGAGCAGCTCCTCCCCGCGCTCCGGCGCGAACCACGAGTCCGGCGTGCTACGCTCTCGCCGATGCTCCTCACGGCGTACGACACATGAACCCCAGTCCAGGCGCCTTCTCGCTTCCCGGTCCGCGACGCGTGCGCGCCCTGCAGGACCGGCTGCTGACGTGGTACGCGGAGAACCGCCGCGACCTGCCATGGCGGCACACGACGGACCCGTACGCCGTCCTCGTCAGCGAGATCATGCTCCAGCAGACACAGGTGCCACGCGTGGTGCCACGCTTCGGCGAATGGCTGGAGGCCTGGCCAGATCTCGAGAGCCTCGCCGCCGCACCGCTGGCGGACGTCCTGCTTCGCTGGCAGGGTCTCGGCTACAACACCCGGGCCCGCCGCCTGCAGGGGTGTGCCAGGACGGTCGCGGCGGACGGGCACCGCGCCGAGCTGCCCCGGTCGCTCGACGGGTTGCGTGCGCTCCCCGGGATCGGACCGTATACGGCGCACGCCGTCTTGATCTTCGCGCACAACGAAGACCTGGCCGCCGTGGACGCCAACGTCCGGCGCGTCCTCACGCACGAGCTCGATCTCCCGGAGGATCTGGGCGCTCGCGATCTGCAGACCGTGGCCGCCGCCGTGTTGCCGCCCGGCCGCAGCCGGGACTGGCACAACGCGCTGATGGACTACGGATCGCTCGTGCTCACGGCACGCGCCACCGGCATCGCGCCGCGCAGTCGCCAGGGGGCGTTCGAGGGTTCGCGGCGCCAGAAGAGGGCCCGCCTCCTGCGCCGGCTCCTCGGCCACGGGCCCCAGTCCCTGGAGGAGCTCGCGGCCGCTCTGGGCCTGTCTGCCGAGGAGACCGGGGACCTTGTCGCCCGCCTCCGCCGCGATGGGCTCGTCACGGAGGTCGGCGGGCGCGTCGCCGTGGCGTGACGTCCAGGCGGCGCGCGCCTGCCGCACGCGCGGCAGGCGCGGCGGACCTCAGGTCCGGAACATGGTGAGCAAGAAGACGAGGTCGCCTTCCGCCACGACCGCGTGCTTCAGCTCGGCCGGCATGTAGTAGAGCATCCCCGGCCTGGCCTCGTGCACGTCGCCTCCCAGGGACACCGTGCCCTGGCCCTGCAGGATGTGGATCACGGCGGGTACGCTGGCGGTGTGCTCGCTGAGCTCCTGCCCGCCCGCGAGGGTGAACTGGATGATCTTGTGATGTTCGTTCTCGACGATCGCCTTGCTGACGATCCCCTGTTCTGCGACCTCGATCATGCTCTCGAGATCCGCGACGACGGGCTTCGCGGTGTCCATTGGGGCCTCCGGGATCAGGTGATGTCTCCTGCAGCGAGCGTACCCCGCCACGCACGATTCCGCCCTTGACCTTCGTCAGCTGCCGCGCGTCACGCGGATGCCCATTGCGTTTGACAGAATGGCCCGTCGGATATACAGTTTGTGCGTGGTTACACAAAATGGTTCTTTTTTCTCGAGAAGGAGGGTCGCCATGGCTGACCGTTTCGAAAGCATAAAGCGTTTGTTCGATGTTGCGCTCACCTCCGTGACGGCCCAATCCCCCGACGGTCGGACTGGACTGAGCGGCAAGGACTTCATGAGAGACGACCTGACCTACGGCGCCGACGCCGCCCAGTATTGATCAAGGAGAGGTGAGCACCATGCAGCATCGTTTCTTGCGGTCCATCGGCCGCTTTTTCGCCGGTACGAGCCACGTCATCAGCACTCCGTCGGGCGATGCCCGCGGGCACCTGCGCATCCCCAACGGGAGCATGCACGACGTCGACGCCGCTGAGCGTTTCATCGCGCGCTGAGCCCAGCACCTCGGCCACATCTCCGTCCCGAGAGCGACGTTCCCCCTCGTCGCGACCGGTGAGACAAAGAGCCCCTCGCCCCCTGGTTCCGGCCCCGAACACCAGGCATGGCGAGGGGCTCTTCCTCTGTCCCGGACGGCGTACGGCATCCTGCGACGCAGAATGGCGCCGGGTGACGCGGTGAGGATCGGGGAGCCCGATGGGGCCCCTGGAAGCGGCGCCTACGCGTCGAAGCAGGCGGGGTAGCGCCGGGTCTTCTTCTTGCGGCGCCGGTAGGTGTGCGCGAGCTCGATGAAGATCCCGATGTCGCGCTCAAGGTCGCCTTGGGTCCCATCGAAGTAGAACGTCCGGATCGGCATGTCGTCGAGATCCTTGGCCAGGCTCGGGTAGACCGCCTCCGTCACGATGCCGTTCATGCACGTGAACGGGCTGATGTCGATGATGCCGTCGGCGCCCTTCTCGTAGAGGTAGATGGCCTTGCCACTGCTCAGGACCATCTCTCCGAGGGCTCCCGTGTAGGGCAGATACGGGAAGCTCATCTCCAGCACGTCGCGCACGTCCTCCGGCTCTTCGTACCCCACGAAGTCGTCGTGGAAGGGTCCGTAGATGGCGTGCTCGTCGCGGCGCATCACCTTGTTCTTGATGGCGCGCACGGCGCTGTCCTTGCTGAAGCGCCGGCCATCATCGATGAACCGGCGACGCTGCTCGTCGTCCGTGTACCACACCCACTCGCCGATGTCCGAGAGCCAGCACTCCCCACCCTGCTCCTCGACCACGCGGATGAGGTCGAAGTTCGAGAAGGTGTTCTGGCGACAGAAGATCTCGCCCACCACGCCGACCAGCGGCCGCGACGCGTCATAGTCCGCCGGAACGGCACGGAACCGGTCACGAGCCCGCACCATGGCCGGCACGATGGCCGCCAATCGTTCCTTGTGCGAGACGTTCTGCATGCTGACGGCCTCGCCGACCTCCTCCAGGCTCTGCTGGTACACCGCGTCGGAGGCGCCCTTCTCGCGCTCGTAGGGGCGCGTCTTGAGCAGGAGCTTCATGAGGATGTCCTGAGCCAGTACGGCCCGCCAGGCGGTGCGCACGAGGTCTTGCGAGTAGTCGCCGATCGACGAGTACCCGTCACCCGAGGTGATGCTGATGACGGGCACGTCGGAGTAGCCCAGCTCGTTGAACTTGGTGCGGATCAGATGCAGGTACTGGCCGAAGCGGCAAGGGCCGTTCGACGACGGCATGAGGAACGCCACGTTGTCGCGCCCCTCGTCCTCGATGATACGCAGGAAGTCGCCCATCGTGATCTTCTGCGGGTAGCACTCGTCACCCGAGGTGACCTTCGAGCCGAGCTCGAGAGTGCGCTCGTCGGAGTCGGTCGTCGGCCAGGAGTCGAAGCCGATCGAACGGATCGACGCCGCCAGCAGGTACGTTCCGCCGTAGGGCATCTGCGGCAGGTAGAGACGGCGGCCCGCCAGACCGAACTCGGTGATGGCCTGGTCGATGCGCTCGTCGCGCACGGGTTCGACGCTACTCGACGACACCGGCCACCTCCTCGCGACACTCACGGGCTTCCTCGGCCGCGTCTTGCGACCACCAGCGCAGGAATCCCTTGCTGTCGAGATAGGCCTCACAGCGGGTCATGGCGCCGGCGTCGTTCTGGTGCTCGTCGAACTGCAGGGTGAGGAACGGCTTGCCCGAAGCATCACGCACGTAGTGCTTGATGTACGAGTCCGGGCCGCACTTGAAGTTGGTCAGGTAGATGAGGTGCAGGTTCTCCCGGTCGCGCACCCACGTGGCGGCCTGCAGGATCTTGCGGCCGTAGTTCCAGAACATATTGGGCACCAGAGGATCGATGTCGATGCCACTGAGCGGCAGGAAGTCCAGCGGAATGACGTTGACGCCGTAGAACTTGCGCAGCTTGCGCGGGATGTCCATGTTGACGCCCTTATCGTACATGTTGTACGGCCGACCCAAAAGGACGACGCCGAGTTCGCCGGCTTCGTCAAGTCGGCGCAGCGCCTCCGCGCCCGCCGCGAGCAGGGCGTCGCGAAATTCCTCCTGGGCGACGTAGGCGCGGTCGACCGCTGCGCGCAGCCGCGCCTTGTTCGCACCGAGGCGCGCGCCCATCTCCGCCATATCGCGGACCAGGCCGTCGCGGCCGTCGCGGAACCGTACGCGCGGGTCGAGGATCTTGGCCTTGGCCTGCTCCAGACCCGGCGCCGCCTTGACGACATACGGCAGTGTCTGGCCCCACGGGCAGGCATGCGAGTTGTACTGCATGAACTCGGTCTCTTCATTCACCTGATTGGGCACGAAAAGCCAATCGACGTCCTGCTGGACCAGCCACTTGATGTGACCATGCGCGGCACGGATCGGGAAGCAGGGCTCGGCGACGGTGAGCGCCACGCCGTCCTCACGGATCTGCTTGTCGCTCTCCGGAGACAGTACCGGCCGCAGGCCGAGCTCGGCGAAGAACGTCGCCCAGAACGGCAGCCGGTCATAGGTGTACATCGCCCTTGCGAGGCCGACGGTGGGCGCCGTCTCCGGCACGCGCGCTCGTGCCGCCTCGTACGGCGCCAGCAGCGTCTCCTCGCGGAAGGCCACGAGGTCGGCGATCACCGGCTCCTTCTCGACCTTGGCCGGCTTGCGATAGCGATCGGAACACTTGTCGCCCCAATAGGTCTTCTCGCCCTCGATCGTGAACTGGCGGACGTCGCACTCGTTGGAGCACGCCTTGCACACGAAGTCGACGACGGTGTAGTCGACCTGCTCGAGGTCCCAGCCACGGAACGACGTGGGCTCGCCCGTGCGGCGCACGCGCTCGCGCGCGAGCAAGGCCATTCCCAGCGCGCCCATGACGCCGTTGTGCGGCGGCACGATGACTTCCTTCTCGAGGATCTGGCTGAACGCCGCGGCGACCGCGTCGTTGTAGGCGGTGCCGCCCTGGAAGAAGATCACGTCGCCGACGTGACGCTCGCGAACCAGGCGGTTGAGGTAGTTGGTGGCGATGCTGAACGCGAGACCCGCCACCAGGTCGTCGCGGCGGGCGCCGCGCTGCTGATAGGCCATCACGTCGCGCTCCATGAAGACGGTGCAGCGCTCGCCGAGGCGGACCGGCGCCGGAGAGCCGAGCGCGAGCTCGGCGAACTCGTCGACGATGCTGATGCCCAGCTTCTCGGCCTGTTCCTCGAGGAACGAGCCGGTGCCGGCGGCGCACGCTTCGTTCATGGCGAAGTCGACGACGATGCCGTCCTGCAGACTGATGAACTTGCTGTCCTGGCCGCCGATCTCGAAGATCGTGTCGCACTGCTTGCCGATCTTGCGGCCGATGAAGTCGGCGCCGGTCTTGTGGGCGGTGATCTCGTCGGTGATGATGTCGGCCCCGGTGAGCTCGCCGATGAGCTCGCGTCCCGAGCCCGTGGTGCCGACGCCGAGCAGGTTGATGCGGGCGCCGATCTCGTCGCGGATGTCGGCGAGTCCCTTGCTCACGACCTCGACCGGCCGCGCGTCGGTCTTGGTGTAGATCTCCTTGATGACCTCACCCTCGTCGTTGATGACGACGAGGTTGGTCGAGACCGATCCGATGTCGATGCCCATGTAGACATCGACGACCGATCCGTTGCCGTCGAACGTGAAGGGTCTCGCCATGTCGCGCAGCAGCAGGACGCGATCCATCGAAAGACGCTCGGTGACCGGGAACTCGGCCGCCGGGAGGCGGTCTACGTCCAGCCCGCCGATGCCGGCGTCGAGGGACGCCTCGACGTCGGCTTCGATGAGGGCGGCGCCGATGGCGCCGATGCTGGCGTGGTACTCCGGAATGAAGATCTGGCCGTCGTTCAGGTCGAAGGCCTCGCGCAGCGAGCGGACGGCTCCCTCGTTCGCGGCCACACCGCCGATGAAGGCGACCGGCGGCTCGATGACCTTGCCCTTGGCGATGGTGCCCTTGAAGTTGCGCATCACCGCGTCGCACAGGCCGCGCAGCACCTCGGGTGGTTCGTAACCCTTTTGCTGGGCGTGGATCATGTCGCTCTTGGCGAAGACGCTGCAGCGCCCGGCGATGCTGGCGGCCTTGCCGGCATCCAGCACGATGTCGCCCACATCCTCGATGTCGTAGAGCAGCCGGCTCGCCTGCTGATCCATGAACGAGCCGGTGCCCGCCGCGCAGTCGCCGTTGGTCTGATAGTCGGTGATGCCGGCGCAGCCGAGATCGCTCGCCTCGAGACGGATGAACTTGGAGGTCTCGCCGCCCATCTCGAACACGGTCTGCGTCTCGGGATGCAGAGCGGCGATGCCGCGCGCGATCGCCTTGAACTCGTTCTCGAAGGCGGCGTCGAGCGCGGGGCCGACGAGGCGCCCGCCCGAGCCGGTCACCCGGGCGCCACGGATCGAGCCCTCGGGGAGCGCGCCCAGCAGCTCGCCGAGAAGCGCTTCGGCGGCCTCCGCGGGGCTCCCCTTGATGCGCCGGTAGCGCGCCACCAGCACCGGCGCCCCGTCGACCACGGTGAGCCCGTCACGCGGGGGCTGGAAGAGGTCGGGGTTGCGCGAGAGAAGGTCGCTGAAGAGGTCCTGGTCGCCAGCCTGGCCGACGAGTGCGGCCTTGAGGCTGATGCAGCCGATATCGATGCCGAGTGTGGTCATGGGTGAGAAGCGTGGTCCTCCTGGGGGGCGTGCCGCCCCGCCGACTGCATAGGTTACCGTCAGCAGATGCCCGTCGCAAGCTGCGCACAAAGAAGACTATATGAGTCCGCTTTGTTCGTCAACGCGCGGGACGGACGGTCTCGGGCAGCCCGCCCATCGTGACCCCCCCGGCGGCGGCAAGGTCACCCTGTGCGGAGCTTCGTGAGCCTGTGCGGCAGGCCCGCACGCCTCTAGGCTGTCCCTGTGGCGCGCCGGCCGGCCGCCCTCGGCACATCACACCACCCGTGGGGGCATCCGTGAACGAATCGACCACGCTCACCAACCGCGAACGCCGCGAGAACGTGGCGTTCCTCGGGCAGGCGTTCCTCGCTGCCCAGAAGCTGCCGGCCGAGATACTCGACGCCGAGCAGCGCGACCGGTTCTCGTCCGACGAGTCGGAGCAGAGCCACCTCTTCTACACGCTCCTGTGCTACGGAGCGCTCGCCGCCCAGCCCGCGCCGGAGTCCGTCGTCGACGCCGACTGGCGCCGGCTGGGCGATGCCGGCGTCGTCGACGCGCTGTTCGCCGGCGACTTCGACCTCAAGCGCTACGCCCTCGATCCGCCGGTCTCACGCAACGACAGCAAGGGCAAGATCGTCGACTTCGTGCGTCTCGCGGAGACGCGGGACACGTGGGGCCGGCTGCTGCCACAGCCGCCCGATCCGGACGTGGCGGTCGACGTGCTGCACGCCGCCTCGGGCGGCGCGCTCAAGTCCCGCGCCTTCTGGGCGGTCCGCGAGATGCGCCGCTACGGCCTCTGGGGCGACGAGGCGCTCGACAGGTTCGCCTGTGTGCCCGACGGGCGCGTGCGCAAGCGCACTGTCCGCATGGGTCTCGTCGACCTGCCCGAGAAGGCGGACACCTTCGCCGACATGAAGGCGGTCTCGCGAGCTCTCCACGCGGTGCTGCGTCTGGGCGAGTCTCCGGACGGCTGCTTCGACCTTCCCATCAGCATGGCGGACCAGCGCTGCGAGGTCTGCGACGCCGCGCGTATGGCGGCTTGCCCCATGCCGCACTGCCGCTGGCGGCGCGAGCACACCGACGCCTGAGAGTGCCGCGACAGGAGGACGGCGGGCGCCTGGGCGCCCGCCGTCCTCCTATCTACTCCCCACCCCCACCCCCGTCTGAGTAGTAACCTCTATGGGCTCGCGCCCCCACGGAGGGAATAGTAATAACGGAGGCTGCGCACCGCAGTCTGCGTGATGGGAAGGGGTAGCGATGTTCTGGGAGATCCTTGCCTGGGCGGCCGTCGTGCTGCTCGCTGTGTTCCGTGTCGCACTCGTTATCGGGATCGTTGCTCTGGTCGTCGTGATAGTGCATGTGCTCCGCGAGGCGGTCAAGCCCGCGAGGGCGGCCGGCGCTCCCGCGCGCAAGTAGCGGCGAAGAGACGTTCGCGGAACGGACGCTCGGTCCCCCAAGGGGACCCGGCACCTAGCGTACTCTGAGAGAGGTCCTGGCCTTGGCGGCCTGTTGGTTGCCGCCCTGGTCCGTCGCCCGGAACGTCACCTTGTACCTGCCGCGCGTCCGTGGCTTCCAGGAACACACGTGCCTCACGCCCTGCTTGACCCACCCGCAGGCGATCCTGGCCACGGTCCTGCCCTTCGCGTTCACCACGGTGGCGCCCACCTTCACCCGCGGGCTGAACGCGTCGCGCACGGTGTAGGTGAGCTTCGCGGTCTTGCCGTAGCGGCTCGTCGCTGTCGCCGGCGCGGACAGCCTGGGCCGCGTGAGATCGACGGTGACCGCCCGGCTCGCGGTCATGATGCCGATCGAGCCGTCCGCCGTGACCCTTATCGAGTACGCGCCGCTGGACGTGCCGGCGCCTCCTTCGGCTCTGCCGTCCCAGGTCACGGAACGCGCTCCAGCCGCGAGACGGCCGAGGCGCAGCGTGCGAACGGGAGAGCCGGCGCGCACGACCGTGACCGTCACGTCGGCCGCGCGCGTCAGTCTGAACGCGAGCGTGACGGTATCGCGCACCCCGTCGCCGTTGGGAGAGAACGTCTTGCGCGACACGGACGTTAGCTTCAGCGTGCGGTCGACCGTGACCCGGCGACGCAGGCTGGTCGTGTTGCCGGCCGGGTCACGGACCTCCAGCAGGAGCGTCGCGACGCCCTCCGCTGCCGGCCTCAGGCTCGAGCTCGAGCCCACGCGTCCGTCCCATCTCACGCGCTGGGAGGCAGCGGTCACCGTCTTCCAACCGGTCAGGCGACGCAGAACAGCGTCGTCGGCGGCGATCACGGAGACGCGTGCCGCGCCACCCTCTCCAGGCACGAAGGCGAGCGTGGCGGCGTCTTTGCTGCCGTCGCCGTTGGGGCTGAACGGGTCGGGGGAGAGCGTGACGCTGCCCACACGCGGCGCCTCGGTGTCGAGGCGCACGCTGGCCGTCGCGGAACGCGCCTCGCCGGCGGCGCTCGTGGCGTCGGCCCTGAGGCTGTACACGCCGTCCGGCAGGATCTCGCCTCCGTCATCCCTACCGTCCCACGTCACCTCCACGACCGTCCCCTCGCCGGTGAACTGGCGCACCAGCACGCCCGCCGCGTCGCGGATCACGAGGCGCCAGCCGGCCGTCTGCGACACCGTGAAGCCGATGGTGGCGCGGTCGCGCACGCCGTCGCCATTCGGGCTGATCGCGGGATCCTCGGCGATGAAGCCGTAGATCTTGGGCTGCCCCCTGCGGGCCACCACCTTGCGCACGGTGGGCAGCTGCGCGTACAACCGCCCGCCGGGGCAGTCCGTGTAGTTGGCGTCGCGATGGCCGGCGATCGCCGGGAACGTCACGACCTGGCCCGTCCTGTACTTCTGGCCGTAGCCACAGACCAGCTTCCCGGTGCCCAGCGGGTCGACGTGGTGCACGTCCAGCTTCCATTCGAGCAACCGCTCGAGCGAGGTGATCGCCGCCGATGGCGGCGTGGCGCTGGAGAAGGTGCCGATCACCGACACGCCGGTGCTGCCGGTATTGAAGCCGAGTACCTGCCCGCCGATGACGCCACGCGTCATGCCTCCATACCGTCCCTCGTAGATGACCCCGTAGCGGTCGACGAAGAAGTTGTAGCCGACATCGCTCCAGTGCAGCGACTTGGTGTGATAGCCGTAGACGCCGCGGACGATCGCGGGCGCCTGCGCGGCGCTGTAGCTGTTACCGCTGGCGGTGTGGTGCACGAACGCCATCTTGACGGGAGCGTAGTCAGGTGACCCCGAGCGCCACGATTCGTTGGCCCCCCACTTCGCACGGGTGACGATCTTGGGCTTGCTGGTCATCGCGCCGACGGGCGGCGCCAGATCGACGCCGGCGACCGTAGCCGCGGCCCGTCTGATGACGCCGACGACCGTGGCGGAGCGGTCGGCGTCCTCGGTGCTGTTGATGGCGACCAGGCGCACCTCGCGAAGGAGGTCCGGCGCCGGTGCGTCGTCGCCTGCGCTCCGGGCGGCCACCTGCAGATAACGGCCGCCGCCCGTCCAGATCGCCTCGGTGAAGGCTTGCTCGCCGCCGCCCTCCTCGGCGGCGCGCTCCAGCCCGACCGCGTACCAGCGGCTCCACGTCTCCCCGTCCTCGCTGGTACGGATGAGCGCCTCCACCTCCCCCCGCCGCCTGGGCGGCGCGCAGATGAGTCCGACCATGGTGAAGCGCATGCCCGCGTCGATGACCGGCGATGCCGTGGGGGCGACCACCGGGGAATCGACGCCGGTCACGCCGCGCCGCGCGTCGCCGAGAGCCGGCGCCGCGTTCACCGGCAGCGATGCCGGCAGGCTCGTGGTGCGCACCTCCACCGGAGGCGTGCTCATCCACGCGGCGACCGCCCCGCTGGCGCGCGGCGCCGCCCAGACGACCGCGAGCGCCCCGAGTAGCGAGAGCAAAGAGATGGCCGCGAGATGCGCGGCGCGTTTGTGGGAACGATGTCTCGCCATGTCGCTTTCCGGCTGACTTCAGGTTTCGACAGGGTAGCACGGATCCCTCAGGCGGCCGGCCAGGCCAAGCCAGGCCACACGGGGCGGCCCAGAAACGAAGAGCGGGCGACGGGGCCGCAGCCCCGCCGCCCGCCGCGAGCGCGGACCGCACCGGAGTCACCTCACCGGCGCGGGCTCCTCCGTCGTCTGCTCCTTCTCTGCGCTCAAACAGCTCCAGATGGGGCTGTAGAGCCGGTCGACCCGCCGGGCGTACTCGTCGAGCTCGCCCTGCAGGTCGGTGATCATGACGTCCCCGCCGGGATGCGTGGGCTGCGCCCCGGTGGCCGCGATGATCTCGCGCGCCTGGGTCGGATTGTCGATCCACATGCACGGCATGAGCAGGTTGTGGTTGAACGGCTGCCGGCGCCGGATCTCCCGGAAGAAGTTCGAGTTGAACGCCTCGTGGAGGCTGACGTCGCGGATGTTGTCGGTGGCGAAGTGGGTGAAGATACACGGCTCCACCCAGCCGGCGCTGTTGATGTGCACGTAGTGCCTGCCGGCGATGCATCCGTTGACGTACGGGGCGTCGCCCCAGAAGTCGACCGGGAAGACCGGCTTCGTGGCGCGGATCCGCTGGATCTCGACGCGGAAGTCGTTCCGCTCCTCCGCCGTCAGCATCATGCTCACGTCGGGATCGCGACCGACCGGCATGTAGAGGAAGTGCCACGCCAGCATCGCGCCCTTGGCGACCAGCGGGTCGACGAACTCATCGCTGACGATGGCCTCCCAGGTGTCACGGGTCACCGTGCAGGAGTAGCCGAAGAGCACCCCGGCCTCGCCGAGGTGGTCCATGATGTCCATGACCTGCTCGTGGACGCCCTCTCCGCGCCGACGGTCGGTCAGCTCGGGTGAGCCCTCGAGGCTCAGCATGGGGGCGATGTTGCCGATCCTGGCAAGCTCGTCGATGGTGTCGTGGTCGAGGAGCGTGCCGTTGGTGAAGATCTGGAAGTAGGCGTCCTTGTTCTCACGCGCGAAGTCGAGCAGTTCGTCCCACATGAACGGCTCGCCGCCGAGCATGGTGAACAGGTAGACGCCCATGTCGTTGCCCTCGTCCACGATCTTCTGCATCAGACCGCGGTCGAGATCCTGGTCGGGCGGGTATTCCGCTGCGTAACACCCTTCGCAGGCGAGATTGCAGCGCATTGTAGGGCTCATGAGGATCGTCGTCGGCGCACGCATGCCGGTCGAGTCCACGAGCTTCTCCCGCTTGGCGACTCCGCGAAGAAGGTTGTTCACAATAAGACATTCAATGAAGCGTTCGCGGCAGCGCGGGCTGAGCCTCGAGGACACGTGCTTGGCGATGGTGAGCGCCGGGTGGTCGTCCTTGACCTTCTCGGTGACGAAACGCACTGAGCCTTTGTGCGGGTCCGGGGTGATCCTCTCTGCAAGCTGGAACGCCTTGACGAGCTTTCTCTTGTCGTCGCTGGCGGCCAGCTTGAGCATCTGGTTGATCACCTGCCTCTGCACCGCGGTGTAGAGGCCGTCCGTGCGGCTCATCGATCTCCTCCCTTCTGTGGTGGCGCGCCCTGCGTCCGACGGGCGCGCAGACCTGGCGTCGTGCCGGAGAGGAAGTGCCGGGCGGTTTCGACACCGAGACGTGACCGCCTGAACGCGTCGGCTCCCCGCCGACGGACTCTGCAGTGTTGTGAACATAGTCTATCACCCGGCCCACCGCCTAGGGCCGATGCAGCGGGACAGATTATCGGGCGCGGCCAGTCGTGAAATGGGGAGCCGCGGCGGGGAGAGCGGAAGCGCGACCGCCGACGCGGGCGGCCGTCTGTTCAGCGCCCGGCGTGTCGCCTCGGTGGCGACACTTCCTGTGCCAATTCGTCTATGGAGCGCTAAACCTTTCGCGCGAGGCGCCGATACGCATCAAGAACGACAAAGGCAAACCTGTCGTGAGGCAGGGACGCAAAGCCAGAGGTCTTGGATGATCAAGATAGCTCGGTTGCCGAACCCGACCTTCGCAGTCGCGGATCTCGACTTCAGCGACGAGCGCCTCTCGCCGGTCCCGCCTCGAGACACCGACGCAAGCGGGCGTCCGCCGGCCCTGAGCAAGTCGGCAGGACCGACGAACACCGGTGTGGAGGCGATGAAGATGCGAGCCAAGTACCTGGTCCTCTTGGTCGCGCTGCTTTCTTTCTTGGCTTTGCCGTCAACGGCACTGGCCGCGGATGGCAGCGCCGGCAGCAAGATCGATCAAAGCGTGACGACGATCCTCGACGCCACCGGCGGCGATGAGGCCGTCCCCGTCATCGTGTACGCCGAGCCCGGCGCAGAGACCGTCGTCGAGGGCGTCGTCCCGGACGGCGTCGAGACGACCATGCTCGCCGGCTTCGACGCCGTCGCGGCGTACCTGACCGCTGACGAGATCGAGGCCCTCGCCGCGAACGGCGCCGTCGAGCTGATCGTCGCCGACAACCCGGTGTTCGGGTTCGACTACGCGAGCTCCCTCGACATCACCAACCTGGCGATCGGCCTCGACAAGGTCGCCTCGCCTGCCGAGGGCGGCCCCACGGGCGCCGGCGTCGGAGTGGCGATCCTCGACAGCGGTATCGCCACGACGACGGATCTCGACAGCAGCCGCATCGTCGGCTGGAAGGACTTCGTCAACAAGGCGAAGCGGCCGTACGACGACGCCGGACACGGCACCTTCGTGGCCGGCCTCATCGCCGGCGACGGCACGGCGTCGCTGCCGGTCGACCAGGGCGGCTACGCTGACGTGCAGTTCCGCGGGGTCGCGCCGCAGGCCAACATCGTCGGCGTCAAGGTCCTCGACAGCACGGGCCAGGGGCGCGCCTCCTCGGTCATGGCCGGCATCCTGTGGTCCATCGTGCACAAGCGCGACTACAACATCCGCGTGCTCAACCTCTCGATCGGGAGCAACCCGGTCGCGCCTGCCGACTTCGACCCGATCGCCAAGGCCGTCGAGTTCGCCTGGAAGAACGGGATCACCGTCGTCTGCGCCGCCGGCAACGAAGGCGAGTTCGGACCCGGCGGTATCCTCTCTCCGGGCAACAGCCCCTACGTGATCACGGTCGGTGCGACGGACACGAACCAGACCGCGACCCTCAGCGACGACACGGTGCCCTTCTACAGCTCAGCCGGCCCGACGCTGTGGGACGAGTACGCCAAGCCCGATCTGGTCGCGCCCGGCAACCGGCTGATCTCGCTGCGCGTGCAGGGCTCCTACATCGACACCACCTACCCGGACAACCTCATCGCCGTCGAGACCTATGCGCCGACGGCGCCGGCCGGCACCGAACCGAGCTACCTGATGCTCTCCGGCACCAGCACGTCCGCCCCTGTCGGCTCCGGGGTGGCGGCTCTCATGATCGGCGCCGATCCCAGTCTGAGCCCCGACGACGTCAAGGTGCGCATGACGGACACGGCCGACCCGCTGTCCGGCGCCACGCGCTTCCAGCAGGGCGCCGGTCTGCTGGACGCCGCAGGTGCGCTGGCGAGCGATGCGCGCTCTGACGGCTATGCGCTCTCAGAGGATGTCGGCGATGGAACGACAATCCTTACCAAAGACGACTACGCTGCCTGGGACCAGATCGCATGGACGAAATACGGATGGACCAAGTTCCGGTGGACGAAGTTCCGGTGGACCAAGTTCCGGTGGACCGGGGTCTCGTGGACGAAGTTCCGGTGGACCAAGTTCCGGTGGACCAACGTGGCGTCGACCAAGTTCCGGTGGACGAAGTTCCGGTGGACCAACGTGGCTTGGACCAAGTTCCGGTGGACGAAGTTCCGGTGGACGGACTACGAGTGGGCGAAGTTCCGGTGGACCGTCCTCATCGAAGGGCAGTGAGCGCGGACGCCCCCGAGATCATCGACCGCAAGGAGACGGCCGTGCGAAATCGCACGGCCGTCTCTCTGTACGTAGCTCTCGTCTGTGCCGCGGCCGCGGCCGTCTCGGTGGCGGCCGGCCTGAACGACCCCGCGTCGTTCACCCTCGACATCGTGGCCTTCATGGTGCTCGCCACCCTCACCGATCTGCGGGAGATCAAGCTGCCGTGGGTCGGGGACGTCACGCTCTCGTTCGTGCCCGTCCTCGCCTGCCTCATCGCCCTCGGCCTCTGGCCGGCGATGGCGGTGGCGGCCGTGAGCGGCGTCACCGCCGCCTGGGTGACGCGCGACCCCGTCAAGATCGCGTTCAACGTCGGCAACTACATCGTCTCGACCTACCTCGCGGGTCTCCTCTATCTCGCCCTGACGCCGCCGGACGGCAGCTTCATGACCAAGGTGCTGCCGACGTTCGGTGCGACCGTCGTCGACTTCATCGCCCACACCGCCCTCCTGGCGGGGGTGATAGCCCTCTCGACGCCGGACGGCGCCGTCAGGGTCTGGCGGCAGAACTACCAGTGGGCGCTGCCCGGCTACCTGGCCGGGTCCACGCTCGCGCTGCTCGTCGCCGCGCTCTACCTCTGGCTCGGGGTGCCCGGCATGCTGCTCGGCATCCCGCCCCTGTATCTCATCTACTACTCCTACGACATCTACGTGAAGAGGGCGCGCGAGAAGGTGACCTTCGACGCCGAGCGCGACAGCTTCCACAAGGAGCTTTCCGCGTCCGTCGAGCTGCACGACGAGCTGCGTGCGGCGCAGCTCAAGGTGGCGGCCGAGATCGAGCGCGCGCGCCGCATCCAGACCGACCTCCTCCCCACGTCCACCCCGCTCATGGAGGGGCTCGAGCTCGAGCAGCGCATGGAGTTCCTCGGCGATATGGGCGGCGACTACTACGACTACATCCCCTTCGGCGACGGCCGCCTCGGCATCGTCTGCGGCGACGTCATGGGCAAGGGGCTCCCCGCCTCGCTGATCATGGCGATGGCGCGGTCGCTCCTGCACAACGCTATCGGCCCCGGCAAGAGCCCCGGCGACGTCCTGGCGGAGGTGAACGACGGCCTGACCCGCGATCTCGAAGGCCAGCGCCTGCCGTACTTCCTCACGCTGGCCCTGGCCGCGTACGACCCCGAGGACCGCAGCCTGGTGATCGCCGGAGGCGGGCACAATCCTGTGCTCGTCGCCGACGCGGACGGCGTGCTCGAGGTGCCGTCGCGCGGCGCCGCTCTCGGCGTGCGCACCGGCTTGCAGTTCCCCGAGGACAGTCTCGCCCTCGCCTCGGGCGCGACGGTCGCGCTCTACACCGACGGTCTCACCGAAGCTCGCGGCCCCGGTGGGGCGCTCTACGGCCTCGAGAGGCTGGAGCGTTCGCTCGAAGGGTGTCTGGACGACCCCGTGCGTGACACGCTCGAGTCCGTGTGGAACGATGTCGCTGCCTTCCGCGGCGACGGCGCCCCCACCGACGACGCGACGCTGCTGCTGGCCCGCCTCACCTGAGGCGGCAGTCTGGTGCTCACCTACGAGGAACGGGGTCCAGCGGACATGGCCGATCAGAAGAGCGACTCGCCGGCCTCTCTCCAGGTGTACCGGTACAGGGCCGGCGCGGACCGCGTCGAGGTCGTGATCGGCACGATGGAGCCAGACCTGCCCCATGAGGACCTCGTCGCCCACGCCCACGAGGCGCTGCACCACGAGACCTTCACGTGCTACGCCGCGTCGCAACCCGGCGGCTTCGTCGCCGACGAGGTCTGCTTCGTCCCGCAGGGTGACCGCTGCGACATCCTCACCATCAAGACCAACGGCTGGCAGCGGCACCACGGCGACCACCGGCGCAGCCTCGTCGAGATCCTCAACAACATCGCCGCCGCCGTCGCCTGCGGCAAGCTGCGCATCCTGGATGCGGATGAGCTCGCCGCCGAGACGGAGGAGGGGCGAGCCACCCTCAGCTTCCGGATCGGCGACACCGCCGACCTGCAGAGTGCGCGGGAGGCCGTCGATGAGATCCTCCAGCAGGGGGGCCTGGACGACATCAACCGCCAGCGCACGATCCTCTGCATCTCCGAAGCGGTCACGAACATGCTGCTGCACGGCGGCGGCCGCGGCAGCCTGACGATCCGCCGCCTCGACGACCGGCTGCGCTTCGTGGTCGCCGACGAGGGTCCCGGCCTCATCTTCCTGAACTGGATCGAGCCGCCGTCCAAGGGCGGCCAGGCGTCCATGGGCTACGGCTACAAGATCATCCTCGACTACCTGGATGCCGTCGCCCTGCATACCGGTCCACGCGGCACTACGCTACTATTGGACCGCATGACCAACTGAGCCAGGAGATCACATGCTGCGGACATCCATCGCCCAGGGCCCGGCGCCCACCGTCTACCTCGCCGGCGAGATGGACCTCGACTGCGCCGATACCTTGCGTGATGCGGTCACCGAAGCGGCTCGAGGCGCCCAGATGGTCGCGCTCGACTTCGGCGGCGTGGAGTTCATCGACTCGTCGGGCACGGGGATCTTCGTGCGTCTCTGCCTCGACCTGAAGAGCCAGGGCACGCCGCTCGTGGCGCGCAACCTCTCCCCCGCCGTCCGCGGCGTGTTCGACATGCTCCGCGTGCGTGA
>DASRZL010000128.1:0-2186 GCA_035686425.1 Thermoleophilia bacterium
ATCGCGCAAGGTGCGGCCCTTCGCTCAGGCGGTGGCCGCCGCCGAGCCGACCGAGGAGGGCATGGACGCGGCGCTCGACGAAGCGCTCGGCGTGACGTGGCGGGCGTTCTTCGCGGGCTGGCGGAGGTACGTGCTCGCCGGGTCCTGATCGCACCACGCCTCCGCCGCCCCGCGTGGCTCCGCGCCGTACAATGGTCTCTATGACACGCGCATCCCCCAGAACCTGGCCGCTCCTCGTACTCGTGGGAGCCGGACTCGCCGTAGCGGCCATCGCGCTGGTGCTGTTCGCGGTGGTCCTGCCCGCCATTGTCGAGGAGCCAGCGGCGCCGGTAGCGGCGGCGCCGGGACCCGTGGCCCGGCCGGCCCGGCTGGACGAGATCCAGGCGTCCCTGGACCGAGCGGCCGAGGCGCTGCGCGACGGCGACCGCACGGGTTGGGACGCGGCCCTGCCGGCCTCCCGCCGGGACGCCCGTCGCGCCGTCGACAGCCTGTACCGGCATGTGGTGCGTCTGCCGTGGACGAGCGTGCGGCTTATCGCCGAGCCGGTACGCGGCCGTTCCGGCCGCTTCTACGTGGGGGTGGTCGGTGAGGTCGGCGGCGCCGACCCGGCCGACCGCATCATGGCGCGGCGGGTCTTCGACGCGGTCGTGCTCGGCGACCGGATGGTCCTGCGCGACGACGCGACGCCACGCGACGTCGTCCACCAGAACGTCATGGCCTTCGAGCGACCCGTCGTCGTCCGCCGCAACGGGCTCGTCGTCATCGCCGACAAGAGCGAGCAGGCCGCCGCGGAGGCCCTGGCCCGGGCCGGCGGCCCGGCGCGGAAGCGGCTTGCACTGCTCGGCATCACCCCGCGCAAGCCGGTCGTCGTCTACTACTACTCCTCGCGCCGCCAGATGCTTCGGTCGCTCGGCGACGATCCGAACGAACCGCGGATCCGCTTCTTCTCACGTGCGCCCGACCGCGTCGCCGAGTCTCCGACCTGGACGCGGGACATCGGCGTGCTCGGGCCCGCGCTGGACGGAAAGGAGGCATGGGCGCCGCACATGCTGGCACACGAGCTGACGCACGCGTACACGTCTCGCTGGTTCGCGCGTACGGAGCATGCGCCGACGCTGCTCGCGGAAGGACTCGCGACCGCGGTCGAGGGTGGGCGCACGTATCAGCCGCTGCGCGACGACCTCGCCTCCGGCGACTCCGCCTTTCCGCTCGAGAAGGCGCTCACGGCGAAGAGCCTGTGGCGCGGCAATCCGATCGCCAAGGTCCGGCTGGTGTACCTCGAGGGAGCCTCACTCGTCCTCTACGTGCTCGACCGCTGGGGCCTGCACGGCCTGCGCGGGTTCGTCTCCGCGGTGAGCGATTCGGACCTCAGCGCGAAAGGGCTCGACCAGGCGGCTCGTGAGAGCGTGGGGGTGAGCTGGGACACGCTCCGTGCCGGGTGGGCGGCGTTCGTCCGGACGCTGCCCTGAGGGCGCGCTCGGATCCGCCGGCGTTGTCAGGACTGGCTACGCCGGCGCCATCGGGCTCCGGGCTGGGTGCGGCGCCGCCGTACGTACCCTCGTAAGGTTGCGGCGGCGCACGCCTGGGGGTACACCCTAGACAGCACCAGCACTGCGGAAGGAGATCCATGATGCGCTCCAGAGCTTTCATCCTCGCCTCCCTCGTCGTCCTCGCGGCCGCGATCCTTGTGATCGGCGTGGCGGTGGCCGGCGCGGGCCAGTCCAGCCCTCTCCCCGACATCGCGCCCCCCGACCTGCTCGCGAAGATGGCGCAGACCGACGGCGTCGCGGCGGTGAGCGGTGAGATCTCGTGGCAGAACGACCTGTTCGGCGACCTCGGCGAGGCGGGAGGCATGGTGCAAGCCCCGGCGCAGTCGCCACTCACGAGCAGCGGCTCGGGCCGGATCTGGGTGAGCGACGCCGGCGCCAGAGTCGAGTCCCAGGGCGGAGGCGGCGACCAGATCGTCGTCCTGAGCAAGGCTGAGCGTACCGCGTGGGTCTACGACTACGCGCAGGACACCGTGAAGAAGGTCGTCGTGACGGGTGAGGCGCCGGCGGAGACCGTGTCTCCGGCGCCGTCCGCCGCCTTGATGACTCCCGCGGCGATCACGCTCTACCTGCAGCAGGTCGCCCGCTTCGCGACCGTCGAAGTCGCCGGCCAGGCCAAGGTCGCCGGCCAGGACGCCT
>DASRZL010000129.1:0-3717 GCA_035686425.1 Thermoleophilia bacterium
TGGTCCCGACGGGTCGTTTTGGCCCCGACGCGAGAACGGCTTGCGCCGAGGCGGTGAGGACCACGGCCGCCTCGCTCTCCGAGTTCTACGGGTACTCGCGACCGGCCACGCGGCGCGGCGGCGCCGGCGCGCAGTGACAGATGCGCAGGCCCGGTCGGGGCATCGGCGCGCCGTTGTTCGCCGCGATGGTCGCCTGCGGGCTCGCGGAAAGGGACTGGACACCGCCGTCGTACACTGACGGCAGGGACGGCTACAGCACACACGGTTCGCCGAGCCGAAACGGGATCCAGCGGACGGCTGATCGACCGGAGCGGCGGTCGGGCGCTCCGCCCTCAACGTCCTCGCCCAAGCGACCCGTCCCACGGCGCGGAGACGGGCTCCGCCATGCTGCGCGGGTAAGTGTGCCGGATCTCCCGGCTTGCCAAAGTCGAGCGTTGGTGCACAAAACGCGATGTGTACTTGCCAACATGCGGTATTGCCGTATCATTGCGTCTTACGACCGTCCGCCGCCGGGTCGGCGACGCTCGACAGAGTCCGCGCAACGACGAGGGGGAGCATGCAATGATCGCCGAGTCCGACCTCCTGGCATTGTCCCATCCGGGCGCGCCCATGATGGTGACCGAGGTCCCGGGTCCCAAGGTCAGCTCGCTCATGGCCGAGTCGGCCAAGTATGAGTCGTTCACCCGCGGCGGCGGCGGGTTCCCCGTCATCCTCGAGCAGGGCAAGGGTTCCACCGTGTTCGACGCCGACGGCAACCTCTACATCGATATGGCGGCCGGCGTGGCCGTGAACGCGGTCGGCCGCGGTCATCCCAAAGTCCTCGAGGCGATCCGGCGCCAGTGCGACGTGATCATGCACACCACGGACATCACCAATCCCAAGCGCATCGAGCTCGCCAAGAAGGTCTCCGGCATCATGCCCGACGGCCTCGCCGGCAACTGCCACACCGCCGTCTACCAAGCCGGCAGCGACGCGGTCGAGACGGCGATCAAGTTCGCGCGCGCCTACACCGGCCGCTCGCAGATCATGGCCTTCCACGGCGCCTATCACGGCGTCTGGTGCGGCACCGCGGCGATGACCACGTCGTACAACTACCGTCACGGGTGGGGCCCGCTCATCGCCGGCGTACAGCACCTGCCGTACGCGTACTGCTACCGCTGCCCGTTCGGCAAGGAGTACCCGAGCTGCGACCTGCAGTGTGGCACCTACGTGGACGACGTCCTCAACGGCCCGTACACAGGAGCCGACGACGTCGCTTGCGTCGTCATCGAGTCCCAGCAGGGCGAGGGCGGCTACGTCGCCCCGCCGCCGGAGTTCCTCGAGGCGGTCAAGACTGCCTGCGAGAAGAATGGCTGCCTCTACATCGCCGACGAGGTGCAGTCGGGCGCCGGGCGCACCGGCAAGATGTGGGCGATCCAGCACTCGTCCGTGGTCCCGGACATGCTCACCTGGGGCAAGGGGATGGGCGGCGACATGCCCATGGCCGGCGTCACCTACCGCTCCGACATGGAGGAGGCCCTGCGCGAAGGCTCGCAGCCGAGCACCTTCGCCGGCAACGCCATGGGGTGCGAGGTCGCCATGACCAACATCGACCTCATCACCGACCCGGATGCGGACCTCCTCGGGCGCGCCGCCGCCCTCGGCGAGGAGATCAAGGGCGTGTTCATCGACGCCATGCCCAACGTCAAAGCCATCGGCGACGTGCGCGGCAACGGCCTCATGGTCGGCATCGAGGTCGTGGCTGACCGCAAGACCAAGGAGCCGCTGGCCGGTGAGCAGGTCGGCGAGATCGCCTTCAAGCTGCTCAACCGCGGCATCCTCATGACGCCGTGTGGACGGCACGGCAACGTCTTCCGCTTCATGCCTCCGCTCACGATCCCGCATGACTACGCCGCGAAAGCGACGGACATCATGCTCGACATCCTCAAGGAGTACTGAGCGGAGCGGCGTCCGATCGTGCCGCCGCCTGCGGCGGGCCACACGAACGTGCTGCCCGCCGCGGCCGCCTCATCGTCCCGCGAGCGCCCATAGGGAGGGTCGCGATGTCCGACGCGTTGCAGTTCATCCAGGTCGGGGAACTGGCGAGAGGGATCAGCGAAGCCACTCTGCCTCCAGACGGCGGGCTGACCGGCGCGTCGCTGACGCTTCACGGCCAGGACCATACCGTCACGCGGCTCACCTTCCCGGCCGCCGGCCGCCTCGACTGGGAGGTGCCCGAAGGTCCGGGAGCCGGCGCCGGCGGCGAGGAGGCCTGCCTCGTCACGCGACCGCGTGACCAGGTGTTCGTGGTCGACTACATCGCCGGTTCGCGACGGGCGACGTCGGTGACGATCGTTCTCGACCTGGCGCAAGGAGCGGCCACGACCGTCGTCGGGACGCTGCCGACGGAGGAAGAGGCCTCCAGGAGCGCCTACGCGCTCGCCACCGAAAGTGCGGAGCTCACCGGCGTCGCGGTCGAGTTCGTGCCTGCCTACCTCGACCGCCCCTTCGTGTCGGGCGAGCACCCGCATGCGCCGACCGACGAGCTCGTGGGCAAACGGGTCCGTTACGTCTACAGCCAAACAGAGGCCTACGAGCACATCTACCTCAACGAGGACCTGTACACCTGGCGGTGCCTTGAGGGCAGCGAGAAGGGTCTCGCCGACACCGATCGCTGCCACCACCGCAGGATAGGGGACCAGCTCTACCTCTTCGTCTGGCGTGAGAAGATCATCCCCACCCTCGGCGTGGTGCTCGTGGACTGGCGGGACAAGCGCTCGACCGGAAAGCTCTTCGGCTACGAGGCGAGCGACTTCGGCGCTCTCTCGAACACGCCCATCGCCTCTGCGGCGACCTTGCTCAACGTGACGAGGTACGTGTGATCTCCATGCCGTCACGCGAAGCCTTTGCCGCCCACGACCTTTTGCACTATCGTCAGCGGACATTCTGGCCACCTTGGCCAATTCATGGTCGGCCGGAGTCGATCGGCGCCTCGGTTCTTCCCAGCCGGACGAAAGGAGCAGGGACCAGACAGACCACATGACTTGAATCGCGACCGGCAGTCCCAAGTCCGTCGCCGTCGGCACTCCGGCCTCCATTCCCGGAGCGCGAATGAGACGGCAGAATGGGACACGGACATGCCTCGCGCAAGAGGCCCGCAGCCGTGCAGCGCGGCAGGCGGAACGTTCTGGACAGCTTCAAAGGGGGACAGAGACCATGCAGAGGAAAGTCACGTACAGTGTCTTGGCGCTCATGCTGGTGCTGGGGGCACTCGTCCTGGCGGCGTGCGGCTCAGAAGGCGACACAGGGGCTCGCGACGAGTCCGCGACGCCTGTCGCCGAGGCCACGGGCGAACCCTTGAAGATAGGGTTCGACGAGGGATTCACGGGATTCATGGCCGTCGACGCGGAGATGACCGACAAGGGTATCCAGCTCGCCGTCGAGCAGCTGGGTGGTCAGGTCGACGGCCGGCCGCTGGAGTACATCAAGGCTGACAACGGCTCAGATCCGGTCCAGGCGGTGGACAAAGCGAGGCAGCTCGTCGAGAGCGACAAGATCGACGTCATGCTCGGGCCGATCTTCTCGCCGGCGAACGCCGCCGTGACCGACTATCTCGCCAAGAACGGCGGCATCCCGTCGATTTCCATCTACGGGCAGCCGATCGACAACATGAAGACGGCCAACGGGCTCTCGTTCGTCCCCAGCGGGTTGTTCTCGTTCGCCGGCTATGAGACCGGC
>DASRZL010000130.1:0-2061 GCA_035686425.1 Thermoleophilia bacterium
GCGCGTCCGTCGTCACGCGCGACCGCGCCGTGGGCGCGCGCCTCGCCGGCGCCGTTGCGGGCGTGCACGGCGACGGCGGCTTCCGCGGGGAGCTGCGCCTCGAGCTGGCCGGCTCCGCCGGCCAGAGCCTCGGCGCCTTCCTCACGGATGGCCTCGTCATCGATCTCACCGGCGAGTCCAACGACTACGTCGGCAAGGGCATGGCCGGCGGCGAGATCGTGCTGCGGCCGCCGGAGCCTCGCCTCGGCGGCCCGGACAACGTCATCGCGGGCAACACCTGCCTCTACGGCGCGACCGGCGGCCGCCTGTTCGCCGCCGGCCGCGCCGGCGAGCGCTTCGCCGTGCGCAACTCCGCTGCGAACGCCGTCGTCGAGGGCGCCGGCGACCACTGCTGCGAGTACATGACCGGCGGAGTCGTCGCCGTCCTCGGCCCCGTCGGCCGTAACGCCTGCGCGGGCATGACCGGCGGGACGGCCTACTTCCTCGTGGACGCGCCTCCAGCTTGGCTGGATGGACACGAGACGGTGGGGGACGCGGGGATGGACGGCGCAGCGGTCGCCGAGCTCGCGGCGCTTCTCCGGGACCACGCCGACCGCACCGGCAGCGCTACGGCACGGCGGCTCCTGGCCGAGCCCGGCGACCTCGCCGCCCACTTTCTGCGAGTCCAGCCGGCCGCCGCGGAGACCCTCTCCACGGCATCGGCGGCTCCCTCCTGCCGCGCGAGCGTGGCACGAGCGTAACGCAGGCTCAACGTTGACTCATTGCATACGCTCGGGCGAGGGAGTATGCTGCCCGCTAAATCAGGGGGGCGGGCGTGGGGCCCGCGATGTGTCCCGAAAGGAGACCGGATGGCGACTGAGGCGTACTGCGTGAAGTGTCGCACCAAGCGTACGATGAAGGACGAGAAGGCCGTCACCATGAAGAACGGCAAGCCCGCGACGCAGGGCATCTGCCCGGAGTGCGGCACCAAGATGTTCAAGATCGGCAAGAGCAAGTAGGAGTCATCCGGCCCGCGAGCGCGGGCCGTGTCATGAGGTTTCCGGCCGGGGCCGGGGCGTGGTGCGCCCCGGCCCCGGCCGTTGCTGCCCAATGCGCCCGCTGACCCTCTTGTCTCCCGCGGCGCGCCGCGACGCCGTCGAAGGAGCGGCTCTACAGGCTCTGCAGCAACGAGGAGGCGGATTTGCCCGCGTCGGAAGCGGGGTCGATGCTCGCCGCCTTCTTGAACGCGATCTTCGCTTGCGCCAGGAACTCGGCCGCCTTGGCCTCGTCCTTCGCCTCATCGGCCTCCGTCTTCAGGAAGATGCCCTTGTTGAGATTGGCGGCCTGGAAGTCGGGGTTCGCCTTGAGCACGACGTCGACCTGCTGCAGGGCCTCGTCGTGGTGCTGTGAGTAGAAGAGAGACACCGCGAAGTCGGTGCCCACATTGGGGTCGCCGGGCTGCTGCTTCCACGCCGCGCGATACACCTCGGCCGCGGCTCCGAAGGCCTCCACTCCGCCGGCGGAGTCATCCTTGTTGAACGCGGCTATGCCCTGATCGTAGAGGCCGTTGGCCCTGTCGACGAGCTCGGAGTAGCTGCCGGAGGTGTCGGCGGCGACCGGCGCTGCCGCCGTTGACGGGGCGTCTTCTCCCGACTGGCTGCCGAGAGCGACGACGAGCGCCACGACCACGACAGCGGCGGCGGCGAAGCCGAGCCAGATCCAACGGACGGAGTGCGACTGGGCTGCGGCTCCCGGCGCCGGCTCCCCGCGTCGCTCCGCCGCCCGCCTCGCGGTGCGAGGCCTCTGCGCCTTGGCCGGCGGGCCTGCCGCCGGCTTCTTCGCCGGCCGGCGAAGCGCTTGGCGGGCCGTGGTCAGGTCAGTCCCGCAATCGGGACAGAACTTCGCTTCCGCGGCATCGTGGCCGCATTCAGGACAGTACATCGGTGGACGGTCTCCTTGGGTGGACTCTGGTCATCGGCGGCGCGGCGAGCGGCTCACTCGACGCTGCCCGAGTAGACATACTCGATAGATCCTCTCGACGTTTCCCATGATAGTGGGGACGAACCGGTCCTCCAACCGGAG
>DASRZL010000131.1:0-6501 GCA_035686425.1 Thermoleophilia bacterium
CCAGGCGCTGACACCGGCCAGGCAGCTGCCCCCGGAGTGGGGATACTGGCGCAGCTTGTGGCCGCAGAACACGGCCAGCGGCCGAGACCGTTCGTCCAGGTAGGATCCGACGGTCCAGAGCTCGTCCTCCCCGCCCGGCACGCGCTCCTGCAACATCAGCAGGCCGAGGTCGTCCACCTTGTCGTAGACTCGCTGCAGCTCGGCCGGCGAGTCCACGTCGATGATGTGTCGTCGGAAGCGCAGTTTGAAGGCCAGCGACTCCACCGGCTTGAGCACCGCCGGGAACGGCACCTCGCCGGCTGCGGCGGCGAGTTCCTCTCCGGACTCGACGAACACCGTCTTCGGCGTGTCGACGCCGGCGCTCCAGGCGGCCTCCAGCTGCGCGCGCTTGTCGTGCACGCGCCGCATGATCTCCCAGCGAGAGAAGGGCACGATGAACCAGGGCTCCAGCCGCTTCGCGTGACGCGAGAGGGGCCAGATGTACTCATCGTGACTGGGAAACACGACGGCGCGCCGGGGCAGCCTCCGTCCGAGCTCCTCGAGGTAGGCGAGGAAGGCCTCTTCATCCTCGAGGGGGTCTGGGCAGACGAGGCCGAAGGCATAGCGCGAGCGCAGGCCGATGGCGTGCGGGTCGGGGTCCAGCGCCGCGACCGGTACGCCGTTGCGCCCGAGGTCGCGGATGATGTCGAGGCCGCAGGCATAGCTCGCCTGAAGGACGACGGCGGGGCTCGTGACGCCGGCCTTCTTCAGGAAGGACGACCGCCTCATGTGCCGGCCCCAGCGGCTCCGCCGCCTCGTGGCCGGCGCGTGATCGCCCGGCGGAGCTGGCGCGTCGTGGCCAGGAGCCCGGGCACGGGGTCGGCGAGGTCGTAGAGACCATCGCGCCGCACATCGGTGTAGGTGCGGATCCAGGGGAGGAGGCGGCGCTGGCCCTTGCGCCATTCATGCAGTGAATCGCGAGCGTCGGTGAGGAAGATCGCCCATCTGCCGCCCTCGTTCTGTAGTGGCGCCACGAAGGGCCGGCCGATGGCGTCCGCATAGGCGGCGTAGGAGAGGTTGACGCCGGAGTCGGTACCGAGCGCGTGCCACATCCAGTGGCGGGCGTTGATCTCCATCAGCTTGTAGCGCCCGTCGTCGACGTCGCGCTTGAACTCGACTTGGCTGACCCCGTGGTAGCCGAGCTCCTGGAGCAGGCGCACACCGGCGTCGGCCAGATCGGGCACCCAGCGGCTGACGGCCATGCGGCAATGCCCGAACACGGGAGGATGCTGGCGGAGCTTGTGACCGGTGAACAACGCCAGTGGACGCGACTCCTCGTCGAGGTACGAGCCGAGCGTGTACAGCTCGTCGTCGCCCCCGGGCACGATCTCCTGCATCATCAGGGTGCCGCAATCGTTCGCCCGCGCGTAGACCCGCGACAGGTCGTCGCGAGAGCCGATCTGCAGCACGTGACGGCGAAAGCGCAGCTTGAAGGCCAGGGACTCCACGGGCTTGAAGATGGCGGGAAAGCCGATCTCGTCGGCGCCGCGCTCGAGATCCGCCTCGGAGTCGATGAATACCGTCTTCGGCGTATCGACGCCGCAGCGCCAGGCGCTCTCGATCTGCGTCTGCTTGTCGTGGAGATGCCGCATCGTCTCCCAGCGCGAGAACGGGATGATGAACCAGGGTTCGAGGCGCTCGGCGTGACGAGAGATCGGCCAGATGTACTCGTCGTGCGTCGGGAAGAGCACGGCGCGCTGGGGCAGCCGCCTGCCCAGATCCTCGAGGAAGGAGACGAATGCCTCCTCATCCTGCTTGGGGTCGGGGCAAACCATGCCGGCGGCGCGTCGCGAGCTCAGGCCGAGCGCCCGCGGGTTGGCGTCGAGGGCCAGGAGGGGGATGTCGTGGCGGTCCAGGTCGCGAAGGATGTCGAGGCCGTTGGCCCATGAGACCTGCAAGACGATCGCCGGGCTGGTGGCGGCCGCCCCTTCCAGAAACTGCTCGAACCTCATCTTCGTCCTTTCGCGGCGTCGCTGCCGGCGCCTGGTCGTACCCGCTCGGCGATGATACTCGTCAAGGCGGCGGGGTCGCGAATCCGGACGGCTCAGCCGGTCGCGCCGACGGGAGCAGGAGGAGCGTGCGGCGAGACGCGATGTCGCCGGTCAGCGGAGACGGCGACCAGGGTTGCCGGCCCAGACCTCGCCTGGGCCGACGTCCTTGCGCACGCAGGCGCCCATGCCGATGATGGCGCCTTCCCCGACGGACACGCCGTTCGCGATGGAGGCCGACTGCCAGACGACGGCTCCGGCGCCCAGGCGGCAGCCGCCGCCGAGCTGCGCGTGGCCCGTCACGAGCACGTCCTCACCGATCTCCACGTTGTGTCCCACGTTGGCGTGCGGACCGATCTTGGCTCCGCGGCGCAGCAGGGTGTCGCCCAAGGCGCCGCGTTGAATGCTCGCGTGGGCCGCGACGTCGACGTCGGCCTCGAGCACGACTCCGCCGATCTGCGGGAACGGTACGAGGTGGCCGCCTTCGTCACGTTCGTAGCCCATCCCGCTGCAGCCGATGACCACGTGCTGAGCGATCCTCACGCCGGGCCCGATGGTCGCGTTCTTCACCCAGGAGTGATTGGCGGCCACGATCGCGGCGAGCGCGGGCTCGGCGTACACGGGCTCCCGATCCCCGGCGAGCTCCGCGAAGAAGCGGTCCAGCACCCCGGCCATGGCGAGGCGGGGAGTGGTGCAGACCGCCACGGCGCGGCCGGGGTCGAGCGCGCCCGGCTCGGGCGCGGGCCCGGGGCAGATCAGCAGGCCGGCCCCGCCGCCGCCGGAGGCCGGCTTCGGGGAGCGGGTCCAGGCGAGATCGCTTGGCCCCGCCTCGGCGTCGCCGTCCACGCCGAGGAGGGTGATGCTCGCGGCGTCGTAGCCGGCGGCCGTCACGAGCGCCTCGAGCTGGCCGATCCCTTCGAGGAAGCGCGCGACCTCGGCCGCGGTGGCGCTCACGGGCGGTAGTGCGGCAGGTATCTGGCCAGCAGCTCCGCGTCGAACTCGTGCGGCACGTAGTCTGCCGGGACGTCGACGTAGTAGGGATTGCCGGGATCGAGGTCGCGCTGCTGCGTGGCCCACGGGTGCGGGTCGTTGTAGTACACGGCATTGGCGGTCTCGAGATCGGTGACCACGTGCGATCCGTAGCCCACGATGGCGCCGGGCGCGATGCTGACGCCGGCGCTGGTGTTCGTGCGGCTGCCGATGACCGACGCGTAGCCGAAGCGGGTCACGAGCTGGCGCTGGGGAGCGTTGGGCCGGGCGTGATCGATGTTCTTCGTGTGCGAGCTCATGATCCCCGCCGCCACGAAGCACCAGTCGTCGACGATCACCGCCTTGGAGATACAGCTCCCGGTGCGAACGCGTACGTGGTTGCCGACGAGAGAGATGCCGGTGGTCACGCAGTCGTCGGCGATCTCCACGTCGTCGAGGATGCGCGTCCCGGAGGCGAGGTGCACTCGATGACCGAGCTTGACGTCGTCGCCGACGACCACGTCGGGGTCGATGATGCACTGAAGACCGTGCTCGAAGCCGTCGCCGTGCCGGAAGTCCCCCGCGATCCAGGAGCCGCTGGGGGCGTGAAAGTCGTAAGCGTCCCAATCCACGATGTGCGCCTCCTTCATCACGCCGTTGCCGCCGCGCACACGCGCGCGCACGCGACCAAGATGAACGGGGAGTATAGCATCGCGCCTCGCCGGGTCTGCGCGACCAGTTCCCTTACTCGTCCCAGAACACCTGGTCGAAGTAGCGCACCGAGCGGCGCGAGGTGCGCACGCGAGATTGGGCGAGCGCCACGCCTTCGGCGTCCAGCTCGCCTCGCGCGTACTTGATCCCCAGGTACGGGAGGATGAAGTCCTCCTGATAGACGAAGGTCGAGACGCGGGGATTCACCTCGATGAGATGTTCGCCCATGAACTGGATGCTCACGAACTGATCGAGGCGCAGACGCCGGCAGATGTGGCGCGAGGCCTCGACGAGATCCGGCTTGGCGACGGTGCGGAACGACATCGCGAGACCAGCTCTCACGGCCTCGCGGGTCTTGGCCTGGAAGAGCACGATCTCGCCGTCGTCGACGAGCGCATCGACGACGAACTCCGGCGCCTCGATGTACTCCATGAGCAGCAGCGGCGGGAACGCGTCGCCGGCGGCGAGCTCGGCGGCGGCCTCCTCCAGGGTGAGCACGGAGACGCCGCCGCGCCGCTCGAGCAGGTCCGGGCGGCCGCCCTCAGACACCACGTGGAAGCCGCGAGATCCCTTCGCGATCGGGGGTTTGAAGCACACCGGCACGCCGGGGTAGCCGAGCTCGCGAGCGCCGGCGACGAACTCCTCGACGCTCGCCGGCAGGAGCAGCCGCGGCTGCAGCACCGGCGTGTCACGAAGGGCGGCGTGCATCGCAGCCTTGTCGTTGCAGATGGCGATGGCCTCAGGGCCGCCGACGAGGACGGTGACGCCGAGCTCGACGAAGGCCGCCCGCGCCCGCGCCACGGCCTCCACCTCGCTGGACGACTGCACCAGAAGCACGTCGGGCTCTTCGCGACGGACGACGTCGAGGAGCGACGGCACGTACTCGGGCGACGTTCCAGACGGCACAAGGGAGAACCCATCGCACAGGAAGCGTCCGACCGCATCGGGGCGCATGTCGACGCCGTGGATCGAGATCTCGCGTTCGCCGTTCGCCTTGAGCATCCGGATCAAGGTGCTGGCGCCGGGGCACCCGGCGGCGGTGAGGACGAGCTTGAGCGGCGGCGTCATGACCTCAGCCTCCTTCCCCGAGAACCCGTTCGTATACCTGGAGCGTGAGTCGCGCGTTGCGCCGCCAGCTCAGCTCGAGGGCGGTGGCGCGACCGGCCGCGCCGATGGCCGCTGCGCCGTCCGGGTCGTCGAGCACCCGGGCGATGACGCCGGCGAGGGCGCCGGGGTCGCGCACCGGAGCGAGGAAGCCGCTGACGCCGTCCTCGAGGAAGTCCTCCGGACCCTCGCCGCGGCCGGCGACGACGGGCGTGCGCTGGGCCATGGCCTCCGTGTAGACGAGGCCGAAGGCCTCGTCCCAGCTGGGCAGGGCGAAGAGCTGCGCGCGAGCCATGAGCGCCAGGACGCGCGCGTGTGGTATCCGGCCGAGGAAGTGGACGGTGTCCGCGACGCCTTCGGCTTTGGCCTGCTCTTCGAGGACCGGGCGCAAGCGTCCATCGCCGACGATGGCGAGGTGGACGCGGCAGGCATCGCGGCGCAGCTGCCCGATGGCGGCGATCAGGTCGGCGATTCCTTTGCGCTCGATCAGGTAGCCGACGGTGAGCACCAGCGGCTCGCCGGGGTAGTAGTCGGACGCGGGCTCGACGGCCGTTGTGAGGCCGGTGGTGCCGTTGAGCACGACGGTCAGCTTCTCCGGCGCCACGACGCCGTCCAGCAGGCCGGCGACGGCGCTCGAGTTGGCCATCACCGCATCGGCGCAGCCGAGCGTCTCTTTGGCGCGGCGCTCTACGGCGCCGCCCATGCGGAAATGCTGGTAGACGTCGGCGCCGTGCACGGTGACCACGTACGGTACGCCGAGGTCGGCGGCCAGGCGCCGCGCCAGCGCGCCGTCCGGCAGCGCCTGGTGCGCGTGCAGGAGGTCGTAGCCGCCGGAGTGGAGTGACGGCAGGCGCCTGACTTCGCGGTAGGCGAGGTCGCCGAGCCGGTCGAAAAAGAGGCGCCTGGGCGGCTGCAGGACGCGCGGGTACTCGGCGGTGACGCCGTCGCGGACCGCCTCGCGCGGCTTCTCGCCGCGCCGCCGCTGGCGCTCGTCGCGCCAGAGTATCCGCGGCGCCCACGGCGTGGGGGACAGCACCCGCGATTCCACACCGAGATCATTGAGCGCCAGGATCTGCTCGTGCACGAAGAGATGGCGCTCCACGCCGGGCGAGGGGTACAGGTGCGATACGACGAGGACGTTCACGCCTCCTGCTCCGTCGCCCGCTCCCGTGCCGCCAGTCGCGACCGCGAGACGATCGCGAGCGCCAGGCCGTACAGGATCCACATGGGAGCGAAGCTCACCGAGCTGCTCGGCCCGACCGCTCCGATCGTGAACCCGAGCAGCGCCAGCCAGGTCCCGCTCGCGAGGTAGCGCGTGAGCGGGTCCGGGTCGTGCCGCGCGACGGGCCACAGCGCGATTGCGAGGAGCAAGAAGAAGACGAGGTGCAGCGTGAAGCCGACGAGACCGCCGTCGGCGTACGTCTCGAGCCACCAGTTGTGGAGGTTGGTGATGCCGAGGGCGTCGGTGCCGGAGCCGATGATGCCCTCGGCCTGTCCTGGGCCGGCGCCCACGAGCAGGGTGGAGCCTGCGATCTGCAGGCCGCGATCGGTGAGGCTGCTGCGGATCGCGCCGGAGCCCTTGTTCGCCTGGGCCTGGCTGAGCAGCGACTCGAGGCGGAACTGGCGCAGCATGTCGTTGGAGCTGTTGTTGAAGAGCAGCCAGCCGGCGGAGACGCACAGGCACACGATC
>DASRZL010000132.1:0-7204 GCA_035686425.1 Thermoleophilia bacterium
GGCGACGCCCTGGCCGGCCAGACCCAGGGACAGGTGAGCATCCGCGTCGCGGACGAGGTTTCTCTCTCGACGGAGGCGAGGATCGTCTTCTACCGCGTCACCCAGGAGGCGTTCAACAACATCGCCAAGCACGCGCGCGCCACGGAGGTCGTTGTCGAGTGCCGCGCGGAGGACGACGGCGCGCTCTGTCTGTACGTGCGTGACGACGGCGTGGGCTTCGACCCCGGCGCAGTGGGGCCTCAGAGCATGGGGCTGCGCATCATGCGCGAGCGCCTCGACGGCATCGGTGCGTCGCTCGAGATCGAGAGCGAGCCCGGTCGTGGCACACTCATCACCGCCCGATTGCCGGGCGCTATCCAGTCGCCGACGGCGGCGGGGGAGGGGGGGCATGAGCGATCCACCACCTATTAGAGTCGTCATCGTGGACGACCACCTCATGGTCCGCGAAGGTCTCAAGACCCTGCTCTCCACGGCTCCCGACATCGACGTGGTCGGGGAGGCAGCCAACGGAGCCGAGGCCGTGGAGCTCATGCCGGTCGTGCAGCCTGACGTCGTGCTCATGGACATCGTCATGCCGGTGATGAACGGCGCCGACGCTACGGCCCGCATCAAGGAGGCGTCTCCGTCGGTCCAGGTGATCGCCCTGACCAGCTACGCCGAGGGCGACCTCGTCGAGCAGACGCTCCAGGCCGGCGCGATCAGCTACCTGCTCAAGGACTCGCGCTCCGAGGCGCTGACGCAGGCCATCCGTGACGCGCGACAGGGCCGGGGGACCATCGACGCCAGCGCCATCCAAGCCATGATGCATCCCGAAGATCACCGAGACGACGGAGTGGGCGAGAGCCTGACGCAGCGCGAGCGCGAGGTGCTGGCCCTGGTCGCCGCCGGCATGAGCAATCAGGAGATCGCCGAGGGGCTGGTCCTGAGCGTCGGCACCGTGCGCCTGCACGTGAGCAACATCCTGTCCAAGCTGGATGCGCCCAACCGGACGAGCGCGGCGATCATCGCCGTCAAGCACGGCCTCGACTGAGTGCCTATCACTTCTATCTAGGTCCAGCCAAGCCGAATGCCTGTAGCGACACCGCGCGCGAAGCGTAATCATGGCTGGCAACAGCCGTCCACGCTTCGTGACCTCGGGGGACGAACGATGCGCGTCCTGCTCGCGACTGATCGCCCCGACCTCGGTCACGCGCTCTCCGTCTACCTCACCGCACACCACATCGACGTCGTCGATGTGGTGTGCGGCCGCGACTGCCTGCTCGCTCAGGCAGCGGCGAAGCGTCCAGACGCGGTCCTCTTCGACTGGCGCCTTGGGGAGGCCGTGGCGACCGCAGCGATCGCCGGCTACCAGGGCGGCGGCGACCCCACGCCCGTCGTCATCTTGAGCACACTCCGCGAGAACGCGCCGGCCCGCACCTCGGGCGCGGCGGCCTACGTCACGCTTGGCGACCCGCCGGACTCGCTCCTCGCTGCGCTCACCGAGGTGGCGCCCAGGAACCTCTGATCCATACTCGCCCCGCCTCGAGAATCACCGGCAGTGCAGGGCCGCGGCAGATGTCACCTCTGCTCGCCCCTGATCGTCGCCACAGCGTCGGGCTCCGGCCCTCCCGTTTCTGTCTCCCTCCTCGTACCCTTGTTCGCCATGGCACCCCATTCCTCATATCACTCAGAGCCTGCTCTTGACGACAGAAACCAACATGACCATTATAGCCATATGATTGTGACCTCAATTGCAGCACTGAAGTCATCCCTCAGCGAACTCCTCGCCGGCGTCAAGGCCGGCGAGGAGATCATCGTGACCGACCGCGGGCGCCCGGTGGCCAGGATCATGCCGTATGAGCCGGGCGGTTCAGAGCTCGACGACCTGGTACGCGCCGGCCGCGTGCGTCGCTCTCGTAGCGACCTCCCCGCGGACTTCTGGCGGCAGCCCAAGCCGTCCGATCCTGAGGGGCGTCTGCTCGCCGCCCTGGTCGAGGAGCGTGAGGGCGGCCGGTGAGGTTCTGGGATTCCTCCGCGATCCTGCCGCTCTTCGCCCGGGAGGCACACTCCGACGCCGTCGAGGCTCTGGTCGCAGATGACTCCGCGATGATTGTCTGGTGGGCTGCCCACGTGGAGTGCGCCAGCGCCGTCCATCGCCTGCGGCGCGAGGGGGTGTTCTCGCCGGCCGAGGCGGTGCACCTGCTCGCGAGGCTGACCGTCGCCCTCGACGCGGCAGAAGTCGTCCAGCCCGGCGAAGAGCTCTCCTCCGTGGCGCTGCGGCTCCTCGCGACTCATCCGCTCCGTGCCGCTGACGCCCTTCAGCTCGCCGCCGCGCTTGTCTGGAGCCGCGGCCGGCCCGACGGCCGGGAGTTCGTCTGCCTCGACGAGCGACTCAGCACCGCCGCGCTCCTCGAGGGGTTCACCCTACTGCCCGCCTTCGCCTGACTCAGACCTGTCAGAAGCCTGCGACTCGGACGCGCGAGGGTACCTCAGGCGGGATCGGACGAGCCCTCGCTCGCCGCCACCTCGCGCACCGTGCCGTCGGCCATCTCGAGATGCCTGGTGCCGAAGGCCACGAGCTTGCGGGTGTGCGTCACCATCATGACCGTCAGGGCCTGCTCGGCGTGGATGCGCCGGAAGATCTCCATGATCTCGGCCTCGGTCTGCTCGTCCAGGTCGCTGCTCGGCTCGTCGGCCAGCAGGAGCGTCGGCCGGTTGATGAGGGCGCGAGCGATGACGACGCGCTGCTGCTGCCCGGCCGAGAGCTCGCGCGGCAGCGCCGCCAGGCGCTCGCCGAGACCCACCATGTCGAGCAGATCGCGCGCCCGCTCACGCGCGTCCACGTGCTCTTCGTGGCTGAACTCGAGGGGCAGCATGACGTTCTGCTCCAGGGTGAGTCCCGGGATCAGGCTGGGGAACTGGAAGACGAAGCCCATCGTGCGGTTGCGCAGGCTGCTGCGCTCGGCGTCGCTGATGCTCCAGATGTCGACGCCGCCGACCGTCACGGTGCCGCTGGTCGGCGTCGCCAGGCCGGTGGCGATGTTGAGCAGCGTGGTCTTGCCGCAGCCCGAGCGCCCGGTGATGACGAGGAAGTCGTTGACCTCGACGTCGAGGTCAACGTCGCGCAGGGCGGCGAAGGTCCTGGCGCCGTCGCCGCCGTACGCCTTGCCGACCCCCCGGAGTGAGACTGCGGTCATGCTCCTACTCCCTCATCGAGACGGCCGGCTCCTGGCGCGACGCGCGTAGCGCCGGGACCAGCGCCGCCGCCGCGGCGACGGCCAGGGCGATGAGCAGCCCGACGACGATCAGGCCGATCAGGCTCACGAGCGACGGGAGCATGATCGTGAAGCCGAGCGCCGATACGAGCAGGTCGTGGAAGAGGTACATGGCGACGGCGGCCAGGATCGCGCCCACCAGGCCGCCCGCCAGCGCAAGCAGGGCGGCCTCGGTCATGTACGCCAGCAGCACGACGCGCTGGGTGGCGCCCAAGGCGCGCAGCACGCCGATCTGCCGGCTCCGGTCGTGCACCGACATCCAGAAGACGACGGCCATGAGCGCCAGCGAGAGCGCGACGGTGAGCACCACGATCACGACCAGCGTGCGCAGGACGCCCGAGATCTGGTCGCCATACGAGCCGAACAGCTCAGCCGCGGGTACCGCCTGGACCTCCGGGATGGCCTCGCTGATCGCCCTCGCCACCTCGTCGCGGTCGGCGTTGGGGTTCACCTTGACCATGACCGAGGACACGCTGTCCAGGAGCACCGGCAAGCCCATCTTCGCCTCGGTCTGCGATATCTCTTGCATCTCGTAGGCCGTGGGGAAGGTCATGAACAGCGTCTGGTCGAGGTTGGTACCGGTGGGCTCCAGATTGCCGACGAGGTCGAAGTCGTAGCCGTAGAGCTTGATCTTGTCGTCGCCCTCCGGGACGAAGACGTCCGAACCGCCGACCGCCTGGCCGATGGCGAGGTCGTGGCCCAGCTTCTCCTTCAGCCACGGCTCGACGGTGAAGTCTGTGGCGGGGTCGAACGCGTACATGAACATCAGCGACACCGAACAGCACGAGGAGTTCGCCATGGACGTCAGGTACAGCTGCGGAGAGGCGATCGCTACGCCGGGCACCGCCTGGATGCTGCCCACGACGCCGCGCGGCATGTAGGCGTTGGTCGCATTGCCGAGCAGCAGCGCACCCTCGACGCCGGTCACGGCGCCGCGGGGGACCACGACGACGTCCGCTCCCAAACGCTCGCGGGCCAGACGCAGGCTCTCCTGGCCGCCGCGCGAGATGATCACCGTCGAGAGGACCATCCCGGCGACCAGCAGGGCGCAGCCGGCGACGAGCCAGCTGCGCAGCGGGCTGCTCGAGATGCCGGTGAGGGCGAGCCTGAGGAGACTGTTCGGTCTCAGACCGGGAGCCCTCTCACGCGGCTGCCGCGGGGCCGGCGCCGCCGTTCTCGCGCTTCCTCTCGCCCACGACGAGCACGGCGATGCCGAGGGCGATAGTGATGCCTCCGGCGATGAGCAGCGTCGGCTTCATCTCGGTGTTGCAGACCATCTGATCGTTGACACACGTCCCGATGAGGGTGGTCGGGATCAGCATCGTGAGCACGCCGAGGGCCGCGGTGAGAGCGCCGAGCGCGCGCGTGGTCTCTTTGCGGCGCGCGAAGAAGAGCAGAACGCCGATGACGATCAGCGGCACCCCGGCGACGATCTCGGCGTGCGCCGACCAGTAGCACTTCATCTTCGCGACCATGCCGGTCGTGGCCGGCATCGCCGATGCCGAGCCCATGGGCTCGGCGCCCGACAGGGCTTCCGCGCTGGTCATCGGCTCCGGGATCTCCATCGTCTGCGGGCTCTCCATCGCCTCCGGGCTCTCCGCGCTGGCGTAGGTCACTCCGGCCGTCGAGATGGTGCTGCTCATCTCGTCCATCGCCTTCGATTCCTTGTTGGCGTCGCAGTTGGTGAACTGCGGCACGATGATGATGACGAGCGCGACGATGATGATCGCCACTGCGAGAACCTTCACTGCTGCCCCTCCCCGACGACCATACCTGACCGTGCCCGGGTCCATGTGCCCCCAGTCACGAGGTGATTGTATGGTACCGTTTGGTGCCCGTCCACGAAGAGGGCCGGTTGCGTCCGGATTTCTCGACGAAGGCGGCGCGCTCAGGGCACGCGCAGGGAGCAAGGAGGACCGTCTGGAACGCCGGCTGCTCAGACTGAGCGCGGCGGTGCTTGCCGTCGCGGCGGTCGCCGCGATCGCGCTCGCCGTGGGCGCCTGCGGCTCCGGCCAGAAACCGCAGGCGGGCATTGCGCCGCGTGGCGCATCCGCGTTCGACGCAGGCGTCACCGACGGGGCCATCTCCTACACCACCCGCGACCTCGCTTCGTTCATGGCCGAGCAGCCGACGCAGGCCATCCGCTTCAACGCGGCGACCCTCGCCGGCCAGAAGATGGCCGGCGAACCGGCCCCTCCCCCGCCGCGCCTCGACCCGCTCGCCACACCGGACTACTTCGGCGGCACCGCCAACTGGGCCAACAGCCCGATCATCCGCAAGTTCGTCGATGCGCTGCCGGGCGTCGGCGCTGCGGCGGCCAACGGACTCGGACAGTACATCCCCGTCGCCGTGCCGGACACGATCACGTACCCGGGCTGCGATTACTACGAGATCGCCGTCCGCCAGTACTCGCAGCGGTTTCACCGCGACCTGCCGGAGACCCGGCTGCGCGGCTACGTCCAGCTCAACCGGGGCACCGGCGCCGACGGGCAGAACACCGTCGAGCCGGCGCCGATCCGCTACCTCGGGCCGTTGATCCACGCGCGGAGCGGCCGGCCGGCGCGCATCAAGTTCGTGAACCAGCTGCCGACCGGCAGCGGCGGCAAGCTGTTCCTGCCGGTCGACGCGACCGTCACCGGCGCCGGCGCCGGACCCCTGGGCGGCGGCGAGACCTATCCGCAGAACCGGGCGTCGCTTCACCTGCACGGCGGCCTCACGCCATGGATCAGCGGCGGCTCGCAGTATCAGTGGGTGACGCCGGCCGGCGAACGCTCTTCCTACGACGCCGGACCCAGCCTCACCCACGTCCCGGACATGTGGTTCGACGCGCGAGGCAAGCCCGTCGGCCAGGGCACGCCCGGGGCCACCAACGACCCCGGCCCGGGCGCCACCACGCTCTACTTCCCCAACGACCAGAGCGCCCGCTTCCTCTATCTGCACGACGACACCTACGGGCTCACGCGCCTCAGCGTCTACGCGGGCGAGGCCGCGCCGTACTTCATCGGCGACCCCGTCGACGACGAGCTCGTCGCCGGCAACGCGGGCGAGCCGGCGTCGAGTCGGGCGATCGAGGCGCCGGTCAAGGCAGGCACCGTGCCGGCCGCCGAGCTCCCCCTGATCATCGAGGACAAGACGTTCGTGCCCAAGGCCGCGCAGGTCAGGCTCCAGGACCCGACCTGGGACCTCGCCCGCTGGGGCGCTCTCGGGGCGCTCTGGTACCCGCACGTGTACATGCCCAACCAGACCCGCAGCGAGAGCGAGAGCTACAACCTGAGCGCCACCGTGAACGCCAAAGGCAGATGGGACTACCTGCCCTGGTACTGGACGGACTACGACCGCACCGTGAACGGCCCCGTGCCGAACCCGCTCTACGGCAAGGTCGCCTACGAGCCGGAGGAGAATCCCGGAACGCCCAACCCGTCGGCGGTGCCCAACGCCTTCTTCGACACCATGCTCGTCAACGGAACCGCCTACCCCTACGCCAAGGTCGAGCGCAAGGCCTACCGGCTGCGCATCCTCAACGCCTGTGGCGACCGCCACCTCAACCTCCAGCTCTACTACGCGGTGTCCAACGAGATCGCGAAGACCGGGCCCGGAGGCCGGCCGGAGCTGCAGACCGACTCGGGCGAGATCCCGATGCTGCCGGCCGCGGGATCCGTCAACCCCGACTGGCCGGCGGACTGGCCGACGGACAAACGCCCGGGCGGCGTCCCGGCCCCGAGCGCCGCCGGCCCCGCCATGATCCAGATCGGCAACGACGGCGGCCTCCTGCCCCAGGCCGTCGAACTGCCCACTACGCCCGTCGGCTACATCGTGAGGCAGCCGACGTCGCAAGACGCCGAGATGGGCGTCCTCGCCACCGTCGTCGGCATCTCCGGACGGACGCTCCTCCTCGCCCCGGGCGAGCGCGCCGACGTGATCGTCGACTTCTCGCAGGTCCCGAGCGGCTC
>DASRZL010000133.1:0-3158 GCA_035686425.1 Thermoleophilia bacterium
GTGACGTCCTCGAGGATCCCGGCGAGCCCGGTCCCGGCTGCGCCGCCGGGCCCCCGCCCCAGCGCGCGTCTGGACCCGGGTCCCGGTGAGTAGGACGGGCCTACGATTGCGTTCTCACTCAGGCTGGTGGGGAGCGAGCGACGAGCAAGAAGAAGGACAAGGAGAAGTAGGCCGAACTCTTCCGACGGAGCACCGGCCGGGCGGCGCGAGAGCGCACTCCCGGCCGGTGCTCCGTCACGTACGGGCTCGGCCGGCTCGCCACGGGGACGTCACATCGGAGAGGCTGCCGTTCGCGATAGGATGTCGTGACCGAGCCGGCCGACCCAGGTGAGCATGCGTCTCATCCCTCCGACCATCAGCGAGAGTACGCAGAGCGACGGCGAGCGCGCCGTCTTCGAGGCGCTCGCCGCGTCGGGCCGGACGCGCAAGGGGCCGGCGGGCGCCGGCGCTTCCACCGGCGGGGCGCCGGCGGGCCCCGACACCTCCGGCTGGACGGTGCTTCACTCCTTCGACATCGCCGACCACCGGAGACGGCTGGCCGGCGAGATCGACTTCCTCTGTCTGGTGCCGGGGAAGGGTGTGCTCGTCGTGGAGGTCAAGGGCTGCCACTCGCTGCGCCGCCGGGACGGCGACTGGTACTACGGGCGCAGCGACGAGCCCGACCATCGCGGACCCTTCCGCCAGGCCTCCGAGGCGATGCACAGCCTGCGCCAGCGGCTGGCCCGGCAGCACCCCGAGCTGAGCCACATCCCCTTCTGCTCGGCGGTCTGCTTTCCGTTCATCGACTTCCACGAGAGCTCGCCGGAGTGGAACTCTTGGCAGGTGATCGACCGCCGCGCGCTGCGGGCACAGCCCATCGCGCGGCTCATCGAGGGCGTGCTCGACCAGGCCCGCAGGCGGCTGATCGAGCGCAAAGTCCCCTGGTTCCACGCCGAGAAGGGCGAGCCCACCGCGTCTCAGTGCGAGGCGCTGGTCGGGACCCTGCGCCCCGACTTCGAGTTCTTCGAGAGTCCCAAGTCGCGCCGGCTGCGGCTCGAAGAGGAGGTGCGCCACTACACCGAGGAGCAGTTCGAGGCCCTCGACGCCATCGACCTGAACCCGCGCATCGTCTTCGACGGGCCCGCCGGCACGGGCAAGACGCTGCTGGCGATCGAGGCGGCGCGGCGCGCCGTCTCTCGCGGGCGCCGCGTGCTCCTGCTCTGCTTCAACCGGCCGCTCGGACGCTGGCTCCAGGAGGAGGCGTCCGGCCTGGGCCGCGGCGTCACGGCCCGGACCCTGCACGAGCACCTGCGCCTGCTGGCCGGCATCGCGCCCACGCGCGAGCAGCGCTGCCGCACCGAGTTCTGGCAGGAGGAGCTGCCGACCATGGCCCTCGAGGCGCTGCTCGGGCACGAGGGCGCGCGCGAGGTCTATGACGAGATCGTCCTCGACGAGGCTCAGGACGTGCTGCGCCGCAGCTACCTCGACGTCCTCGATCTGAGCCTGGAGGGCGGGCTCGCCGAGGGCCACTGGCGCTTCTTCGGCGACTTCGCCTGGCAGCGCATCTACGACGCCGCGGCGCTCACCGTGGACGAGTTCCTGGACCCGCCGGCGGACGCGCGCGCGGCCGGCGCCGCACCCGTCTCGGCGATGCGCTGTGCGCTGCGCATCAACTGCCGCAACACGCCGCGCGTGGCCGCACTGGCCGTGGCCTGCGGGCACGTGGACCCCGGCTACAAACGCGTGCGCCGGCCGGACGACGACGTCGAGCCGGAGCTGCGCTGGTACGGGGACGGCGAGCAGCAGTTGACGCTGCTCCGCGCCGTCCTCACCGAGCTGCGCGACGAGGGCTTCTCCGGCCCGCAGATCGCCGTCGTCAGCCCTTCCGGCAACGAGCACTGCGCCGCGGCCCACCTCACGGAGCAGCCGTGGCGCGACCGCCTGGCGCCGCTCGTGCGCGAGCCGGGCGACGACGAGGAGGAAGAGGAGATCGGCGACTGGCTGGCGGCGTGCATCCCCAGCGACCTCGACGCCGTCGACCTGCGCTCCGGCCGTATCAAGTACTCCTCCATCTACCGCTTCAAGGGCCTCGAGGCGCCGGCCGTGGTGATCACCGACGTCGACAAGCTGGACACGCCGGTCGAGCGCTCGCTGCTCTACGTGGGCTGCACCCGCGCTCTGCAGCGGCTGGTGATCCTGGCGGACGAGAAGGTGCGCGGGCAGCTTTCTGAAGCACCGGGATCCGGACCGCTCACTCGGTGAGCGGGTCCGCGGGGCGGGGGAGCCCGTGGTACCCAGCCGCGCCGCGTCTCCAGGCCGTTCACGTTCTCACCGAACTCGATGGTCCACCTGGGCGTGTGATCGTCACTCTGGCGCGCCTGTCAGGCGCGGGTGCATCCTAGGGCAATGGCTGCTTGCGATCTCATCGGTCGTGGTATATACGAGGGGTATATATCACGGGGGTGTCTCATGACTCAGACCGCCAAGCTCTTCATGAACGGCCGCAGCCAGGCAGTCCGGCTGCCGGCGGAGTTCCGTTTCTCCGGCCGCGAGGTCTTCATCGAGCGGCAGGGCGACGCCGTGATCCTCAGGCCGAAACCCGTCGGCTGGGACGACTTCTTCGCGCGGCCATCTGGGGTGCCGGCCGACTATCTGGTGCACCGCGAGGACCCCGCGCCCGAGGAGCGCGAGCCGTTCTGATGCGCTACATGCTCGACACCAACATCTGCAGCTACGTCCTCAGGAGCCGGCCCTCGTCGGTCAAGGAGCGCTTCGACGAAGCAGGGCCCGGGGCCCTGGTGGTCTCCACAGTGGTCCTGGCCGAGCTCCTCTACGGGGCGGCGCGCCATCGCGAGGCCGCCGGCATCCGCCGCGAGATCGCCGATCTGGTGTCCCGGCTGACCGTCGTACCCTGGGACGAGGCCGCGGCGGAGCACTACGGGGCCCTCCGGGCGGCACTGGACAAGGCCGGCACGCCCCTGGGCGCGATGGACATGATGATTGCCGCTCACGCCTTGAGCCAGGGCGCCACGCTGGTGAGCAACGACGTCCGACACTTCGACAGGGTCGAGGGCCTGCGCGTCGCGAACTGGGTCTGAGTCGCCGTGGTCGCGGGCATACAGCAACGTAACTGTCTTCGATTCACGGAGGTCCCGCGCCTATGCATATGAAGCCCAGAA
>DASRZL010000134.1:0-3265 GCA_035686425.1 Thermoleophilia bacterium
ACCGGCGTCGGCGGCATCGTGCGCGACATCTTCACGATGGGCGCGCGCCCGTGCGTGAGCATGGACTCGCTGCGCTTCGGCGAGCTCACCGAGCCGCGCCAGCGCTTCCTGCTCGACGGCGTCGTCGGCGGCATCGCCCACTACGGCAACTGCCTGGGCATCCCGACCATCGGCGGCGAGATCTACTTCGAGCCCAGCTACGAGGGTAACTGCCTCGTCAACGCGATGAGCGCCGGGCTGATCCGTACCGACGGCATCGTGCGCGCCATCGCCAGCGGCGTCGGCAACCACGTCGTCCTCATCGGCTCCAAGACCGGCCGCGACGGCATCGGCGGCGCCAGCGTGCTCGCCAGCCAGGAGTTCGACGAGACGCTCGAGGAGAAGCGCCCCAGCGTCCAGGTCGGCGACCCGTTCACCGAGAAGAAGCTGATCGAGGCCTGCCTCGAGCTCATCCACCGCAAGCTCGTGGTGAGCATGCAGGACCTCGGTGCCGCGGGCCTCACCAGCTCGAGTTCGGAGATGTCGAGCAAGGGCTTCGTCGGGCTCGACATCCACGCCGACCGCGTACCGCTGCGCGAGGCCGACATGGAGCCGTGGGAGATCATGATCAGCGAGAGCCAGGAGCGCATGCTGGCGATCGTCACCGACGAGCAGATCGCCGACGTGCGCGAGGTCTGCGAGCGCTGGGACCTCGACTGCACCGTCATCGGCGAGGTCACCGACAGCAAGATGCTGCGCATCTGGTGGCACGGCGAGCGCGTGGCGAGCATCCCCGCTCGCCGTCTCGCCGACGAGAGCCCCGTCATCCGCACGCCCTCCGTGAAGCCGGACTACATCGTCGACGAGCCCGTGGCCGTGGCCGACGCGACCTACCCGCAGCCGGCGGACCTCGGCGCGGCGCTGACGCAACTCCTCGCCGCGCCCAACATCGCCAGCAAGCGCTGGGCCTGGGAGCAGTACGACTACATCGTCCAGGCCAACACCGTGCAGATCCCCGGCTCCGACGCCGCGGTGCTGCGCATCAAGGACACGCAGCGCGGCATCGCCTTCAGCAACGACTGCAACGGCCGCCACTGCTACCTCGACCCGTACCGCGGCGCCAAGGCCGCCACGGCCGAGGCGGCGCGCAACCTGGCCTGTGCCGGCGCGCTGCCCGTCGCAGTCACCGACTGCCTCAACTTCGGCAACCCGGAGAAGGGCGAGATCTACTGGCAGTTCGAGCAGGCGATCGAGGGCATCGCCGAGGCCTGCGAGGCGCTCGACACACCGGTGGTCTCCGGTAACGTGAGCTTCTACAACGAGAGCTTCGGTCAGGCCATCTACCCGACGCCGATGATCGGCATGCTCGGCATCTACGACGATGTCAGCATCCACATCGACGACGCCTTCAAGGACGAAGGCGACGCGATCGTGCTGGTCGGCGCCGACGCCGCGTGGGTGGACGGCTCCGAGTACCAGAAGGTCGCCTTCGGCAGGGTCGAGGGTCGCGTGCCCGACGTCGATCTGCAGCTCGAGACCTCACTGCAGACCAAGGTCCGGGCGGCCATCGAGGCGCGCCTGCTGAAGAGCGCCCACGACTGCGCCGAGGGCGGCTTCGCCGTGGCTCTGGCCGAGTGCTGCATCGCCGGCGGCTCCAACGGCGGCGCCCAGTTCGAGGACCCGGCGACGCCGCGGCCCGGCCGCTCCGGCCGCTGGCTCGGCGCCGACGTCGACCTCGGCTCCGCCGCGGCCGTGACCGGCGCCGCCGGGCGGCCCGACCTCGCGCTCTTCGGCGAGGCGCCGACCCGCGTGATCGTCAGCTGCGCGCCCGACAAGCTCGCCGAGCTCGACGCGTTGCTCGGCGACCTGCCGCATCGGGAGGTCGGCCGGGTGACCGGCACCGACCTCAGGTGTAAAATGGACGCGAAGGAGCTCTTCGCCGTCCCGGTGAGCGAGCTCCATGCTGCTTATGAATCACTCCCGGAGCGGCTCGCCTGATCGATCGGAACTGAGCGCCTTGTACGACGATCGTCTCCACGACAGTTGTGGCGTCTTCGGCATCCACGCGCCGGGACGCGACGTCGCGCGCCTGACCTTCTTCGGCCTCTACGCCCTGCAGCACCGCGGACAGGAGAGCGCCGGCATCGCCGTGGCCGACGACGGCCAGATCACCGTGATCAAGGACCTCGGCCTCGTCAGCCAGGTGTTCAACGAGCAGATGCTGCAGAGCCTGAGCGGACAGCACGCGATCGGCCACGTGCGCTACTCCACCACCGGCGCCAGCCACTGGCAGAACTCCCAGCCGCTGGTGCGCAGCCGCAACGGCGACGTCATCGCCCTGGGCCACAACGGCAACCTCGTCAACACCACGGAGCTGCGCGACGAGCTCATCGCCCAGGGCGTCAAGTTCGCCGGCACCACCGACACCGAGGTGATCACAGCGCTGATCGCCCACGAGGCGGAGGGCGACCTGCTCGGCGCCGTACGCACCGCCGTCGGCAAGATCCGCGGCGCCTTCTCCGCCGCCGTCATGAGCGGAAGCGCCGTGGTGGGCTTCCGCGACCCCTACGGCGTGCGCCCGCTCTGCCTCGGCGACTTCGAGGGCCACCCCGTGTTCAGCAGCGAGACCTCGGGCCTCGACATCATCGGCGCCGACTTCGTGCGCGAGATCCAGCCGGGCGAGATCGTCATCGCCGACCGCGAGCACGGCCTGCGCAGCGAGCGGGTCGAGCTCGAGGGCTCCCGCCCGGCTCTCTGCATCTTCGAGTTCATCTACTTCGCGCGTCCCGACAGCGTGATGAACGGCAAGACGCTGCACGTGGTGCGCCAGGAGATGGGCAAGCATCTCGCCATGGAGGCGCCGGTCGAGGCCGACCTCGTCATCCCGGTGCCGGACACCGGCATGCCGGCGGCGATCGGCTACTCGGCGGCGTCCGGCATCCCTTACACCGAGGGCCTCATCAAGAACCGCTACGTGCACCGCACGTTCATCCAGCCCGACGACCAGCTGCGCCAGGTCGGCATTCGCATGAAGCTCAACCCGCTCACGTCGGTGATCCGCGGCAAGCGGCTCGTCGTGGTCGACGACTCGATCGTCCGCGGCAACACGACGGGCAAGCTCGTCGAGATGCTGTTCGGCGCCGGCGCCAAAGAGGTGCACCTGCGCATCAGTTCGCCGCCGATCCAGTGGCCCTGCTACTACGGCATCGACATGGCGACGCGCGCCGAGCTCATCGCCGCCAACAAGTCAGTCGACGAGATCCGCGACCACGTCGGCGCCACCAGC
>DASRZL010000135.1:0-16952 GCA_035686425.1 Thermoleophilia bacterium
AGCGGCGCGACGCGCTTCGAGATGCTCGCGCCGCGCTTCGCGAGGCGCCATCCCTTGAGGCCCATGTAGACGAACCCCCCGACGGCGATGGCCAGGCTCGCAAGGGCGATGATGAGCAGGACGTACCAAGGCATGTCCGGAGTCTACCGCGTCGTGGCTGCCGGCGACAGTGCCGTGGCCGGCCGCGCCCCTCGAGGCGGTCAGGGCAGCCGGATGGGGTACCGGCAGATGAGCGTGCACCCGCGTCCGGCCAGCCGGCTGACCTTGACCACGTCGCCGGTGTGCGGCGCCTCGATGAAGAGGCCGTTGCCGATGTAGATGCCCACGTGATGGTAGAAGGACGGGCTGCCGAAGAACACGAGGTCCGCGGGCTGGGCCCTTGCCTGGGAGACGGGATCGCCCATGTGCGCCTGCATCGTGGCCCCGTGCGGGAAGTCGACCCCGAACTTGGCGTACACGTAGAGGACGAGGCCGGAACAGTCGAATCCGCCCGAAGGCGTGGCGCCGGCCCACACGTAGGGGATGCCGAGGTACTTCATCGTCTCCTTGAGCACGGCGATCTGCGCCGGCGTCCCGGAGATCTTGGCCAGGTCGACGCCGGCGGCTCTCGCCAGGCGCCTGGACGCCGCCGCGTCGAGGCGGGCCTGCTGCGCGATGAGCTTCTTGACGCGCGCGTCGAGGTCGGCGAGGAGCGTCTCGCGCGCGGCCAGCTCGTCCTCGATGGCGGCCTGCTGCTCACGCAGTTTCATCTCCCGCTCCAGGGCGTCGGCCCTGTCCTCGTCGATCCGCCGCGAGAGCGACTCCATCTCCCGCTCCAGGGCTTCGATGCGCGTGACCGTCCGCTGGTCCGCCTGGTCGATGGAGCGGAAGTAGCCGAACTGCGTGCCGGCCTCGCCCAGGTCGTCGAGACTGAAGAGCACGTCGAGGACCGTGAAACCGTCGGTCTTGTACATGGCGGCGAGCCGTTCGCCGCGCAGCGCCTGCGCGGCGTCGAACTCCGCGCGCGTGCGCTCGAGGTCGCTTCGCGCCCCCTGCAGGCGGATGTTGAGTGCATCCAGCTCGGCCCTGGCAGCGTTGTACTTCTCCGTGAGGATGGCGGCGCGGTGATCCAGGCGCGCGACTTCTCGGCGCACGCCGCGCGCCCGCGCCTGCAGATCGGTGACGGCGTCGCCGGGAGCGGCGCTGGCGGCGCAGGGGAGAAGGACGCAGGCAAGCGCGCAGAGCACTGCGCCCACGGCAACTGCCGCTGCGAGTGCGCCGTACCGCCTGCCTGTCGCCTCAGAACTCACCATCTCCGACAGAGTGTATCGGTACATCCCGTCTGCCCTTTACGCCGCGCGTGCGAGGAGTCCCTGCAGGGCACTTTACAATCGCGTGTTTCTGCGTGTACAATGCCAAGTCCAACGTCGCGGGGTGGAGCAGTCCGGTAGCTCGTCGGGCTCATAACCCGAAGGTCGCAGGTTCGAATCCTGCCCCCGCTACCATCGCCTTCCTGGGCGCCCGTTCGGGCGCCTTTCTTTTTGCCGCCAACGCACTCCCGCGTGAGGGAAGCGTCGACGCCGGGTAAGCACCGTCGCAGTAGTGGGAGCGTCACACGGCTGGAGGGCTCTATGAACACACGAAAGGCCGCGGTCGCCGAGTTCTTCGGCACCTTCTGGCTCGTCTTCGGCGGCACCGGCGCCGCCGTGCTGGCCGCCTCGGTCGGCGACAACGGGATCGGCTGGCTCGGCGTCTCACTTGCCTTCGGCCTCACGGTGGTCACCATGGCGTACGCCGTCGGCCACATCTCCGGCGGGCACTTCAACCCCGCGGTGACCCTGGGTCTCTGGGCCGGGGGGCGATTCCCCGCCGGCAAGGTGGTCGTCTACATCGTGGCTCAGGTCATCGGCGCCATCTGCGCCAGCGCCGTTCTCTACGTGATCGCCTCGGGCAGGGCCGGCTTCTCACTCGCCGACGGCTTCGCCGCCAACGGCTTCGGCGAGCACTCCCCGGCCGGCTACTCGCTGGCGGCGGCGATCGTCATCGAGTTGCTGCTCACGCTCGCCTTCCTGCTCGTCATCCACGGGGTCACCGATCGCCGCGCGCCGGCCGGCCTTGCGCCGCTCGCCATCGGTCTCACGCTGACTCTGATCCACCTGATCAGCATCCCGGTGACCAACACGTCCGTGAACCCGGCGCGAAGCCTCGCCCCGGCGCTGTTCGTCGGCGGTTGGGCGCTCGCCCAGCTCTGGGTGTTCATCATCTTCCCCACCGTCGGCGGCGTCATCGGCGGCCTCCTCTACCGCTACCTGCTCGAGACGCCCGCCTCCGAGCGCGACAAGGTCGAGGGGCCGGGCGAGGCGACGGAGTAGGTCTGGGCTGACGCCACGTGACGGCGGCGCTGCGCGCCCGGCAGGACAAACGGATGGGGCCCCGGCGGCGCGACTGCGCCGCCGGGGCCCCTGTCCGTCGCGCGGCCGCTGAGTACTCAGCACGCCTGCGCTCGAACCAGGATCACCTGTCGGGGATCGGCACGATCACGCGGTCGGTGAGGGTCTTCATGAAGGCGACGATCGCCTTTTCTTGTCCCGATGTGAGGCCGAGGTCACCGAGTTCGTCGACGTTCATCGTGTCGGGATACTCCGGGGCCTCCCAGCCGGCACTCGGCACATCGCGAGTGTTGTAGAAGTGCACGATCTCCGCCAGCGTGGCGAAGTAGCCGTTGTGACCGTAGGGCGCCGTGCGCGCGACGTTGCGCAGCGTGGGCACCTTGAACGCGCCGTTGACGGTGGAGTCGTTCAAGAAGCCGCCGAGGCCGAGGTCGGGGCTGCCGTCGCCCTTGCTGAGCATCACGGCTTCAGGGTTCTGCGGCAGGCCGAGATTGTCGTAGGTGTAGTCGGTGAACAGTGCCTTGCCGCTGGCGATCCCCGTCGAGATCGCCGGATCGGGCGCACTGGGGTGACACTGGTTGCACAGCGCCTTGCCGTTGAAGAGCCTGAGGCCGCGCTTCTCCTGCCGCGTGAGCACCCAGGAAGCTCCCGCCCGGTAGGCGTCGTAGCGTGAGCTGAACGTGTTGACGAGCCGGGATGACTCATAGGCGGCGATCGCTCGTGCTACGTTGTCGTAGGCCGCGTAGACGTCGTCGAGGCTATCCGGCCCGTACACCTTCAGGAAGAGCTTCCGGTACGAGGCCTTTCGCACCTCGTCGATGACATCCGCCTCCGAATCATTGCTCATCTCGATGTCGTTGAGGAACGGGCCTTTGGCCTGCATTGCGAGCGGGCTGAGGCCGGGGTCCAAGCCGGTCGCGCGGCCGTCCCAGAACATGCCGCCGACCCACGCGTCACCGTCGGCGTCGTACTGGAGATCCGGGCTCCAGGTCGTGTAGGCGGCGGTGGGCGCGTTGCGGCCGCCGAAGTCCCCGCGGTTGACGCCCTCCGAGACCGGCAGGCAGCGGTCGGGATCGGCGAACCCGGCGCGCGGCGTGTGGCAACTGGCGCACGACTGCCCGTCTGGATCGGACAGGGCCGTATCGCTGTAGAGCAGCGCTCCCAACCACACCTCGTTCGCCGTCCTGGTCATGGCAGCGACCGGCATGGCCGCGAGCGCGATCAGCAGCACCACGGCACCGAGCAGTAGACAGAGACGTACGATCTTGCTGGACATCTGCGATCCCCCCCCTTGACAGCCCCCGAGGCCCGCCCCCGGTGGCTTGTTACTTGCGGCACATGGTAGTGCATGAGTGTGCTAAGACAGTCGTTTTGCCGTTGCCCGCGGAGGCAACGGTCGGGCGTCCCGACGGCGCTCGTCTGCTATGCTCGGCGTACCCTGAGGCGCGGTCCCAAGGAGGCCCTCATGCCCCTTCTGCTCGTCGCGAACACGGCTCCCTGCGGCTGTGCGGGACCGTACGACGCTTTTCGCCGCGCCGACACGGCCACCGTGCGCGGCCGCCGCGTCGTCCTCTCCTGAGGCTGTGGTGGCGCGCCTCTCCGCCGCCTGCCTCCGGCTCCAGCGCCGCGTCGCCGAGTACACGGCGCGGACCGCCGCGCTGCGCTCCGGCGAGCGTGCCCTGCTTCTGCTCTCGGGCGGCGCCGATTCGATGGCGCTGCTCGCGCTTCTGCCCGGGATGGATCGCCGCCTGGGCCTCGGGCTGACCCTTGCGGCGCTGCATGTGGACTACGGGATGCGCGGCGCCGACTCCGACCGCGACCGCCACATCGTGGAGCGTGCCTGCGCCGCCGCCGGCGTGCCGCTGCACGTGGAGCGCGTGCGCGGCGACCTGTCGGGCGGCGACTTCCAGGCGCGCGCCCGCGATCTGCGGTACGGCCGCGCGCGCCGGCTTGCCGCCGAGAACGGCTACGACGTCCTGGTGACGGCTCACAACCGCGACGACCAGGCCGAGACCATCCTCTATCGGCTGGCCAAGTACTCCTCGACGCGCGGCCTCGCCGGCATGCTGCCGCGCGACGGCGACGTGGCGCGGCCGCTGCTCTGCCTGGGATCCGGCGAGATCAGGGCGTGCTGCGCTGCCGCGGGGATCGAGTACGGCGAGGACGTCACCAACGCGGCTCCGGTGTACGCGCGCAACGTGCTGCGCCTCGAGGTGCTGCCGCGGCTGGAGTCCCTCAACCCGCGCCTCGCCGAGACGCTTGCGGCGACGGCGGAGCAGGCCGCCGCCGAGGCCGGCGTGCTGGCCGCCGTCACTGCCGAGGCGCGAGGGCGCGTGACGCGGCCGGTCGCGCCGGGCGAGCTCGTCGCGATCGAGCTCGGCGCCCTCGCCGCCGAGCCGCCGGCCTTGCAGGCGCTCCTCGTACACGAGCTCGTTCGCGAGGCGATGGGCGGCGAGGCCCTCGTGGAGCGGCGGCTGGTCGCGGCGATCCAGCGGCTGGCGACGCGCGCCGACGATGCCGGCCGGGTGAGCCTCGGGCGCGGGCTGGAGGCGGTCCGCGGCGCGGGACTGCTGCGCATCCGCGCCGTCCATCCACCGCACGAGTGCTCCCCGGCTGTGGTCGACGGCGCGGTCCTCGCGGGCGCCGGCGACGCCGGAGTGTCCGTCGCGTTCTGTGGCCGCGCCTGGCGGGCGCGGCTCCTGCCCGGCGCGGTCTTCGACCGCCGGGCCGCCGCTGCCGGCGAGGCCTTCGCCGGGCTCGGCGCGCGGCCGCGTCGCGTGACGCTGCGCCACCCGCGCCGCGGCGAACGCTTCGCGCCGCAGGGGCTCGGCGCCGAGACGACGGTGGCGCGCCACCTCGCGGCGGCGCGCGTCCCCACGGGAGAGCGGCCGCTGGTCCCGGTGCTCGACGTGGACGGCCATGCTGCGTGGGTCGGTCGCGCCGCGGTCGCCACAGCGGGCACGGCCAGCCCCGCGGCGGCGCCCGGCAGGGTTGCGCAAGGCTACCGGGTGGCCCAGAGTAGTGTCCTGACCCTGCACGTCTTCCAGGAGGGAACGTGAACGTGCCGATCGATGAGGTACTCGTCGACCGAGCCGCCTTGGCGGCCCGCGTCGACGAACTCGCCGCCGAGATCACGCGCGACTACGAGGGCAAGGAGCTGCTCCTCGTGGGCGTGCTCAAGGGCGCCGTCTTCTTCATGGCCGACCTCGCAAGGCGCATCGAAGTGCCGGTCGCGCTCGACTTCATGGCCGTCTCGAGCTACGGTTCGTCCACGGACTCCTCGGGCGTGGTGCGTATCCTCAAGGACCTCGACCTCGAGATCGCCGGCCGCCACGTGCTCATCGTGGAGGACATCATCGACTCCGGGCTCACGTTGAGCTACCTGCTCAAGAACCTGCGCAGCCGCAAGCCGGCGTCGCTGGAGATCTGCGCCCTCCTCACCAAACCCTCGCGGCGGCGCACGGAGATCCCGTGCCGCTACGTGGGGTTCGAGATCCCCGACAAGTTCGTGGTCGGGTACGGCCTGGACCTTGCCGACCATTTCCGGACGCTGGATTTCATCGGCGTCCTCACCCCCGAAGCCGCCGCCGAGATCGTCGATCAGGCGGGTTCTTTGCTGTAGCGGGACGGGTATGCTACCTTCACCGGACGGTCGATTTGCAGGCACAACGAGCCTTATCGTCGTCCCCGTGGTCCGCACCCGTCCAGAAGGGTCACTGTGAGCCGATTCATCCGTAGCGCGCTGTTCCCCATCCTCATCGTCATCATCGTGGCGATGTTCATCGAGTGGGTCATCTCGGGCAACAATGCCGACGACACGCCCAAGGCGATCTACGCGGCGCCGTTCAACACCACGCTCGCCGTGCTTGAGAGCGACCTCCAGAACGACATCATCAAGAACGTCGTCATCGACCCCCAGGCCGGCGCCGCGCAGGTCACGCAGACGGGCGGCCAGCAGTACTACGTGACGAAGATCACCGACACGGGAGCCCTCGAGGAGCAGATCCGGAGCAGCGACCCCGAGGTGGCCGTGTCCACCGGGACGGTCGATCCGCCCGCCGAGAAGGACGTCCAGCCCAGCTTCACCAGGGATGTCGTCAACGGCGAAGTCTCGTCCGTGGTCCTCAACGTCAAGGACCAGACGATGGAGGTCGAGCTCCAGGAGGACGCGGAGGGCAAGTCGGTGCAGTATGGCGTCGCCTACACCGACCCGGCCGCGACCACGGAGTTCCTCAACCAGTACAACGTGCCCTACGACGCCACCAGCCCCAAGTCGGCGTGGTGGACGAGCGCCCTGTTCACCATCTTGCCCATCCTGCTGATCATCGGGTTCTGGTTCTTCATCATGAACCAGATGCAGGGCGGCGGCTCCAAGGTGATGAGCTTCGGCAAGAGCAAGGCCAAGCGCGTCAGCGTCGACTCGCCCAAAGTGACGTTCAAGGACGTCGCCGGCGCCGAGGAGGCCGTCGAGGAGCTTCACGAGATCAAGGAGTTCCTCGAGAACCCGAAGAAGTTCCAGCAGCTCGGCGCCCGCATCCCCAAGGGCGTGCTGTTGTACGGCCCGCCCGGCACCGGCAAGACGCTCCTCGCGCGCGCCGTCGCCGGCGAGGCGGGCGTCCCGTTCTTCAGCATCAGTGGCTCTGACTTCGTCGAGATGTTCGTCGGCGTCGGCGCCTCGCGCGTGCGCGACCTGTTCGAGCAGGCCAAGCAGAATGCGCCCTGCATCATCTTCGTCGACGAGATCGACGCCGTCGGCCGCCACCGCGGCGCAGGCATGGGCGGAGGCCACGACGAGCGCGAGCAGACACTGAACCAGCTGCTCGTCGAGATGGACGGCTTCGAGATGAAGGACAACATCATCCTCATCGCCGCCACCAACCGCCCCGACATCCTCGACCCGGCCCTGTTGCGCCCGGGGCGCTTCGACCGGCAGATCGTGGTGGACCGGCCGGACCGGCCGGGCCGCAAGCAGATCCTCGACGTGCACTCGCGCGGCAAGCCGATCGACAAGGACATCGACATCGACGCGCTCGCGGCCCAGACGCCCGGCTTCACCGGCGCCGACCTCGCCAACCTCGTGAACGAGGCGGCGCTTCTCGCGGCGCGGCACGGCAAGAAGCTCATCGGCATGGCCGAGCTCGAAGAGGGCATCATGCGCGTGCTGGCCGGTCCCGAGAAGAAGACACGCATCATCACCGAGAAGGAGAAGGCGATCACCGCCTTCCACGAGATGGGCCACGCGCTGGTCGGTCACTTCCTGGAGTTCACCGACCCGGTGCACAAGATCTCCGTCGTGAGCCGCGGTCAGGCGCTCGGCTACACCATCTCGCTGCCGACCGAGGACAAGTTCCTGACCACCAAGCAGGAGCTCATGGACACGCTCTCCATGACGCTCGGCGGACGCGCCGCCGAAGAGGTCGTCTTCGGCGAGATCACCACCGGCGCCGCCAACGACCTCGAAAAGGCGACGGCGACGGCCAAACAGATGATCATGCGCTACGGCATGAGCGAGGAGCTCGGCCCGCGGACGCTGGGCCACGACCAGTCGATGCCGTTCCTCGGCCGCGAGTTTCAGCAGCAGGCCGACTACTCCGAGGAGATCGCCAAGCAGATCGACGACGAGATCAGGCGGATCATCGAAGAGGCGCACCAGCGCGCCAAGGACCTGCTGGGCGAGAAGCGCGAGCTGCTCGACAACATCAGCAAGATCCTCATCGTGCGCGAGACCATCGAGGCGTCGGAGTTCCAGGGGCTGGTCGACGGCCTCCCCGAAGACGAGGTCTTCCGCGAGCGCGACGAGAAGGAGGCGGCGCGTCGCCGGACCGCGTCGCCGGAGGCCGAGAAGCGGCCGCGCGTCAAGCAGCCGCCCGTGCCCAAGCCGGCCCACGTCAATCCCGTCAACCCCGAGGCGACCTGAGCCGCCGGCGGCGGGCCTCAGACCACCACGTGGACCGCGACAAGATAGAGACCGGCGTCCGCCTCATCCTCGAGGGAATCGGTGACGACCCCGAGCGCCCGGGGCTGCTCAAGACCCCGCGGCGGGTCGCCGACATGTACGCCGACATCTTCTCCGGGATCGGCGCCCCCGACCCGGCCGAACTGCTCACGGCGATCCCCGGTGATCACCATCGCGAGATGGTGCTCATCAAGGACATCGACTTCTACTCGATCTGCGAGCACCACCTGTTGCCGTTCCACGGCCGTGCGCACGTGGCGTACATCCCGAGCGAGCACGGCCACATCGCCGGGCTCAGCAAGCTCGCGCGGGTGGTCCGCCGGGTCGCGGCGCGACCCCAGTTGCAGGAGCGCATCACCAGCGAGGTCGCGGATGCGATCGAGGTCTCCCTGCAGCCGACCGGCGCCCTCGTCCTCATCGAGGCCGAGCACCTCTGCATGAGCATGCGCGGGGTGCGTACGCCGGGCGCCAAGACCGTCACCAGCGCCGTGCGCGGCCTGATCCAGAGCAACGAGGCTACGCGCGCCGAGGTGTTCGCCCTCATCAACGCGCCGCACTGACGTCCCAGCCATGCTGCCGGCCACGCCGACGTTCAGCCTCGACCTTTCCTTTCCGAGCATCATGGGCGTGGTCAACGTCACGCCCGATTCCTTCTCCGACGGCGGCAGGTTTCTCGCCGCCGACGCCGCGCTCGAGCAGGCCCTCACGCTGGTGCGTGAGGGCGCCTCGATCGTCGACATCGGCGGCGAGTCGTCGCGGCCCGGCTCCGAGCCCGTCTCCCTGGACGAGGAGCTCCGCCGCGTCCTTCCGGTGATCGAGGCGCTCGCCGGCCGTGTCGGCGTCCCCATCTCCGTGGACACGATGAAGGCGGACGTCGCCCGCAGGGCGCTGGCCGCCGGCGCGGCGATCATCAACGACGTCAGCGCGCTGCGCTACGACGACGCCATGATCGACGTTGTCGTCGAGGCGGGCTGCCCGATCTGCCTCATGCACATGCAGGGCATGCCGAAGACGATGCAGGAGGACCCGCGCTACGACGACGTGGTCGACGAGGTCCTCCGCTTTCTCGAGGAGCGCCTCACCTTCGCGCTCGCCCGCGGCGTCCGTGAGGAGCAAGTCATGATCGACCCCGGCGTCGGGTTCGGCAAGACGATCGCGCACAACCTCGCGCTCCTCGACGGCCTCTCGCGGTTCACCGCGCTTGGCCGGCCCGTTCTTCTCGGCACGTCGCGCAAGCGCTTCCTGGGTGCGATCCTGGGGGCGGAGCCGGGGGATCGGGTCGTCGGCACCGTCGCGACGACCGTCATCGGTTTCCTCGCGGGCGCACACGTGTTCCGCGTCCACGACGTGAGACCCAACTTCGAGGCGTTGCGGGTCGCGCTCGCCGTCCGCGAGGGCGCCCCGCCCCTGTGAGCGGCCATCGGCCGGCGGACCTGCGGGAGGCACCAGCATGACGCAAAGCCTGTCCATCATCCTCGACGGCATCGAACTGCGCGGGCGCTGCGGCGTGACGGCGGAGGAGCGGGCGATCGGCCAGACCTTGGTCGTCGACGTTCGCCTCGACCCCCAGGCGCGAGGCGCCGGCCAAAGCGATGACCTTGCCGACACGGTCAACTACAGCCGGATCGTCGACTACGTGCGCGGCGTGGTGGAGGGTCACGAGTTCCACCTTCTCGAGCGGCTCGCCACCGTCCTCTGCGACGGCCTCTGGGACGAGTTCGACCCGGTGCTCGTGGAGGTGGCGGTGAGCAAGGTCGCTCCGCCGGTGTCACTGCCGATCCACGCGGCCCGCGTCGAGGTGGTGCGCCTCTCGTGAATAGCCGCCTTAGGCGGGCTATCGAGCGGGGCGTCGGAGGGGCACCGCTCCGCGCGCCGTCGGGCAGGCGCGTCTTCGTGTCGCTCGGCTCCAACCAGGGCGATCGCGCCGCGTACTTGCGCGCCGCCGGCGAAGCGCTCGCGGCGCTTCCGGCGACCACCGTCGTGGCCACCTCCGGCATGTACGAGACCGCCCCGCAGGACCTCCCCGACCAGGACGCCTTCCTCAATCAGGTGGTGTGCGTCGAGACGGGGCTGGAGCCGCTCGACCTCCTCAAGCAGTGCCAGCGCATCGAGCGCGAACACGGCCGCGTGCGAGGGCTTCGCTTTGGCCCGCGCACGCTCGATATCGATATACTGCTCTTCCAGGGCACCGAGTCTGGCGACCCTGAGCTCACGCTCCCGCACCCGCGCATGGTCAAGCGCGCATTCGTGCTCGTGCCCCTCGCCGAGGTGTGGAAGCACGCCAGGGGCATGCCCGACATCGACGTCGCCGGGCTGGCGCGGGCGACCGCCCGCACCCAGCGGGTGAGGCTGTTCGACGCCAAGGAAGGATGAGCGGTGAGCGATGACGAGCTGGCGCTGACGGGAAGGTCATGACCCGGCCGTACGTGGCGAGCCGCTCCGGGGAGCAGCTCCACCGGCGGAGCTTCGACGTCCTCGTGCTCGGCGGCGGCATCGCCGGTCTCACCGCGGCCATCGGCGCCGCGCGCCGCTGGCGGGTCGGTCTGCTCACCAAGTCGACCTTCGACGACACGACGACCTTTCTCGCCCAGGGCGGCATCGCCGCGGCGATCGGGCCCAGTGACTCACCCGACCTGCACTTCGCCGACACGGTGCAGGCGGGCGCCGGCCTCTGCGACGAGGAGGCCGTGCGCGTGCTGGTCGACGAGGGCCCGGATCGCGTGCGTGAGCTCATGGAGATCTGTCCCCGGTTCGACAAGGTCGAAGGGCAGATCGTGCTCGGCCGCGAGGGCGCGCACTCGCAGCCGCGCATCGTGCACGCAGGCGGCGACGCCACCGGCAGCGAGGTCTCGAGCGCCCTCGCCGAAGCGGCTCGCGTCGGCAGCCGCGTGCAGCTCTACGAGGACGAGTTCGTCATCGACCTGCTCACCGTGGACGGCCGCTGTGTCGGTGCGCTCACGCTCAACCTCGCCGACGGCGGGCTCACGCTCAACGTGGCCATGGTGACCGTGCTCGCGACCGGCGGCGCCGGACAGGTGTACGGGCGCACGACCAACCCGCCGGTCGCGACCGGCGACGGCGTGGCGATGGCGTATCGCGCCGGCGCCGCCATCCGCGACCTCGAGTTCGTGCAGTTCCACCCTACGGGGCTCGCGGTCCCGGGTCAGAAGACCGTACAGCTCATCACCGAGGCGCTGCGGGGCGAGGGCGCCTACCTGCGCAACGCTGCCGGTGAGCGCTTCATGACCGCCTACGACTCCCGCGGCGAGCTGGCCTCGCGCGATGTCGTCGTGCGCGGCATGGTCGCGGAGATGCGCCAGGAGGGCACCGACCACGTGTACCTCGACGCGACCCACCTCGACGCGCCCTGGCTTCACGAGCGCTTCCCCAGCGTGTCGGCGGGCCTGCGCGAGTACGACCTCGACCTCGCCACGCAGCTCATCCCGGTGGCGCCGGTGTGTCACTACTTCATCGGCGGCGTCGTCACCGACGTGTGGGGGCGGACCACCGTGCCCGGGCTGTACGCCAGCGGCGAAGTGGCGAGCACCAGCGTCCACGGCGCCAACCGTCTCGCCAGCAACTCCCTGCTCGAGGGCCTCGTCTTCTCCGACCGCGTCGTCCGCGACCTCGACCGCTACATCGGCCGCCTCGGCGAGGACGTGCGCCGCCTGAACTTCGGCATCCCGGAGGCGGGGCCGGCCGGCGACGGCAGCGATGCGGCCGGCGCCCGCAGGCGCCTCACCGACATCATGCAGCGGCAGGTCGGCGTGCTGCGCCGCGAGGCCGACCTCACGGCCGCGCTCAGCCAGCTCGGCGAGCTCACGTCGGAGCTGCGCTTCGACCACAAGGGCGAGGCAGAGTACGAGCTGCTCAACATGCTCACGCTGGGTACGCAGGTCGCCAAGTGCGCGTTGCTGCGCCGGGAGTCGCGTGGAGTGCACCTGCGCGACGACCTCCCGGCGCTTGACGATGCGAACTGGCGCCGGCACATCACGCTGCGGCTGCCGGCGCACGACAGGGAGGCCGGCGGTTGAGATCGGGAAGACGCGGATGAGCGAGCGGAGCTACCGCGTGGCGGCGCGGACGGCGGCCCGGCGCGCCTTGCGCGAGGACCTGGCCGGCTACGGCGACCTCACGGGCTCGGTCTTCGCCGGCGACGGCGCCGCCGGCGTCGTGGCGCGCGAGGCCGGCGTGCTCTCCGGCGTGGCGGCGCTCGAGGAGACGACACGGCTGGTGGATCCGGCGCTCGCCGTGGACGTCCTCGTCCAGGACGGCGAGCGCTTCGGCGCCGGCGAGACGCTCGCCGGGCTGCGCGGCCCTCTCTCCGCCATCCTCGCCGCCGAGCGCACCGCGCTCAACTTCCTGTGCCGGATGAGCGGCGTGGCGACGCTGACGGCGCTGTACGTCGCCGAGACCGCCGGCACCAGGTCACGCATCGCCGCGACGCGCAAGACGACGCCCGGACTGCGCGCCCTCGAGAAGCAGGCCGTCGTGCATGGCGGTGGCACACCGCACCGCTTCGGCCTCTTCGACGGTGCGATGATCAAGGACAATCACGTCGCCGCGGCGGGAGGCGTCACCGCCGCGATCGAGCGCGTGCGCGCCGGCGCGGCGCACCTGCACGCACTCGAAGTCGAGGTCGACACGCTCGAGCAGCTGGACGAGGCCCTCGCGTGCGGCGCGACCATCGTGCTGCTCGACAACATGGACACGGCGACGGTCCGGCAGGCCGTCGGCCGCGTCGCCGGCCGGGCCGTCGTCGAGGTCTCCGGCGGCGTGCGGCTCGAGCGCGTGCGGGAGCTCGCCGAGGCCGGCGTGGACGTCATCTCTGTCGGCGCCCTCACCTCGCGCGCGCCGTGGATCGACCTGGCCCTCGACCTGGAGGTCTGACCGTGCTGCTGGTCGTCGACGTCGGGAACACGCAGACCCACCTCGGGGTGATCGACGACGGCGCCGTGGTCGACGAGTGGCGCATCGCCACCGTGAGGCACCGCACGAGCGACGAGATCGCCGGGCTCCTGCAGGGGTTCTTCTCTCTCAAAGGCCGGCGGCTCAGAGAGGTCATCGACGAGGTCGGCATCGCCTCCGTCGTCCCCCGCCTGACCCAGCAGTGGGTCGAGATGTGTCAGAAGCACCTGGATGTCGAGGCGTTCGTGGTGGGCCCGGGCGCGCGTACCGGCATGCGGATCGCCACGAGGAACCCGTCGGAGGTGGGCGCCGACCGTATCGTCAACGCCGTGGCCGCCTACGAGACGTACGGGGGGCCGTGCATCGTTGCGGACTACGGCACGGCCACCACGTTCGACGTCATCTCCGCCGAGGGCGACTACCTCGGCGGCGCCATCGCGCCGGGCATCGAGGTCTCGCTCGAGGCGCTCACCTCACGCGCCGCGAAGCTCATCAAGGTCGAACTGATCGAGCCCGAGCAGGCGATCGGCAAGTCGACTACGGAGGCGCTGCAGTCAGGCGCCGTCTACGGGTTCGCCGGAGAGGTCGAGGGCGTCGTGCACGCGATCTGGGCGGAGTTGGGCGAGAAGGCGCGCGTCGTCGCGACCGGCGGCCTCGCCGAGATGATCGCCCGCCACACCGACGTCATCGAGACGGTCGACCCGTTCCTCACGCTGCGCGGCATCGAGATCGTGATGCGGCGCCAGCAGCGGGTCTGAGGCGGCGGGGCGTGACCGCGCCCGGCCCGCCGCCCTCCACCGCCGGACCGGAGGCGTCCAGCGGCGATCCTTTGCTCCGTCCCTTGACGATCGGCGGCCTCGGCCTGGACCGGCGCCTCTTCATGGCGCCGATGGCCGGCCTCACGACGTCGGCGCTCCGGCGCAGCGTGCGCCGCTGGGGCGCGGGCCTCGTCTTCACCGAGATGATCTCCGCCTACGGCGTGCACTACGACAACCGGCGTACCCTCGACTACTTCGCTCACGGCGAGGACGAGCACCCCCTCGGCTTCCAGCTCTTCGGCGCCGACGCCGACGTGCTCGCCGACGCCGCCGGGCGAGCCGTGCTCGCCGGCGCCGACCTCATCGACCTGAATATGGCCTGCCCTGTGCGCAAGGTCGTCAAGACCGGCGCCGGCGCGGCGCTGCTCGCGGAGCCGGACCGCGCCGCGGCGATCGTTGCGGCGGTGGCGCGCGCCGTCGAAGGCGCCGCGCCGGGGCGCGGCGTCCCGGTGACCGTCAAGATCCGGGCAGGGCTGCGCGAGGGCGACGAGCTTGGGCGCCGCACGGCGCCCCGGCTCGTCGCGGCCGGCGCGGCCGCCGTGTGCATCCACCCGCGGACGGCGGCGCAGCTCTACCGCGGGCACGCCGACCACGCGGTGACCTTTGCCCTCGCCGCGGAGCTTCCCGTGCCCGTGGTCGCCTCCGGCGACGTGGACGGCCGCGCGGCCGCGCTCGCCCTCGTCGACGGCGGCGCGGCCGCCGTCATGCTCGCGCGGCACGCGATCGGCGCGCCGTGGCTGTTCGGCCAGGTGCTCGGCGCGGCCGAGCCTGCGGCCGCGGAGAAGTCGGCCGAGGTCCGCCGCTTCGCGGCGGAGGCGCTCGCCGATCTCGGTGCCCGCGCCGTCGGCCACCTGCGCCAGTTCTGGCCGAAGTTCCGCCGTCACGGCGCCCTCGACAAGCCACTGTCGCTGGAGCTGATGCGGGCGCGCACGGAGTCCGAGATCCGCGCCCTGCTTGGCCTCTGAGCCGCCCGCGCCACCTGCGTTTGCGCAAACAGCGGGGCATGCCCTATACTTGCTCGCCACTTCGGCGCGCGGCTCCACTCGGGGCCGCGTTGCCGCGTTGAAGAGGAGGCATCTGTGGTCGATCGCGAGATCATCCTCACGCCTGAGGGCTTCCAGCGCCTCAAGGAGGAAATCGAGTATCTCTCGTCCGTGAAGCGTGACGAGGTCGCCGAGCGCATCCGCGCGGCGCGCGACTTCGGCGACATCTCGGAGAACTCCGAGTACGACGACGCCAAGAACGAACAGGCGATGCTCGAGGCCCGTATCTACTCGCTCGAGGAGCGCCTGCGCAGCGCCATCGTCATCGACTCGGATTCGGTGACGACCGACGCGGTCGGTGTCGGCACCAAGGTCACGTTGCAGGACATGCAGCGCGGCGACGTGGTCCAGTACGCCATCGTCGGGTCATCCGAGGCCGACCCCGGAGCGCACAAGCTGTCCAACGAGTCGCCCGTCGGGCGAGCCATCCTCGGGCACAAGCCCGGTGACAAGGTCGTCGTCGCCGTACCCCAGGGCTCCAAGAAGTTCAAGGTCTTGGCCATCGAGAAGGCCTGACGCCCGCCGTGGACGAGCCTCACGTCGAGCACGGCGATGTCTTCGCCGAGCGGCGTGACGAGCTCGCCGCCTGGCGCAGGGCCGGGGCGACCTACCCCACGCAGTACCAGCCTCGCGACGAGATCGCGTCGCTGCAGGCCGACTACGAGTCGCTCGAGTCCGGCCAGGACTCTCCCGACGTCCGCCGCATCGCGGGCCGCGTCGTCGCGCGCCGCGTGCACGGCAAGCTCACCTTCGTGGTGCTCAAGGATCTGAGCGGCGAGCTTCAGCTCTTCTGCCAGCTGAACGCCCTCGGCGAGGAGCGGTACACGGCGCTCGAGCACGTCGACCTCGGCGACTTCGTCGGCGCCGAGGGCACGATGATGCGCACTCGGCGCGGAGAGCTCAGCTTGCGCGTCACCTCGTGGCAGCTGCTCAGCAAGTCGCTGCGCCCCATGCCGGAGAAATATCACGGGCTCACGAGCGTCGAGACGCGCTACCGCAAGCGGTACCTCGACCTCGCCGCCAACGACGATTCACGCGCGGTCTTCATCAAGCGCGCGAAGATCATCGCCGCGATCCGCAGGTTCCTGGACGATCGCGGCTTCGTCGAGGTCGAGACGCCGGTGCTGCAGCCGCTCTACGGCGGCGCCCTGGCCAAGCCGTTCATCACGCACCACAACGAGCTCGAGCGCGACCTCTATCTGCGCATCGCGACCGAGCTCTACCTCAAGCGCTGCATCATCGGCGGCATCGACCGCGTCTACGAGCTGGGCAAGGACTTCCGCAACGAGGGCGTGAGCTACAAGCACAACCCCGAGTTCACGATGCTCGAGACCTACGAGGCCTACGTCGACTACAACCACGTCATGACGATGGTCGAGGAGATGACCGCCGAGGCGGCTCGCGCCGTCGGCGGCCTCACGGGCACCTTCCGCGAGCACGAGATCGACCTCACGCCGCCTTGGCCGCGCCTCACCATGCGCAAGGCTATCGAGAACGAGACCGGCATCGACATCGGCGCCGACGACGCGCGCACGGTCGGCGACCTCCAGGACGCCATCAAGGCCAAGGGGCTCGACGACGTAGTCCCGCTCGCCCCCGCCTGGGGCGCCCAGGTCGACGACCTGTTCAGCGAGTGCGTCGAGCCCAAGCTGATCCAGCCGGTGTTCATCACCGAGCACCCGCTCGAGACCAGCCCGTTCGCCAAGAAGACGCCGCACGACCCGCGTTTCGTCGAGCGCTTCGAGGGCTTCATCGCCGGCATGGAGCTGAGCAACGCCTTCAGCGAGCTCAACGACCCCGACGACCAGCGTGAGCGCTTCGTGCAGCAGATGCAGGACCTCGCCGACGGCGACGAGAC
>DASRZL010000136.1:0-15930 GCA_035686425.1 Thermoleophilia bacterium
GACGTGCGCCGCGCCACCATCGTCGCCGACGCCATGGAGCCGGTCGACATCCTCTGGACGATGATCGGAGCGACCGACGCCCAACCCGGCCGCGCGCTCTTCCGTGAGGTCCTCACGCAGCTCTCCTGGAGCCCCAAGCACATCCAGGACGAGGTCACGAAGCCGTGGCAGGTCGAGCCCATGCTGGCCGTCGTGGCTGAGGTCTGCGGCGGTCTCGACGCCTACCGCGAGCGGCCGCGGATCAGCTACGTGTGCTGCACCTCGTCGCCGCTCGCTGTCGGGGCCGAACTGCTCGACGCCTCGATCGGCGTCGCCCGCCACGGCGGCCCGATCGTCGTCTACCCGATGCCGATCGCCGGCGCCACGGCTCCGCTGACCGTCGCCGGCGCCGTGACCATCAACACTGCCGAGTTCCTCGGCGTGGCGACGGCGATCGAGTTGGCGGCGCCGGGTTCGCGCCAGATCATGGGCGTCGGAACCAGCATGCTCGACATGCACGCCACGACGTTCGCCTTCGGCGCTCTCGAGACGGCCCTCATGTGCGCCACCGGCGTCGCCGTGGCGCATCACCTCGGTGTGCCGGCGCTCGCGCCCGGCCTGGGGACCGACGCCAAGTACCCGGGCATCCAGGCCGGCTACGAGAAGGCGCTCAAGGGCCTGATCGTGGCCGCCGCCGGCTCCGACCTGATGACCGGCGGCGTCGGCCTGCTGTCGGGCGCCGGTATCATGAGCCTTCCTCAGATCGTGATCGACGCCGAGATGGCGACGATGATCCACCGCCTGCTGGCCGGCGCCGAGATCAGCCCCGAGACGGTCCTGGCCGAGTCCATCGCGAGGCGCCGCTTCAAGGGCGACTACCTCAAGGAGAAGGATACGGCGCGCCGCCTGCGCGCCGGGGAGGTGTTCGTGCCCGAGATCGCCTCGCGTCTGTCGCTCGAGCACTGGCAGGCCGCCGGGGTTGACGAGGTCGCGGCGGCGGGCGCTCGCGTGCGTGAGCTCGTCGCCGCCGCCGACGTGCGCGGCCCCGTGCTGCCGGCCGAGACGATCGCCCGTCTCGACGCCATCACCGCCCAAGCCGAGAGCAGAAGGACTGGAGACTGAGCCTGTGACGCACACCCCCGACATCATAAGCTTCACGCCGCTGTTGGAGTCGACGGCTGCCGACGCGGCGACCGTAGATCGCCTTCAGGCGGCGACGCTCGAGGTCCTCGAACGCATCGGCGTCTGCTTCCCTTGCGAGCCGGCGCTGGAGATCTTTCGCCGCCACGGCGCCGACGTCGACGGCGACGGCATCGTCAAGCTCACGCCAGGCCTGGTCGAGCGCGCCCTGGCAACGGCGCCGCGCTGCTTCCTTCTTGGCGGCCGTGAGCCGCGCTTCGACCTCACCCTCGATGGCACGCGGACCTACCTCTCGACCGAGGGCGTGGGGACGGGGGTGCGCGACCCCGAGACCGGGGAGGAGCGCTCCTCGCGCAAGGCCGACGTCGAGCTCATGGCTCGCATCGTCGACGCGCTGCCGGCGATCGCGTTCTTCTGGCCGCCGGTGAGCGCCCAGGACCACGCCCGGACCGCGCCGCTGCACGAGTGCCACGCGGGGCTGATGAACACCCTCAAGCACGTGCGCGGAGCCACCACGGTGCACCCGCGCCTCGCAGAGCGCATCGTCGAGATGGCGAGCGTGGTCGCCGGCTCGGAGGCGGCGCGGCGCGCGCGACCGCCGATCTGCGGCAACATCTGCACGATCAGTCCGCTGGCGCAGGACGACACGGGGATCGCGGCGGCGCTCGTCTACGCCGCGGCCGGCATCCCCGTGAGCTTCATGGCGATGCCCACCATGGGCTCGACGGCGCCGGCCTCGCTCGCCGGCGCGATCGTGCAGGGGGAGGCCGAGGTCGTGAGCGCGATGGTGCTCGTGCAGCTGGCCTTCCCGGGCGCGCCGGTCTTCCACAGCAACATCATCTCGGCGATGGACCCGCGTAGCGGCGGCTACATCGGCGACATCGAAGCGCCGGCCGAACGCCTCGTCACCCGGCTCGGCCACGCCTGGGGAGTGCCGCAGCTCTGCGGTCCCTCGGTGACCGGCGACGAGGCTCACATCGGCTGGGATTTCGGCTCGCGGGCCGGCATCGGCGCCGCCCTGCTCTCCGGCACGGAGGCCGAGATCAGCGGCGACCTCGGCGGTCTGCTCGACGGCTACTCGGTGCTCGATCCGCCCTTCATCATCCTGCAGCACGAGCTGGCGCTGACGGCGCGGCGCATGCTCGCCGAGCTCCCGGCCGACGCGGACCTCGCGCTCGAGGTGATCGCGGACATCGGGCCGCGCGGCCACTACCTCGCCCACGCGCACACGCGTGCCCACGTGCGCGGATTCCCGCTGCCGCTGCGGCGCCGGGGGGTGGGGTATGGATCCGCCGAGAAAGCGGCACGGGCGGAGTTCGCGCGCCTGGAGCGCGAGCACGAGCCCGAGTCGCTGCCCGCCGACGTGCTCGCAGAGCTCGACCGCATCCTGGCCGAGGCCGACCGCGAAGCCGAGCGACTGGCGCCCTGATGATGGCGCGTCGAGACCCCGCGGTCAGCGGCGTTCCCGCTGTCTCTTCGCGCAGCTGCTGGCTCGAGGAGGCGCTGCGCGTCGACCCCGGCGAGCCGTGCCCGCCGCTCGCCGGGGAGGTGACCGCCGACGTCTGCGTCGTCGGCGGCGGGTTCGCCGGTCTCTGGACCGCCTTCGAGCTGGGCGAGCGCGACCCGGACCTCGGCATCGTCCTCCTCGAGGCCGACATCTGCGGCGCCGGAGGGAGTGGCGCCAACGGCGGCTTCTTCTCCCCGTCGTGGACCGGCCTCTCGAGCCTGTGCAGAGCGCTGGGCGAGGAGGGCGGGGTGGCCTACGCAGCCGCCCTCGCCGCCATGGTCGATGAGCTCGACGGCTGGATCGCCCGCCACGGCGCCCGCATCGACGCCCACCGCGAAGGCATCCTCTACGCCCGCGCCGGCGAGTGGCAGGCCGGCCCGGACGACGAGACATTGCGGCTGCTCGAGAAGCACGGCTACGCCGACCGGCTGCGCGGCGTCGACGCCGCCGGCGCGCGCGGCGTCGCCGACTCACCACGCTTCATCGGCGGCGTGATCTCGCCGGACCTCACGGTGATCCAGCCGGCCAAGCTGGCGCGCGAGCTTCGACGCGTGCTCCTGGAGCGCGGCGTGCGCATCTTCGAGGGTACGCCGATGGACGGCGTCGAGGCCGGCCGTCCGGTGCGCGTCGTCACGCCCGGCGGCGCCGTGGTCGCCGGCGATGTAGTGCTCGCGCACGGCGCCTGGGCGGCGCGGGAGCGGCACTTCCGCCGCTCCTTCGCCGTGTGCACCGACTACATGGTCGTCACCGAGCCCATTCCCGAACTCATCGCGCGGATCGGCTGGACCTCGCACATGGGGGTGGCCGACCTGCGCGAGATGCTGTACTACCTGCGACGCACGGCGGACGACCGCATCGCCATCGGCGGCGGCGCGATGGGCATCGTGTACGGCTCGCGCATCCGCGGGCGCGTCCTCACGTCCTCGCGCCTGGCGGCGATGGCCGCGCATGGCCTGGTCTGGCTGTTCCCGCAGCTCGAGGGCGTGCGCTTCGACGCCGCCTGGAGCGGCCCCATGGACATCACCGGCGAGGCGCTGCCGTTCTTCGAGTCGGCGCCGGGGGGCAACGTCCACGCCGGCCTCGGATTCTCCGGGCACGGACTGACGGGGACCAAGCTCGGCGGCAAGATCCTCGCCTCGCTCGTGCTGGGTGCCGACGACGAGTGGCGTCACCTGGCGGTCGTCGGCCCCCCGCTCGTGCAGGTGCCGCCCGAGCCGGTCCGCTGGCCGCTCGTCCTGTCGGTCAGCCGCGCCTACGAATCGAGCGACCGCGCGCACGAGCAAGGCCATCATCCCGGGCTCGTTCCCCGCGCGGTCATCGCCGGGTACGGCCGCTACGGCGCACTCAACGGTGCGACAAGGGAGGACTGAACGATGCAGGGACCGAAGCCCGGCCCAACGCCCGATCCCGCCGACGAGCGCGTGTTCCTGGCGAGCGAGGAGGACGTCGTGTGGGACTACGGCCATCTTAGCCAGGGCGACACGTCACTGATCCGCTGGCGCACCCTGGTCCCGGCGGGCCGCACGCCGACGAGCAGGATCAGTATGGGCGTCTGCGAGATCCCACCGGGCTCGCAGCTCGCTCCGCATCACCATCGCCCTCAGGAGGTCTACTACGTGACGGCGGGCGAGGCGGAGGTCTTCCTCGACGGCGGGTGGCGACCGCTGAACGCGGGTGACGTCGCCTACATTCCGGGCGACGCCGTCCACGGCTTGCGCAATCGCGGCTCGGTGCTGTGCCGCATCGTCTGGGTCTTCCCGACCGACACCTGGGACGAGATCGAGTACATCGACCACGAAGGACCTTGACGCCGGCGCGGTGGTGGATGCGCGGGCAGGATAGTTTTACTCATCTCTTGGGTATCTTGTCCTTCGAGATAAGCGTCAAGTGAGATACATGATGAGCGTCGTTGAAAAGACCTACACTCCAGAGAACATCACCGAGGCGGCCAGGCGGCTCGACATCGCCATGACGAGCCTGCTGGCGGCCCTCTCGCGCGCAGTCGGCATCAGCGTCCCCGAGATGATCGCCCTCGAGCACCTCGACGGCGAGGGCTCGATCGGGCCCAGTGAGCTCGCCCGGCGCCTGCAGCTCACGACCGGCGCCGTGACCGCCCTCGCCGACCGGCTCGAGGAAAGCGGTCACCTGGAGCGCGCACCGCATCCGACCGACCGGCGGCGCGTGATGCTCAGACGCACGCGGAAGGCCGACGAGGACCTCGCCGCGGAAATCGTCCCTATGGCGATGCAGATCCGCGCTTTGGCCGAGCGCCTGACCGTCGAAGAGCGTCAGGCGGCCGGCCGGTTCCTCGACGGCTTCATCGCCATCATCGAGCGTACCGCGGCGGAAGCCTGTGCACGATGATCGCCATCAGCACTCCCAGACAGCGAAGGAGCACCCCATGAACACGAACCCTGCGACCAGCGGTACCGCGGCGCCGGCCGCGAGATCCGTGACCCCCGAGGTCGAGCGGCGCCTCAGCCGTCTGCGCTGGTGGAACGTCATCGTCGGCCTGATCCTCGCCGTACAGGCCGCCGCCATCGCGCTGCTCACGAACGACTTCAGCCTTCCGGTGACGTCCACGTACATGACCGGGCCTCCCGGTACGGCGCCGGAGTTGAACACCCTGTTCGACATCCCGCTGGGCTGGGGCGTGTTCGCGTTTCTCGCCATCTCGGCCGGGGCACTGCTCCTCATCGCTTCGCCAGGCGTCTTCGACTGGTACAAGCGCAACCTGTTGCAGGACCGCAACTACGGGCGCTGGATAGAGTACTTCTTCAGCTCCTCGATCATGATCGTGCTCATCAGCATGATCACCGGGGTGAGCGACATCGCCGCGCTCCTCGCGATCTTCGGCGTCAACGCCAGCATGATCCTGTTCGGCCTGCTCATGGAGAAGTACGAGACGCCGGGCAGGCCCAACTGGCTCTCCTTCTGGTTCGGCACGTTCGCGGGCATCATCCCGTGGATCGTCGTCGTGATCTACGTGTGGAGCCCGGGCCTCGACGGCCCGGCGCCGCCGACGTTCGTGTACGCGATCATCGCCAGCCTGTTCATCTTCTTCAACGTGTTCGCCATCAACATGTGGCTGCAGTACAGGCAGATCGGGCCCTGGAAGGACTACCTGGTCGGCGAGAAGACCTACATCATCCTCAGCCTGACGGCCAAGGCCCTGCTCGCCTGGCAGGTGTTCTCGGCCGTGCTCGCGGGCTCAGGCTCCAACTGACCGTCGCCGCACGGGGCCGGGGCGGGCGCTCGCCAGCGCCCGCCCCGGCCTTTCCTCGTGCCATACTGGGCGCATGCCGTCCGTGAGCGCAGGACTCCTGCTGTACCGCTGGGTGGCCGCCCCCGAGCCGGGTGCGCGCCGCCTCGAGGTCCTGCTCGTGCACCCCGGCGGCCCGTACTGGGCCAGGAAGGACGCCGGGGCGTGGAGCATCCCCAAGGGGCTGGCTGAGGCCCGGGAGCTCGGCCCCGAGCCGGCGACGGCCACTGCCGCCAAGGCTCGGAACCGCGCCGCCGGCGTCGACCTGCTTGCCGTCGCGCTGCGTGAGGTCCGGGAAGAGACGGGGCTGGAGCCCGAGGGTCCCTTCCAGCCCCTGGGCGGCGTCAAAGCTCACCACCACAAGCTCATCTTCGCGTGGGCCGTCGAGCACGACTGCGACGCGGCGGCCATCGTCAGCAACACCTTCCAGATCGAGTGGCCGCCGCGCTCCGGCAAGACAGCCGAGTTCCCCGAGGTCGACCGCGCGGAGTGGTTCGACCTGACCTCGGCGCGGGAGGCGGTCGTCCCTGCGCAGCGCCGGTTCCTCGATGACCTCGCGGTCATCGCGGCCGCCGGCTCCTGAGCAGCGCCCGTCCGGCCGCCGTCGGCGTCTGACCTACGCGGTCTTCGAGGGCGACGGCGCCGGGCTCTCCCCGGCGGCAACTTCCTGTTCTTCCGCCGCAGCCTCGACTGCCCCGTCGACGACGTCCGACGGAGGCAGCGACGGCAGGTGCGGCTTGCCGGCGATGAGGTCGAAGAACGCGTCACGCCAGGCGATCGTGTGCGCGTCGAGGCGCGCCTCGCGCCGCTGCGCCCGGGCGAGCTTCTTCGGCCGCGTCGCGTACCTCCGGCGCGCCCACGGGGAGTTCGGTCGCGCCAGGCGGATCGCGCCGATGATGGCCACGATCCCGAAGAAGGCCCCGACGACGCCGGTCCAGATCTTGCCCTTGAGCAGGCAGATCACGACCGGTATGAGGAAGACCACGATGTACGTGGCGACGGTGACGCGGACGGTTCCGGCCTCCGCTCCGGACTCCCTGAGCGAGCGAAGCGGATCGACGCCCAGGACGATCAGCGACGCCGCACAGACGACGATCACCACGGCGTCGACGGAGAGCCTGCCCTCTTCCCGCCAGTACACGTCCTGGAGGTGCAGGATGAGGGCGAACTCGTCGAGCGTGAGCGCCACGCCGGCCCCGAACAGGAAGGCCAGAAGCTGGGCGAGAAGTCCTGCCGGCTCCCAGGCGATCAAGAGGATGCCGACGGTCGCCATCAGCACCACCCCGATGACCATGTGGTGCACGTGCGTGCCGCCCTCGCTCTCGATGTCGTGGAACCACCAGCTCACCCTGGCGCGGATGAGGCGGGTGTTGATGCGCACGAAGAGGAACGTGGCGAGCAGGCCGACGAGGAACCCCGCCGTGGCGGCGCGGGTCTCGCCCAGCCCGCCGCTTCCGACGGCGTCGATGGCGATGTGCAGCACGTGACTCCCCTCGCCGTTCTCCCGGTCTGGGCGGGGTGCCGCGAGGTACCATGGGACAACGGCGCCCTTCCGGGTACCCGCCGAGCTTCCGGGAACAGTATCGGGAAGTACCATACTGCTTCGACTCGTGAGGTCCATAGTGAGACACGGATCGTCGTCGCTCCTGGAAAGGAACGGCGGGCTCGGTGAGGGCTGGACCGTGGAGGGGGCGTGACGCAGGCGCCGGGTGGCGGGGAGTCGCCCTCTGCCGCCGGACGGTCGCATGAGTCCGGGCTGGAGCGCCCGCCGGAGAAGTCCTTCGTGGAGTTCTTCGCGTTCCCCATCGTCCGGCTGGTAGCGGGGTTCGTCCTCCTCAACTGGGTGGCCCGCTGGGTCGCGGCGTGGCTGGGCGACCTGCTCTACGGCGCGTTCGACCGCGCCTCGACGCTGCTGTACGGGCCGGGGCAACGGTACCTTGACATCGGCTACCCGCGGTTGCCGGAGGCGGTGGCCATAGTCGTCGTGCCGCTGCTCCTGTACTGGGGGTTCGTGCGCCTGACCGAACGCCGCCGGGTGCGGGAGCTCGGCGGGGGGTGGAGGGGCCTCTTCGAGGGCCTCGGAGGTCTCGCGCTGGGAGCAGGCCTGTTCGCGGTCATCGTCGCGATTCTCGCCCTGGCCGGCGCCTACGACATCATCGGCCGCGACCAGTGGGTGGTGCTGCAGTGGTCGGCGCCGGCCGCGGCGGTCGCGTTCCGCGAGGAGCTCCTCTTCCGCGGCATCGTCCAGCGCGTGAGCGAGGAGCGGCTCGGCAGCTGGCTGGCGCTCGTCCTCGCCTCGGTTTGGTTCGGCCTCCAGCACGCCGGCAATCCCAACGCCGACGTCTTCGACGGCGTCATGATCGCGCTCTTCGGCGGGGTGCTGCTCGGAGCCTGCTATCTCGCCACGCGTCGTCTGTGGCTCGCGATCGGTGTGCACGCCGCCTGGAACTTCGTCGAGGGCGGCGTGTTCGGGACGCCGGTGAGCGGCTTCGCCATCCCCGGCGTCCTTCGCTCGTCCCTGAGCGGGCCGGAGTGGCTCACCGGCGGGGCCTTCGGCCCGGAGAGCGGGGTGGTGACGCTGGCGGTGTGCGCGGCGGCCAGCGCCGCCCTGCTCGCGATCGCGTGGAGGCGCGGGCACTTGCACCCGCCGGTGCTGCGTCGATCCTGATCGGTCGCCACGCTCGAACCTTGCGGACGGACGTCGATTCGTGGTGTAGTAGACATGGAGAGGCCGGAGCCTTGGAGGGGTCTTGGCGAGTCATCTCATGTGGTGTGGGGCACGTCTGCGCCGAGCATGTCCCCGGTTGGTCGCGACGCTCCTGCTGCTTCTGGCGTGCGTCGCCGTGTCCGAGCCCGCGCACGCGCTCGGCAAATGGCGCCACGCCGCCGCCGACCGGTGCACCGCCTGTCACGTCGAGCAGGGCAAGGCCGTCAGCAACGCTGCATGCACCGCGTGCCACTCCGGCTTCACCACGGTCAAGACCCAGACCTGCTGGAGCTGCCACGCGCCCGGCCAGGACATGGGGCCGTCGCAGACCGACGGCGGTTGCTCGGCCGTCTGCCATCTGTATGAGGCACGGGGGCATGCGTACGCCGTGGCCTACTCACACGGCTCGCTTCCGCACACCGGAGCCGCGAGCGCGGCTTGTCGCGAGTGTCACGGCGTGTGTGCCTCCGGCGACGATCCCGGGACGAGCCAGCACCACGATGCCGTCGACAGCGCCGCCCCGTCGTGCCGGCGATGCCACGACGGCAAGCTCGCGAGCCTCAAGGTCAATCACGATGGAGTCACGTCGTGCACGTCCTGCCACACCGGCACGGACAGGCCGCCGCTGCCGTCCACGTGCCTCGGCTGCCACAGCTCGACAGCGCATTCCGAGGCCGCCCAGATCAGCTTCGCCACCAACGTTTCCTGCACCGACGCCCGCTGCCATGGGACCGCCGTCGTCCACAATGAGACGCCGCGGCTCACCAGGAACTGCGCCGACTGCCACGCACCGCACTATCGGGCCCTCGGCACCTGCACGAGCTGCCATACGGCAGGCTCGGCCTATCATCACGGCACCGCAGCGCCGATCCCGCTGGCCGAGTGCGGCGCCTGCCACGACGGCGGCATCGCCTCGGCCTTCGAGGGCCACGCCGGCGCGCCCTGCGCGAGCTGTCACACCGGCATGGCTACGCCCGCCGGCGTGACCTGCACGACATGCCACTCAGCCTCCCAGTTCGGTGCCGCCACCTGTACCGCCGCCGGCTGCCACCCGATCGGCGCCTTGCACAGCAGCGACCTGCAGCCGGGCGCCTGCGCCGACTGCCACACGCCGCACTACCAGGCGCTGGGTGGCTGCGCCTCGTGTCACACCGACGTGCCCGGCAACCACCACCGTGGCGTGGAGGCCGCCCCGCTCGCAGGCTGCGCCACCTGCCACGACGGAGGCATCGCCTCGGCTCGGCAGGGCCACGTCGGCGTGGCCTGCTCCCTGTGTCACACCGGGATGAGCTCAGCCGCGCAGCCGGCGTCCTGTAACCAGTGCCACCGCGCATCCCAGTTCGGTGCCGCCGTGTGCACCGCGTGCCACAGCCCCAGCGGCCTCACCGGCCGCGAACAGGTCCACACGAGAACGCCCTCCAACGGCATGGCTTGCGCCAATTGCCACGACGGCCACAACCAGGACGCCGGCGCCTGCGCGACCTGCCACGACCGCTTCCCCGAGACGCACCACGGGGTCGTGGCGCGCGCCGCCTCGAGCCTGCAGTTCGGTGCCGGGGCGGCGGTCGTGAAGGCCGGCGCCGGCACCCAGCTGACCGGCGTGCTGAGGGACGCCGCCGGCGAGGCGCTCGCCGGGCGTGCGCTCGAGATCCAGGCGCGGCGGGGAGCGGAACGACCCTTCGCTGTGCTGACCACGGTCACGACCGGCGCCGACGGCAGCTTCACGCTGCCGGCTCGGCCGCTCGCCTTGACCGTCTACCGGGCGATCTGGCGGGGCGAGGCGCAGGGCACGACGCAGCTCTCGCCGGCGATCACCAGCGCCGTCGTCGCGGTCCGTCAGAGCCTGCGCCTCACTGCGAGGGCGCGCCGCGTCAAAGCTGGCGCCGCGGTGCGCCTGCGCGGGAAGGTAGCGCCGACGGCTCTGCAGCTCGGCGCCTCGCGCGGCGCGCTGGTCACGCTGCGTATCGAGCGGCGCTCGGGCTCGCGCTGGGTCAAGGTGACGCAGAAGCGCGTGCGCGCCGCAGCCGCCGGTTCGTTCGCCGCCTCCTGGCGTGCGCGGCGCGCGGGCCGGTATCGCCTCCGCGCATCAGTCACCGCGACTGATGGACTGCTCGCCGGGCGCAGTGCCTGGGTGTCGGTGACCTGCCGGCGCTGACGTCGCAGCGCACCGCGAACTCCTCCGTCTCGGGCTGCTGGCCGAAGTCTCGGCGTCACGTGATGGCCTGGAGGCGCGGGCACCTGCGCCCGCCGCGCCTCAGATCCAGCCGCGCCGTCGGAAGAACACGAGCATGATCACGACCGCGACGATCTGGGTCCCGAGGCCGTAGATCAGGAACGCCTGCCAGCCGGTGATGCTCACCACCAGCCGCCCGAAGTTCATGCCGAAGAAGCCGGTGATCCACGTCAGCGGCATGAAGATCGTGGCCACGATGGTCAGCCGCTTCATGACGTCGTTCAGCCGGTTCGAGACCGTCGAGAGGTACACGTCCATCGCGCCGGTGAGCAGGTCGCGGTAGCTGTCGACGAGGTCGCTGATCCGGATGAGGTGGTCGTAGACATCGCGGAAGTAGCGCTCCGCGTCCGGCGTCATGCCGGGGATCGTGACGACGCCGGTCACCAGCCTTGCGAACAGGTCACGCTCGGGCGCGATCACTTTGCGCCAGGTGACGAGCCGCCGTTTGAGCTGGAAGACCTCCTGCAGCTGGGCGTCGTCCGGCTGCTTGAGCACGCCGTTCTCCAGCTCGTCGATGCGGTCGTCGAGTTTGGAGAGCTCGGGGAAGAAGCTGTCCGCGAGGGCGTCGACGACCCGGTAGAGCGCGAGCGCGGGTTGGAGCGCCGGCGGCCGACCGGTGGTGACCTGCCGGCGCAGGTCCTCGAACGCCGGGCAGTCGTCGCGGTGCACGGTGACCAGGTAGTTCTCTGAGAGGGAGCAATGCACCTCGACGAGGCCGTCCCGGTCGGCGTTGGCCCCGTAGACGACGAGGTAGACGTAGCCGTCGTACTCCTCGAGTTTCGGCCGCTGGCCGAAGTGCTCGGCGTCCTCGACGGCCAGGGGGTGGAGTCCGAATGGCTCGCGCAGCAGCGCGAGCTCCTCGGCCGTCGGCCGGTGCAGGTCGAGCCAGAAGAACTCGTCACGTTCCAGGTGTTCCCGCACTACGTCGCCATCGACGATCGCGTGCGTTCCGGCCTTGTCGACGAGAAAGCTCTCGTGGTGGTCGGGCATCGGTCCCTCCGGCTGCAGACCCACGCGGCATGGGCGTCGCGCTTCCGGTCAGCACTCCTTTCGCGGCTCACGGGAGGGTTCCTAGGTCCGCACCTGGGCGACGCGTCGCTGTTCGACGCTCGTAGTCCGTTCGTGTATACTCCCTTGCGCCATCAAGTGGGAGCTTGCGAGCACCCCACCCTGCGCCCTTAGCTGGTCGACAGGGTCCGTCACGAGAAAGGAGATCGTGAGGGCTCGCCGCTGGCGAGCCTTTTTCCGTCTATGGGTAGACCATTTTCTCCAAGAGACAAGTTCATGAGGGACCGGGCCAACGAGCCCCGCATTCGCATCAACGACGGCATCACGGTGCCGGAGGTGCGCCTCATCGACGAGAACGGCGAACAGCTGGGCGTCAAGTCCATCCGGTTCGCACAGGATTATGCAGCCGACAAGAACCTCGACCTGGTCGAGGTAGCTCCAACCGCCGACCCGCCCGTGTGCCGGATCATGAACTACAGCAAGTATCGCTACGAGCTGGAGCTCAAGGCCAAGCAGGCACGCAAGCACCAGAGCCAGATCGTGATCAAGGAGATCAAGTTCCGGCCCAAGGTCGGCCAGCACGACTACGAGACCAAGAAGGGTCACGTCGTCCGCTTCCTGGAGCACAAAGACAAGGTGAAGGTCACGATCATGTTCCGGGGCCGCGAGATGGTCCATCCGGAGCGCGGCGAGGCGCTGCTCATGCGGCTCGCCGAAGACGTGAAGGAGATCGGCGTCATCGAGTCCAAGCCCCTGCAAGATGGGCGCAACATGGTCATGATGCTCGCGCCGGTCAAGTAGCTGGGAGGAGGTACGTATGCCGAAGATGAAGACTCACAGCGCCTCCAAGAAGCGCTTTCGTCTCACCGGGACGGGCAAGGTCAAGCGCCGTCACGGGATGAAGAGCCACCTCCTGGAGCACAAGTCGTCGAAGCGCAAGCGCGGGTTTCGCAAGGTGTACGACGTCAGCCAGGCCGATTCCAAGGGAATCAAGCGCCTGCTCGGGCTCCGCTGAGCCCGTCGACCTAAGATCTTGAGCCGGCCGGGCCGCCTGGCGGTCGCCGGCCGGTGAGTTCCAAGGAGTACGGACAATGTCTCGTGTAAAACGCAGCGTGAGCGCGCGCAAGAAGCGCCGCAAGGTGCTCGAACAGGCCAAGGGCTACCGCGCGACTAAGAACTCGAGCTACAAGAGGGCCAAGGAGCAGGTCCAGCGGAGCGGGCAGTACGCGTACCGCGACCGCCGGGTCCGCAAGCGCGAGTTCCGCAAGCTCTGGATCGTGCGCATCAATGCCGGCGCACGTGAGAACGGCCTCTCATATAACCAGTTCATGCACGGGCTGCAGCTCGCGGAGATCGAGCTCGATCGCAAGATCCTCGCCGATCTCGCCGTGACCGACCCGAAGTACTTCGCCTCGCTCGTCGACCAGGCGCGCGCGGCCCTCGAAGCGGCCTGACGGCCTGGCTGAGGGAGGCGAGTCGCTTGGGGTTTTCGGCGCACCACTGACCAGCCCGCAGAACGCCCTCGTCAAGCGGGCGGCGTCTCTGCGCCAGCGCAAGTTCCGCGACCGCGAAGGCGCCTTCCTTGCGGAAGGCGCCGACGTGGTCGCGGCTGCGTTGGCCGCCGGCTGGCGGCCGCAGACGGTGTTTCTGCGTGACGAGGCCGCGGACGAGCTCGGCGAGCGCCTCGGCCTCGGCGAAGCATCTGTCTTTGTTGTGAACGAGCGCGTCGCGGCGCGTCTCTCCACGCTCGACTCGCCGGCTGACGTCATGGCTGTCCTTCCGCTTCCGGAGCGGCGGCCCCTCGGTTCGCTGCTCGGGTCCGTCTCGGGCCCCAAGGCCGCGGCGCCGCAGCGCGACAACGGCCTGCCTGCCGTGGCCGGCCTGGATGCGCGAGCCGCCTCCGATCTGCTGATCGTGTACGTGGACGGGGTCCAGGACCCCGGCAACGTCGGCACGCTCATCAGGGCGGCCGTGGCCTTCGGGGCCTCCGCCCTGGTCGCGTCTCCGGGGTCCGCGGACCTCTACGGACCCAAGACGGTCCGCGCCAGCATGGGAGCGCTCTTCGGCGTGCCGGTGTTCCCGGATACGCGGCTCGACGAAGTGCTCCGCGAGCTGGCTGCCGTGACCGTCTACGGTCTCGCAGCGCACGGCGGGGAGCCGCTGGACCGCGCGGAGCTGGCGCGCCCGGCCGTGCTCGTGGTCGGCGCCGAGCGCGCGGGGCTCTCGCGCGCTGCGCTCGCGCATGTCGACCGTGTGGTCACGATCCCCATGGCGCCGCCCGCGAGGGGCGTCGTCGAAAGTCTCAACGCCGGCGTGGCCGGCGCGATCGCCCTGTACGAATTCTCGCGCCGGCCGGCCGGCGCCGCAGACGACCCCGCGCGCCGCCTCCCGGCGCCCCAGGAAGGATGACGATGGACGACGCATACCTGCAGGAGCTGCGGCAGCGAGCACCCGGCCTCGCGGCCATCTATCAGACGGGCCGCGACACGATCCTGCGCTCCGCCGACATGGCGGCACTCGAGCAGGCGCGCGTCCAGACCCTTGGCCGGAAGAGCCCGCTCACCGAGTTCCTGCGCTCCATCCCCGGGCTTCCCGCGGAGGAGCGCCCGCTGGTCGGCAAGGGCGGCAACCTCATCCGCAGGGAGCTCGAGGCGCTCGTGGAGGAGCGCGAATCGGAGCTCAAGCGTGAAGCGCTCTCCGATTCGCTGGCCCACGAGCGCATCGATGTCACGCTGCCCGGCCAGCCCTTCGCGGCCGGGCACGAGCACCTCATCAGCCAGACGATGCGCGAGGTCGAGGACATCTTCATCGGCCTCGGCTACCGGATCGCCGAGGGACCCGAGGTCGAGCTCGACTACTACAACTTCACGGCGCTGAACACGCCACCGAGTCACCCCGCGCGCTCCGCCCACGACACGTTCTGGGTCGTCGAGCAGCGCGAGACGATGCCGGAGGCCGTGGTGGACGCCGACCGCGGCGTCCTGCTGCGCACCCACACCTCTCCCGTCCAGGTGCGCGTCATGGAACAGCAGCCGCCGCCCGTGTACGTGGTCTGCCTCGGCAAGGTCTACCGGCGCGACTCGGACGCGACGCACACGCCGATGTTCCACCAGGTGGAGGGCCTCGTCGTCGACGAGGGCATCACCCTGGCCGACCTCAAGGGCACCGTAGCGCACTTCACGCGGGAGTTCTTCGGTGGCGAGCGCGACATCCGCGTCCGCCCGCACTTCTTCCCGTTCACCGAGCCCAGCATCGAGGTCGACGTGAGTTGCGAGCTCTGCGGGGGCAAGGGCTGCCGTTCGTGCAAGCACTCCGGCTGGCTGGAGATCATGGGCGCCGGGATGGTCGACCCTGCGGTCTACAGCTTCGTCGACTATGACGCCGAGAAGGTCAGCGGTTTCGCCTTCGGCATGGGGGTGGAGCGCATGGCGATGCTCAAGCACGGCATCCCCGACCTGCGCCTGTTCTACGACAACGACGTCCGCTTCCTGCGGCAGTTCTGAGGAGGCGGATGACGATGAGGGTCCCGTTCAGCTGGATCAAGGAATACGTCGCCTGGCACGGCACGGTCGAGGAGATGGCCGAGGTGCTCACCACGTCGGGCACCGAGGTCGAGGGCATCGACTGGGTCGGCGCGCCGCGTGACCCCGAGAACCTCAGCCGCTTCGTCGTGGGCAAGGTGCTCACGCGCGACAAGCACCCCAACGCCGACAAGCTCAGCCTCTGCACTGTCGAAGTGGGGGAGGCCAACGGCGGCGTGAAGCAGATCGTCTGCGGCGCCGACAACTTCCAGGCCGGCGACACCGTCGCCGTCTCGCTCAGCGGCGCTGTGCTCGAGAACGGCCTCAAGCTCAAGAAGGCCAACCTGCGCGGCGTCGAGAGCGACGGCATGATGATGAGCGAGCAGGAGCTCGGCTACGAGGAGAAGAGTCCCGGCATCGTCACGCTTCCGGACGCGTGGATCGTCGGCGCGCCGCTGCAGGACTACCTGCCCGTCAGCGAGGCTGTGCTCGAGCTCGAGCTGACCTCGAACCGTCCGGATTGCTTCAGCATCTACGGTGTCGCCCGCGAGGTCGCGGCCGCGGCACGGCTCG
>DASRZL010000137.1:0-2258 GCA_035686425.1 Thermoleophilia bacterium
GCCGATTGGCATCGTCGACGTCAGCCGTCAGGCCGTGCAAGAGAGCTGGTACCCGATCCTGCTGGCCTTCCTGAGCTTGAACCTCGGCCTCATCAACCTGCTGCCCATCCTGCCGTTCGACGGCGGGCACATCGCCATGAACGTGGTCGAGAAGATCCGCGGCCGGCGACTGGACACGCTGGTCTTCGAGCGCATGGTCGCCTTCGGCACCGTCCTGCTCGTGATGCTCTTCATCTTCCTCACGTTCAACGATGTGAAGAGGCTGTTCGGCGGCTGACTGCCGGGGCCGGTTCGGCGAGCGGGGGTCCGAAGGAGCACCGCTCTGTGAGGCGAGCGTCGGCTGGATTGAGGCCGCCGCAGGCTGATGGACGGACGGCGGCACAGCACCCTCACCTGCCGTAGGATTGGCGCATGGACGGAATCACCCTGGTCACCGGCGGCGCCGGGTTCATCGGATCACACGTGGTCGATGCCCTCCTCTCGGGTGGCGCCGACGTGCGCGTGCTCGACGACTTCAGTACCGGCAGGGAGGAGAACCTCGACGACGCCTGGCGTCTCGCCGCGCAGCACGGCGCGGGACTGCAAGTCATACATGGTGACGTGCGCGATGAGGTGCGGATGCGAGACGCGGCGGACGGGTGCTCCGCCGTCGTCCACCTCGCAGCCGTCGTGTCAGTGCCGCAGTCGGTCGAAGACCCCGTTCGCTGCAACTCCGTCACCCACGGGGGTACGGTGAACGCGATCCGCCAGGCGGTCGAGGCGGGCGCGGATCGGTTCGTGCTGGCCTCGAGCTGCGCCGTGTACGGCGATGCGACGCAGTTGCCCATCGCCGAGACGAGCCCGCCACAGCCGCTCAGCCCTTACGCGAGCGCCAAGCTGGCCTCCGAGCGTGCGTCTGCCGACGCCGCCGACGCCGGCCAGATCGCCGCTGTCTGCCTGCGGTTCTTCAACGTCTACGGGCCGCGGCAGGATCCAGGTTCTGCGTACTCCGGAGTGATCAGCCGGTTTCTCCGGGCGGCAGCCGAGAGAGACGCTGCAGATGGAGGCGCGATGGAGGCTGCAGCCACTGCCGCGTCCGCGCCGCGTGTCGACGGACCAGGCGGCAGCGTCACCGTGTTCGGCGACGGCCGACAGACACGCGACTTCGTCTACGTGGCCGACGTCGTGCAGGCCGTTCTCAAAGCCCTGTGGAGGCCCCCTACGGGCTGTGCGGTGATCAACGTGGGGTCGGGGAGGCAGACGAGCCTGTTGCACCTCCTCGACGAGATCGACCGTCAGACGGGAGCGAGGCTGGCGCGTCGGCACGAGGCGGAGCGTGAAGGCGATGTCAGATACTCGCTTGCCGATGTCGGCCGCGCCAGGTGGGTGCTCGGCTGGGAGGCCCAGACGAGCCTCGGCGACGGCATTGCCGAGACATGGTCGTGGTTGCGTGAACCACCTGCGCCGGCGTCGTCGCCGGCGGACTGGGGACCTCGTGCCTAGCGCCAAGTCGATCAAGGTGGGCCCGGTGCATGTGGGAGGAGGTGCACCCGTGTGCGTGCAGTCGATGACCTGTACGCGCACCGGCGACGCGGACGCGACGCTGGCTCAGGTGCGCGCTCTCGCAGTCGCCGGCTGCGAGATCGTACGGGTGAGCCTGCCCGGGGCCGATGAAGCTCCGGCGTTCGCGCGTATCGTGCGGAAGGCCCCGGTGCCGATCATCGCCGACATCCACTACGACTGGCGGCTGGCCATGGCGGCGATCGAGGCCGGGGCCGCCGGCGTGCGCATCAATCCCGGAACGATGGGGGAGAGGCACGTGCGCGAGATCGTGCGCGCGGCGGCGGAGGCCCGGGTGCCTGTGGCGCCGGGCGAGGCCGAGGCGCCCGTTGCGATCCGTATCGGCGTCAACGCTGGCTCACTGCCGCGCGACCTGCGCGATCGCGCGGCCGGCGACGCCCCCGGCGCGCTTGTGGAGGCGGCGCTGCGTTGGGCCGGGCAGTTCGAGGAATGGGACTTCACTGCCTATAAGCTGAGCGTGAAATCGTCGTCGGTGCCGGACACCATCGCCGCCTACCGGCTGCTTGCGGCCAAGACGGACGCACCCTTGCACGTCGGCGTCACGGAGGCCGGGACCCTGTGGAGCGGCACCATCAAGAGCGCCGTCGGGATCGGCACGCTGCTGGCCGACGGCATCGGCGACACCGTCCGCGTTAGCCTGACCGGCGACCCCGTGGAAGAGGTCAGGGTGGCCTGGCAGATCCTCTCCGCGCTGGGCC
>DASRZL010000138.1:0-24536 GCA_035686425.1 Thermoleophilia bacterium
CCGCCCCGGCCGTCGCATGCAGCGAGGCGCTGCCACGGCCGAGCCGCCAGTCGAGCGTCAGACGGTGGCGGCCGTCTCACGAAGCGCCGCCCACACTCCCTCGACGTGCTCGCGCTCGGTGGGCTCGGCGCCGACGGACACGCGCAGGAGCAGCGTGCCTTTCACCACCGACGTCCCGAAGTAGTAGCGACCGGCGGCGTTGATGCGTTCGGCGATGGCGGCGTTGTGCGCCGCGATCGCGTCGTCGTCGCCGGCAAGCGCCGCGGGAACGTTTCGCAGGCAGACGGTCTGGAGCGGCGCCGGCGCGAGGAGTTCCCACTCCGGCGCCCCCTCCACCTCGGCCGCCAGCCACGCTGCGTTCTCGATGTCCCGGCGCATGCGCGCCTGCAGTCTCTCGACACCGTACTCGCGGATGAGGAACCACAGCTTGAGCGCGCGGAAGCGGCGGCCCAGGGGGATGCCCCAGTCGCGGAGGTTGCGCACGAGGCCGTCCTGGGCAGTGCGCAGGTAGCTCGGGTCGGTGCTCATCACGCGCACGAGGTGCTCTGGGTCGCGTACGTAGTAGGCGGAGAGGTCGAACCCGGTGCCCAGCCACTTGTGCGGGTTGAAGACGAGCGAGTCGGCGTGCTCGACGCCGTCCCACATCCAGCGGTACTCAGGGCAGATCATCGCCGAACCGGCCAGCGCCGCATCGACGTGCAGCCACATGTCGTGGCGCGCGGCGATCGCGGCGATGCCGGCCACCGGGTCGAGCGCGGTGGTCGCGGTCGTGCCGACAGCCGCGACCACGGCGCAGGGCCGGCGGCCGGCGGCGATATCGTCCTCGACCGCGCGCTCGAGCAGGTCGAGCCGGAGCGCGTGCTCGTCGTCGGTCCCGATCAGGCGCAGATGCCCGGCGCCGAACCCGGCGAGGAGCGCCGCTTTGGCCACCGAGCTGTGCGCCTGGTCGCTCGCATAGACCACGAGCGGCGCGTCCTCGGCCTGCAGGCCGCCGCGATTCTGGCAGAAGGCCGAAGTGCGCTCCCGGGCGCAGAGGAGCGCGCAGAAGGTCGACGTGCTGGCTGTGTCGGCGATCACGCCGGTGAATGTCTCCGGCAGCCCGACCATCTGACGCAACCATTCCATGACGACGTCCTCGACCTCTGTGGCCGCAGGGCTCGTCTGCCAACTCATGCCTTGCACGCCGAGTCCCGACGAGACGAGGTCGGCGAGCACCGAGGCGAAGTCGGTGTTGCTGGGGAAGTAGTGGAGGAAGCCGGGATGGTTCCAGTGCGTGATGCCGGGCATCACGATGCGGTCGAGATCGGCGACGATGTCGCCGAGTCCCTCGCCGCGCAGCGGCGGCTCGGCGGGCAGCAGCGCCGCCACCTCGCCCGGTCGCACGCGGCTCATCACGGGGTAGTCGCCGATCCGCTCGCGGTAGTCGGCGACCCAGTCGATCAGCTCGTGGCCGAGCCTGCGGAACTCCTTCGGGTCCATGGCTTAGCTCCCTCGTCGGTCGAGAGGCAAGCCTACACGCGCTCAGCGACGCCGCGCGACCAGCACTTCGGAGCTGAGGAACCAGTCCGTCACGCTCATGCCTGCGCGCACGTCCCACTGCTCCGGATCGAGCAGGCCGCGAAGCGTCAGGGGGCGGCAGCCACCCAGGAGTGCCGGGTTCAGGCGCCAGATGGCCTGCCAGAGGGCGGTGACGAGGCGCGCCGACGCCGTGCGGCCCGGGGCGAGGCTCGCCACGGCGAGCAGCCCCCCGGGCCGCAGCACGCGGTGCGCCTCGCGCACGAAGGCCGCCGCGTCGGCGGGGCTGAGAAGATCGAGGACGTAGGTGCTCAGCACGCGATCGCAGAAAGCGTCGGCGACGGGCAGGTGGATCGCGCCGTCCGTGAGCTCGATGCGCGCGGCCGGCCCACGGCGCCACAGCCGCGTGCGCGAGTCCGACCATGTGCGGGCTCACGTCGAGACCAAGGTACGTGGCATCCGCGGGCAGCTCGTCACGCAACAGCCGGGCGGCGAAGCGGCCGGTGCCGCAGCCGAACTCCAGCACCACCGCGGCCTCCGCGAAGGCGCCGTGGGTCGTAAGGGCGTCGAGGGCGCGGCGCTCGCTGAGGGGTCGCGCGTCCTGGGCGCGGCCGATGAGATCGTAGAACCGTCGCGCCTGCCGGTGAGTGATGAACCGCTGCGCCATTCCGAGGTCATCCTACTCGCGTCTCCGCAGCGTCTCGCCGTCGCGGTGTTGCGCCGCGGTTGCCGCCTCGCACCAGCCGGGGGAGGATGCCCTCACAGCAGCGAGCGGCGACTGCCGCCCGCACCCGAGGTCCCGGAGGCCAGCTTGCGCATCGAACCGTTCTTCGTCGAGCAGTGGATGAACGCCCACGAGACGACGGCCACGTGGAACATCGCCGAGACCTGCGTACACTCGCTGACGCTGGACGAGCTGCTGGAGCTCAGCGGCGACGCCGACGGCGTGCTGCGTCGCCTCCGTGAGACCTGGCTGGGCTACGGCGAGATCACCGGCTCGCCGCGCCTGCGTGCCGCGATCGCGGCGCTGTACGGCGCGCGCATCACCGCCGACCATGTGCTCACCGCCAACGGCGCCATAGGCGCCAACTTCCTCGCCCTGTACGCGCTGGTCGAGCCGGGCACGACGGTCGTCAGCGTCCAGCCCACGTACCAGCAGCTGTTCTCGGTGCCCGAGTCGCTTGGCGCCGAGGTCCGGGAGCTGCGACTGCGTGAGGAGGATGGCTACCTGCCCGATGTGGACGCGCTCCGTGCTCTCACGGACGAGCGCACCCGGCTGCTCGTCCTCAACAATCCCAACAACCCGACCGGTGCGCTCATCGACGAGCCGCTGCTCCGCGAGATCGTCGAGGTCGCCCGCGAGCGCGACGCCTGGCTCGTCTGCGACGAGGTGTATCGCAGGCTGGAACACGAACCGGGTACCACGGCGCCGTCGGTCGCCGATCTCTACGAGAAGGGCGTGAGCAGCGGCAGCATGAGCAAGAGCTACTCGCTGGCCGGGCTGCGCACAGGCTGGGTCGCCGGCCCGCGCGAGGTCATCGAGCGCTGCCTCGACGTGCGCGACTACACGACGATCAGCGCCGGGGTGCTTGACGACGCGCTGGCGACCGTGGCGCTCGAGCACGTCGACGCGGTGCTCGAGCGCAGCCTCGAGATCGTGCGCGGCAACCTGGCCGCCGTCGACGCGTGGATCGCGCGCGAGCCGCGGCTGCGCTACGTGCGGCCGCGGGCGGGCACGACGGCGCTCGTGCGCTACGACTACGATGTGCCCTCTGTCGACTTCTGCCAGAGCATGTTCGACCTGAACGGCGCCTTCGTCATGCCGGGCATCGCCTTCGGCGAGGAGCACTCGTTCCGCCTCGGCTACGCGTGTGCCCGGGACGTCCTCGAGGGCGGGTTGGACGCCGTCTCGGCCTACCTCCGCAGCCTCGAGGGCTGAGAGCCGCCCAAGGCCGACCACCGGGCGCGGTCCTCGACTCGTGGATTAGAATGCCGGGGAGATGGGTGATCAGACGAAACCTGATGAGGGACTCTCGGACTCCGCTCCGCGTCGGACGTGGCTCGCCGCGGAACGCACGTACCTCGCCTGGCTGCGTACCGGTCTCGGCACGCTGGGCATCGCGCTCGCCGTGGGGAGGCTGCTGCCGGCGCTGATCGACGCCGAGCACGTAGCCTTCGGGCTGCTCGGCGTCGGCTACGGGGCGCTCGGCGTCTTCCTGCTGCTCATGTCCGCCTACCGCGCACAGCGGGTGCGGGCGGCGCTCGCCGCCCAGCGGCCGTTGCCGACGGACGCGTGGTCGATCTGGGTGCTCACCGCGGCGAGCCTGGCGCTGGCCGCCGGCACCATTGTGCTGGTCGTCGTCGCGATCTGAACAGGGGGACCGCATGAGGCCCCGGCGGCGTCAGCGGTGCCGGATGCGCCGCGCGCGCGGGCTCGGTAGGCTAGCGCGGGATCATTGGCGAGCGGCCTGGGAGGGTCGGTGTGAACACGTCCAACCCGACCACGACGCTCGCTGAGACCCCTTCGACCGACGGTCGCGCCGTCGGCGACAGCGGAGCTGCCGGGAACGGCGTCACGGGCAGGCTTCCGACGCGCGCCCGCCGGCCCGGACCTCGCGAGCTGCTGGCGCTGCACGCCTGCGTCGTCGCCCTCGTCGCCTATCTGATCCTCAACTACTTCGTGTTCCTCCGACCGGGCGTCTCGTGGGTGGACCACGTGCTCGCCGTGGTCGTGCCGGCGGCCATCCTGGCGCTGTGCGCTGAGCTGTGGCATCGCATGCCGGCCGGCTTGCGCGCATCTCTCGCGCTCGGGTTCGGTGCACTGGCCGTCGTGACGGGCCTCGTCGCCGCGGCGCGCATCCGCGCCGAGGGCTACGTGGCGGCCGGTGTCGCCGGCGTCCTGCCGCTGGTCGCCGGCGCGATGCTCGTCGGGCTCGGCGTGTGGCTGCTGTGGGCATCCCGCAAGCGTGGCGGTGCGCTTTGGTGGACGGTGGTGCGCCGCGCCCTCCTCGCGCTCCTGGCCCTGCTCGTCGCCTACTGGGTCGTCCTGCCGGTGAGCATGGCCATCATCGCCACGGAGCGGCCGCGTGACGCGGTCGAACAGGTCGACCTCGGCCGGGTCTACGAGGACGTTTCGCTGATCACGCGGGACGGCGTGAAGCTGAGCGCGTGGTACGTGCCGCCGCTCAACAAGGCCGCGATCGTCACGTTCCCGCGCGCCTGGACCGTGGAGCAGGCGCGCATGCTGGTGAAGAACGGCTACGGCGTACTCATGGTCGATCCGCGGGGCTACGGCGAGAGCGAGGGCGACCCCAACGCCTACGGCTGGGGGTCGGTGGACGACATCGACGCCGCCGTGGCGTGGCTGCGCCGCCGAGACGACGTGGGGCGGCGGCGCATCGGCGGCCTTGGCCTTTCGATGGGCGGCGAGCAGATGATCGAGGCCGCCGCCCGCAACTCGGGCCTCAAAGCCATCGTCAGCGAGGGAGCCGGCATCCGCTCCGTGCACGAGGCGTTCTGGCGCCGCGGCACCAGTGCTCTGGAGCTCGCGCTGCAGTACCCGCAGGACCTCGCGCAGACGGTCTCGGTCTGGCTGCTCGACGACGAGGCGCTGCCGCCGCCGCTCCCGCAGGCGGCGGCGCGGATCTCGCCGGAGGCTGTCTTCTTCATCTACGGTGAGGACGGCCAGGAGGTCGAGAAGGCCGTGAACCCCGCGTACTACGACGCCGCGTTCCCGCCCAAGGCCATCTGGAAGGTACCGGGCGCCGGCCACACTGGCGGCATCGAGGCCCAGCCGGAGGAGTACGAGCGCCGAGTCATCGGCTTCTTCGACCGGACGCTGCTCGGGCGCCCGTAGGCGATCGAGCTCGACGGGGCGCCGGGCCTCGGGCACGCCCGCCGCGATGCCTGCCTCCCTTGCCTGGGCAGCATGCCGTCGATGCGGCCCACCGGGTAGTCGACCGCGGCCACCGGCGCACGAGTCAGGGAGAAGTCGAGGAAGACCAGCACGGCGTTGCCGCCGTGCATCCGCGGCGCGCAGCGCCTTGTGCGAGCTTCGGCCGAAGCGGGCATCTCCCGCTGTTGGCATGCATTCTGCCGGCGAAGAGAGTGCGGACGGACGATGGACTTGATCCGGGTGTCTTCATCTCGCGCGGACCACTCCAGAGCTCGCGCCGCGTTCGTGGTACGATCGACCCATAGCTGATGAACGAGGACAGACGGCGAGATGGCGGGCGACGATGATCGCGCTCGCCGCCCTGTTCGCGGTCGCCGGCCCGGCCGTGCTGGCCGGCTGCGGCTCGACCGGCTCGCAGGTCGCCGCACAGTCGCCGGCCGCGACCGCCGCTGCGCTGCCGGCGAGCCCATCGACCGTGCCGTCACCGGCCGCGTCGTCCAGTCCGCCGCTCGACAGGCCGACGAAGAAGCACCCGCTGCGCATCTACTTCGGCGGCGACTCGCTTGCCGGCATGCCCGCGATCATGTTGCAGCAGCTGACGGCGAAGAACCGGCTCGCCAAAGTGCACGCCGACTACGTGGAGAGCTCACGGCTCACGTACGACGACCCCGTCGACTGGCCGTCTCGGGTCAAGCAGCAGCTCAGCGCCGGCCGTACCGATGTCGGCGTGTTCATGATCGGCGCCAACGACACGGGCATGCCCATGATCGTCATGGGTGACTCCGTCATGTATCCCAAGAAGAAGTGGCTCGAGGAGTACGAGCGCCGCGCCAGGAGGCTCGCCACGATCATGCTGCGCGGTGGAGTCGAGCGAGTGTACTGGGTGGGCATGCCCATCATGCCGAGCGCCGGCGAGTCCAGGAAGATGAGGGCTGTCAACGAGCTCTTCGAGCGCGTCGCCGCGAGCAGTCCCGACGTCGTCTACGTCGACAGCTACGATCTGCTCGCCAAGAAGAGCGGCGACTTCGAGCCTTCGCTGCGCAGCGGCGACGGGGTCCACTACACGAACGAAGGCGCCAGGGTCGTCGCCGAGGCGGTGTGGAAGGCGATCAGGAAGGACTGGGGCGGCCGCTGATCCCCCGCGCCTCTCAGGACGCCTCGTCGAGCGCCTCAACGAACTGGCTCGCGTACAGATCGTAGTAAAAGCCGCGAGCGGCCATGAGCTCCTCGTGGCTGCCCTGCTCGATGATGGCGCCCTTGTCCATCACGAGGATGATGTCGGCGCCGCGGATGGTGGAGAGCCGGTGGGCGATGACGAAGCTGGTGCGGTCTTTCATCAGCAGCGCCATCGCTTCCTGGATCAGCACCTCGGTGCGCGTGTCCACCGAGCTGGTCGCCTCGTCGAGGATGAGGATGTCCGGGTCGGCGAGGAAGGCGCGGGCGATGGTGAGCAGCTGCTTCTCGCCCGCCGAGACGTTGGTCGCGTCGTCGTCGAGCACGGTGTCGTAGCCTTCGGGCAGGGCGCGCACGAAGTGGTCGACGCGCGCCGCCTTGGCGGCAGCGCGGACGTCTTCCTCAGTCGCGCCCTCGCGTCCGTAGGCGATGTTCTCGCGGATGCTGCCGCTGAAGAGCCAGGCGTCCTGCAGGACCATGCCGAAGAGCCGCCGCAGGTCGCTGCGCGTCATCTGCCGCGCGTCCACGCCGTCGACGAGGATGCGCCCGTGGTCGATCTCGTAGAAGCGCAGCAGCAGGTTGACCAGTGTCGTCTTGCCGGCGCCGGTGGGCCCGACGATGGCGACGGTCTCGCCGGGGCGCACGTCCAGGTCGAGGTCCTTGATCAGCGGCGTGTCCGGGAGGTAGCGGAAGGACACGTCCTCGAGGGCGATGTGGCCGCGCGTGTGGCCGAGCACGATCGGCGTCGCGGTGTCGGGCTCTTCCTCGGCTTCGTCGAGAAGCTCGAAGACCCGCTCGGCCGATGCCGCCGTGCTCTGCAGGACGTTCATGATGCTGGCCGTCTGCGTGATCGGCATAGTGAACATCCGGGAGTACTGGATGAAGGCCTGCACATCGCCGAGTGAGATGCGGCCGTTGGCCACCAGGAGCCCGCCGACCACGGCGATGGCGACGTAGCTGAGGTTGGTCACGAAGGTCATGACCGGCATGATCATCCCCGAGATGAACTGGGCCCTGAAGCTGGCCTCGTAGAGCCGTTCGTTCTGCTCGTCGAAGGTGGCGATCGCCTGCTTCTGCCGGCCGAAGACCTTGACCACATTGTGGCCGGTGAACATCTCCTCCACGTGTCCGTTGAGCTCGCCGGTGCGCTCCCACTGTGCCGCGAACTGCTTCTGCGAGCGCTTGGCGATGATCACCGTGAGCAGAACCGATAGCGGCACGGCCAGCAGCGAGATCAGCGCCAGGATCCAGCTGATCGACAGCATCATGATGAGCACCCCGACGATCGTCAGCAGCGCCGTGATGAGCTGGGTGAGGCTCTGCTGCAATGACTGCGAGATGTTGTCGATGTCGTTGGTGACGCGGCTCAGGACGTCGCCACGCGGGTGATCGTCGAAGTAGCGGAGCGGCAGGCGGGCGAGCTTCTCGTCCGCCTGCCGCCGCAGTCGGTACACGGTGCGCTGTGCCACTCCGGCCATGATGTACTGCTGCAGCCAGGCGAATGCCGCGCTCAGCAGGTACACGGCGACCAGAAGCAGCAGCGTGCGTCCGAGCGCCGCGAAGTCCACGCCCCGGCCGGGGTTGATCGTCATGCTCGAGAGCATGTCGGCCTGCGTGTCCTGGCCCTTGGCCCGGAGGGCCGCGACGGCCTGAGCCTGGGTGCTGCCGGCGGGGAGCTGCTTGCTGACCACCCCGTCGAACAGGATGTCGGTGGCGTTGCCGAGGATCTTGGGGCCGACGATCATGAAGGTGACGCTGATCACGGCCAGCACGAGGACGACGGCGATGCGGAGGCGCTCGGTGCGGAGCAGGCCGCCGAGGCGCAGAAGGGCGCCCTTGAAGTCCTTCGGCTTCGCCGTCGGCATCACCAGGGCGTGGCCGCCGGGGCCGCCGGGGCCGGGGCCGCCCGGCCCTCGGCCGGGGCCGCCGGGCGGCGTCGCGGGCTTCTGCGCGCTCACGCCGCGCCCTCTTCGCCGAGCTGGGAGGCCACGATCTCGCGGTACGTTTCGCTGGTCGTCAAGAGCTCGTCGTGGGTACCGATGCCGGCGATGGCTCCGTTCTCGAGCACGATGATGCGGTCGGCATGCATGATCGTCCCCACCCGCTGGGCGACGATGATGACCGTCGCGTCTTCGGTCTCGTGCTTGAGCGCGGCGCGCAGGCGCGCGTCGGTGGCGAAGTCAAGGGCCGAGAAGCTGTCGTCGTAGATGTGGATCTTGGCTCGCTTCGCGAGCGCCCGTGCGATGGCGAGGCGCTGCCGTTGCCCGCCGGAGACATTGGCGCCGCCCTGCGAGACCGTTGTCTCCAGCTCCTCCGGCATCTGGGCCACGAACTCGCGTCCCTGGGCGATCTCGAGGTAGCGCCAGAGCGCCTCGTCCGCGGCCTGATCGTCGCCGTGACGCAGGTTGCTGGCGACCGTGCCGCTGAACAGAAACGCCTTCTGCGGCACGAGGCCGATGCGGCTCCACAGGTCCTGCTGAGCCATCTCGCGTACATCCGCGCCGTCGACGAGCACGCGGCCGCGGGTGACGTCGTAGAACCGCGGGATCAGGCTGATGAGCGTGGTCTTGCCGCTGCCGGTGCTCCCCACGATGGCGGTCACCTCGCCCGGACCTGCCGTGAAGCTGATGCCGCTCAGCACCGGGTCCTCGGCCCCCGGGTAACGGAACTCGACGTCCTCGAACTCGACGAGGCCGCGGACCGGCGCGGGAGCAGCGGGCTCGTCCGGATCGACCACCGTCGGCTCGGCCGCGAGCACCTCCTGGATGCGTGCTGCAGAGGCCGCTGCGCGCGGCACCATGACGAACATGATCGTCGCCATCAGCACGGCCATGAGGATCTGCACGATGTACGTGAGGAAGGCGGTTAGGTCGCCGATGGGCATGCCGTGCTCGGCGACCTGGATGCTGCCGAACCACATGATCGCCACGGTCGACAGGTTGAGGATGGCGGTCAGCGTCGGGATCATCAGCGCGAAGAGCCGATTGACCTTGAGTGTGGTCACGGTCAGGTCGTCGTTGGCGGCGTCGAAGCGCTCCTCTTCGTAGCGCGTGCGGTCGAAGGCGCGGATCACGCGCACCCCGCTCAGCATCTCGCGCGTGACCTGGTTGATGCGGTCGATCTTCTTCTGCATCGACATGAAGAGCGGTAGCGCCGAGCGCAGTACCAGGCCGATGAAGACGGCCATCACGGGGATGGCGACGAGGATCACGGCGCTGAGAGGCACGTTGAGCCGCAGCGCCATGATCATGCCGCCGATAGCCATGATCGGCGCCGAGATCACGACGTTCAGCATCATGAGCACCACCATCTGCACCTGCTGGACGTCGTTGGTGGTGCGTGTGATCAGTGACGGCGTGCCGAAGTGGTTGACCTCGGCCTGCGAGAAGCTCTCGACGCGGCGGAAGAGGGATCCGCGCACATCGCGGCCGAACCCCATGGCGATCTTGGAGCCCCAGTACACCGCCACGATGGCGGCGATGACGAAGACCAGCGTGACGGCGAGCATGAGGCCGCCCACCTTGAGGATGTAGGCCGTGTCGCCGGTCACCACGCCGTTGTTGATGATGTCGGCATTGAGGGTGGGCAGGTAGAGATTGGCGAGCGCTTGTACCAGGAGCAGGAAGAGGACCAGAACGATCTGCCGCCAGTAGGGGCGCAGGCCGGTGCGCAGGAGGCGGATCAAGGCGCTTCCCCGGAATGGGATGTCTTGGAGGTGTCGGCGGGTGCGCTGTCCTCGCGGGCCGCCGACGCGCGCTCGATCGTGGCTCCGAGCGCGTCGAGCAGCCGCGCCAGGTCTCGGCGGTCCTCCTCCGGCAGCGTGCCGATCGTTGCGTTGACGTACTCGGCGGCGGCAGCGTGCATCTCCTTCTCCTCCGCTCTGCCGGCAGCCGTCAGCTCGACTCTGGTGAGCCGCGCGTCGTCGGCGTCGGGACGACGCCGCACAAGCCCGGCCGTCTCCATGGAGTGCAGCATCTTGGTCAGCGTCGGCGGGGCGACGTGCATCGCTTTGGCCAGATCGCGCTGGGTGATGCCGTCGTTGGCGATGAGCAGGCGCAGGCACATGGCTTGGCCCGGATGGATGCCGCGGTCGGCCAGAGCCTGCATCATGAGTCGGCGGTGCCGCCGTAGCGTCTCGATGAAAGCGCGGAAGACATCCGACGAGAGCTCGTCGACGCCGTCGAGCGATCCGGGGAGCGCGGGCACGCGGTGATCGGTCAAGGTACTCCTGCATCGTCGGATGACCGGAGAAGGTTAGCACGCCAATGATTAGCAGGCAAACGGTACTGCCGGCCGCTTCCCCCGGGGTCTTGGGGAGGGTAGCCTACTAGAGGGACTTGGACGTCCTTGCGGAATCCCGAGGTGCAGACCGATCCGATGGCGGCATCAGTGGTGACAGACCTGGCCGAGGCACGCAAGCGGCGACGGCGCGCGGCGCGCCGGCTGGCGCTTCGCCTCGCCCTCATCTACGCCGTCCTCGCCACTACCTGGATCGTGCTTTCGGACCGGGCGCTCGCTTGGCTCGGCCTCTCGGACGACCTCGAGCTGGCCCTCTCCTCGGTCAAAGGGTTCCTGTTCGTCCTCGTCACGGCGACGCTCCTGATGATGCTGGCGCTGCGCTACTTCCGCAGTCTGGAGGCGTCGCAGGAGCGCTACACGCGTCTGTTCGAGAACGCGGCCGAAGGGATCACCGTCTTCAAAGCGATCCGCGACCGGGGCGGGGAGCTCACCGACCTCGAGCTGGTGGACATGAATCCGATGCAGCTGGCACGTACGGGGCTGCGCCGGGAAGACGCCGTCGGCAAGCGGCTGAGCAGGCCCGACGGCCTTGACGAGAGGTCCCGCTCGTACCTCGAGATCGTGGCCAGCGCCGCCGGATCCGGCACGCCGGCCCGCTCGGAGCTCCACATCGAGAGCGAGGACGCCTACGAGCTCCTGGAGTCGTACCCCGTCGGCCGCGACCGCTGGGCGCTCGCCGCTCAGGACGTCACCGATGTGCGCCACGCGGAGCGTGCGCTCCGGCGGCAGGAGGACGACATCCGCAGGGCCTATGTGGACGTGCTCGACGCGGTGACCGGCGGCAAGCTCATCCTTCTGACCGACGAAGAGCTCGCCGGGCAGCTGGGCACGTCGCTCGGCGAGTCCACGGAGGTCCTCGCGCCTCGCGACCTGGCCGGGGCGCGCAGCGCCGTCGCGGGGGTCGCCGCGGCGGAGTTCCCGGACTGGGCCCCGCGCACCGACATCCGTACCCCGGTCTGCGAGGCGCTCGTCAACGCGCTCAACCACGCCGGTGGCGGCACCTACCAGCTCTTCGCCCGCGTCGAGGTACTGCAGGTCCTCATCCGTGACGATGGCCCGGGTATCGATTTCCGCACCCTGCCGAGAGCGACGCTCGTCCGCGGGTTCTCGACCGCGTCCAGCCTTGGTATGGGTTTCACGATCATGCTGCAGAGCTGCGAGCGCGTCCTGCTCGCCACGCGCCCCGGGCGCACGTCCATCGTGCTCGAGTTCGCGTCCAGAGAGGCGGGCGTCGAGGCAGCGGAGGTCGAGGCGTCCTAGCGGCGTGAGGGCGGGCCCTAGGCGCCGGTCGCCGGTCGCCGGTCCCGCGCACAGGCGTTCAGGACGGCGCGGTCACGTCCGCGACGAACTCCCCGAAGGCGGCGAGGTAGGCCGCGACGTCGCCGCCGGTCGCGGCCACGGACATCGCCGGGCCGGCGGTGCTGATCGCCTCCCACACGCCGCGGTTGGCGAGATGCAGACGGAGCAGGGCGTTGAGCTCCGGCTGTTCGTCGGCATCGGCCTCACCCGCGTCGCGGGCGAGGCGCCCGCTGAAACTGATGCCGGAGCGCGGGTACAGCCGCTGTACCTTCCAGGGGAGACCGGCCACGTTCACGGCGGCCTCGAGGCCGTCCGCCAGGGCGGCGCCCAGAGCCGCGGCACGCTCGTAGGCCTCCGGCGTGAGCACCTCCGTCAGCGCCGCTCTCGCCGCCGCCATGGTCAATGCGTTGGCGAAGAGTGTCCCTCCGGTCGCCAGTTCACCCGGCTCGCCGCTGATGCTCTCGCCGCGCTCGAAGGCGACGCAGAGTTCGGCGCTCATGCCGTAGGCGCCGAGCGCCAGGCCGCCGCCGATCGCCTTGCCGACCACGACGACGTCGGGCTCGAGGCGCCACGTCTCCGTGAGTCCGCCGGGCGCGCAGATGAGCGTGTGCGTCTCGTCGAGGACGAGCAGCGTACCGGACTTGCGCGTCAGCCGGCGCAGCTCATCGTGGAACCCGGGCTCGGGCAGCACGACGCCCTCGTTGGTGAGCGCCGGCTCCGTGAACACGCAGGCGTAGTCGCCACGGGCGAGGCTGCGTTCCAGGCCGCCGACGTCGTTGAACTGGATGACGTCCACAGCACTGTCTGAGCCGGGCGCGAGACCGAGATAGGTCAGCCGGTCCTCGCCGGCATACGCCGTCAGGAGCTCGTCACCGTGCCCCCCGTAGTTGCCGGTGAAGCTGAGCACCCTGGGCCGGCCGGTGGCGTGCCGGGCGAGGCGCAGGGTCTCGGTGTTGGCCTGCGAGGCGGACAGGGTGAACTGCCACGCCGGGAGACTCCAGCGCCGCGCCAGGTCGTCGGCGACGACGATCGCATCCTCGGTCGGCAGCATGAACTGGGTCCCGGCGGCGACGCGCCGCTGCACGGCGCGCACGACCGGCGCCGGGTCGATGCCGCAGAAGGTGCTCTTGTCGCCGATGTTGGTGTCGAGGAAACGGCGCCCGTCGGCGCAGGTGAAGTGAGCGCCGTGGCCTTCGTCCACCCAGACTGGGGGATGAGCGAAATAGCTGGCCATCCAGCTCATGGGCACGCCGTGCGGCATCCGCGTCCGGGCGCGCTCACGAAGCTCGAGGCAGCGGGGATGCTCGCGCGCAAAGCGCGCGCTCTCACGCTCCCACAGCTCCGCCACGCGCCCGGCGTCGACTCCTGCTCGCTCGTCCATCGGCAAAGCATAGCAGCGGTCGGTTCGGCGTCGCGCACGCCCGGAAGAAGCCCGCGGGCGGCGATGAGCGCTGGGGCAGGTCGCGGGCGATCGCTTCAGGCAGCCCGCATGCGGTTGTTACGCGCCTCGTGCTCGACCTCGGCTAAGCCGAGGGCCTCGAGCACCGGCGGCACGTAGTTGGCGAAGCGCCCGCGCAAGCCCTTCTTGAGCCCGTACCAGCCGCCGACGGGATTGTCCGGCGACCGGCCCCAAGCCTCGACGGTACCCTCGGCCGCCGGCTTCTGCTCGTCGGCGCTGCCCAGCGGCACCCAGTCGCCTGCCGCTTCCAGCATGGCGTGGAGGTCGTCGATGCAGCGCAGCTGATAGCGAAGCTCGGTCTTGCCCACGATCACGACGAGCGCCGGTGGTTCGGCGGCTTCGTCGCGATAGGCGGTGTACTCGGACTTGCCGGGTGGGGTGGTGAGGACCCATGGTTCGTCCCGGGTCCCCGCTCCTCGAGTGGGTGTCATGTCCGCTCCAGTCTTCGGATCGGCCGGTCCTGCGGCGATCGCCGTGCCGCCGGCCGCTGACCTCTCTTATTCCCGGCGAGGTCGGTCGGCAACCGGTCGCGAGCGGTGACCTCGAGACGCCTGGCGTGGGCGCGGCCTGCCGCGGGAAGGAAGGCGGCATGATGCGATTCACCAGGCTTGCAGGGTCGCGAGGCGCCTCATGGCTGTGGCCGCCGGGCGGCGCAGCAGTTGCGATCCTGCTCGCGCTTCTGCTGACGGCCTGCGGCGGCCAGGCCGACAGTGGCTCCTCCACGGCGTCGGCGGCCGCTGTCGCATCCGCCCCATCGGGGGTCAGCTCGTCGGCAGCGGCGCCCGCGACCCCGACGGCGGCCGTGACCACGGCATCGCTCTCCCGGGTGTTCCCGGCCGCTACCGGACCCCTGGACCTGAGGGTCACGAGGACCGGACAATGGGACGGGGCGCTGGTCCGCTCTGTGACGTACCGCAGCGACGGCGCCGTCGTCACGGGGGTGCTGTCGGTGCCGGCGGGCGAGGGGCCGTTCCCGGCCGTGCTCTACGCGCCGGGCGTCAACTGCAGAGCCGAGATGTTCGCGGACGATGTGGCGGCGCTGCAGCGCGACGGTCTGGCGGCTCTGGTCATCGATCCGCCGGACGGCCGCGATCCGCACGTGGCGCCTGTCTCTCTCGAACCGAAGGTCGTGGTGGCGGCGCACGTGCGGTACGTGACCGATCTGCGTCGCGGGCTCGACGTCCTGGAGTCGCTCCCGAAGATCGACCCGGACCGCATCGGCTACGTCGGGTACAGCTGGGGCGGCTTTGTGGGCGGGTATCTGGCCGGCCTGCGGACGCAGGTGGAGGCTTTCGTGCTGACGTACGCCGGCGCCGACTGGGTCGGGATCGACCCGACCCAGGTCGCCGGCTTCGTGGACCCCGCCGCGGCAGTCTCCGCCGGCCGCCGCGGTGCCTACCTCTTTCTCGGCGGCGTGGACGACCCGCTGTTCTCGCGCGCGAGCGTCACCCGGTACGCCAACGCGGCGCGGGGGCGCATGCGCCTCGACTGGTTCCCCGGCGGTCACGGGGACCTGTGGGCGATGCCCGAGGGGGCTGCGGTCGAGGCGCACCGCGCCTGGCTGCGGGACAACCTCTGACTGGCGGCGCCCTGACGTCGGACCGCCTCAGACTCCGGGCGGGTGACCGGAGCCGCTCGCCTGAGTGCGCGAGGTGATCCGGTGATACGGTTGTCGCCCCGTCCGGAGGAGATGCCGTGAACCAGCTCATTCGGCTGCTCGACGCACGCTGCTCGACCCGCGCCTACGATCCGATTCCGCCCACCGACGAGGAGAAGCGGGCGGTGCTGCACGCGGCGATGCGCGCCCCGACCGCCGGCAACCTGATGCTGTACTCGATCATCGAGATCGAGGATCCGGCGCTCAAGGACCGTCTGGCGGTGACCTGCGACGACCAGCCGTTCATCGCGCTGGCGCCGTGGGTGCTGCTGTTCGTCGCCGACTTCCAGAAGTGGATGGATCTGTTCGCCGCCTGCGGATGCGACCAGCTGCCCGGCGTGCCGCACGGCGTCACGCCGGGCCCCGGCGACCTGCTGATGGCCTGTAACGACGCGCTCATCGCGGCGCAGAACGCGGTGGTCGCGGCCGAGTCGCTCGGGATCGGCTCGTGCTACATCGGCGACATCATGGAGTTCGGCGAGACGCACGCCGAGCTCCTCAAGCTGCCGCGCTATACCTTCCCCGCGGCGATGCTCTGCCTCGGCCGCCCGAAGGTCCACCCGCGCAGGACGGAGCGCTACGAGAAGCACGTCGTGCACAAGGACGGGTACCGGCGGCTCACGGAATCCGAGTTGCGCGAGGTCTCACGCGAGCTCGATGAACTGCGCGGCACCCACGGGTCGCAGTCGGGGATCGCCGGCTGCGTGCAGGACGTCTACGCGCGCAAGTTCACGGCCGGGTACGCCGCCGAGATGAACCGCTCGGTGGCGTGGTGGTTCGAGCGCTGGGGTTCAGGAGACCTGGGCGCCGGAACGGAGTAGACGGCGCCGGGTCACCAGCCCCACGTGCCGGAGGCGACGCACCACGCCGGCACGGCGAAGGTCACGAGCGCGATCACGGCCACGAGCGCCAGCGCCGCCCAGCGGCGCGTCATCCTGAGTCTGACGATCATGCGCACCTCCAAGAACGAACACGGTACGAGCAGAGTGTACCCGGCGGGAGGCTCCCGTCGGTTCGTGGACAGCCTCCGGAGCAGGGCGTAGCCTCATCGTATGGAGTGCCTCTTGTGCGGCTCGAACACGCTGACGGCGCGTCTGGCCGAACGCGTCCCCGGCGCGCGGAACCCGAACGTACCTACTGGTCGGTGAGGGGGCAAGCGAGTGAAGAACGCGGACCAGGGCAGCACGATCCTCAGAGCCCAGGCGATCCTGATCGACCCGGGGTCGATGACCGTCGTATGGGTGAACGAGGCGGCCTCCGAGGCGCTCCCCGACCGAGGCCGCGACTCCGTGCCCGGGGTCTCGGTCGACGAGGTGTTCCCGCTGGCCGGGCAGCTGGGTGTGCCCGAGGCGCTTCGTGCCGTCGCGGAGACGGGAGCTACCGAGCACCTGCGTGCCGACGTGGTCGCCATGTCGCGGAGGAGCGTGTCCCTGGTGGTCTCGATCCACCGCCTGCCGGACGGCACGCTACTGCTGCTGGCGGAGCACGCGCTGCGCGGGCATGAGGCCGCCGCGGCGCGTGGCTCACGACGCTCGAGGCATCCATGAGCGGCGCCCGCTCACAGACATCCGGCATCCTGGTCCACCGCAGCCGCGCTTACGACCTCTTCTTCGGATGGCTGATCCGCAGGAGCGACGCCGGCGTGCTCGCCCGCGCCGGCGTCGCTCCCGGTGACCGCGTCCTGGACGTCGGCACCGGGCCGGGATACCTGGCCCTGGCCGCCGCCGGGCTCGTGGGGCCGGACGGCGTCGCGGTCGGCATCGACGCCTCGCCGGAGATGATCGACCGGGCCCGCGAACTGGCCGCGCGTGAGGGATCGAGCGTCGAGTACCGCCTCGCCTCCGCGGAGGCGCTGCCCTTCGCGGACGGATCGCTCGACGTTGTCGTGACCCGCCTCGTGCTTCATCACCTGCCCGCCGATGTGAAACGGAGGGCGCTGGCCGAGATCATGCGCGTGCTGGCGCCGGGTGGCAGGGTCCTCGTCGCCGACTTCGCGTCGCCCGCGGTGCAGGGCGCCCACCACGTCGCGGCGCATGTGCTGGGCAACCGCCCCGAGACGGTCGATCCTCTGGGGCGGCTTCTCTGGGACGCCGGCTTCAGGGGCATCACGTCCGGCCGGCTTCTGCACGGCATGCTGGCTGGAGCGCGCGGCAAGAAGCCCTGAGGTAGGCATGCTATCCTCGGCGCCGTGAGCACCCAGACGCCATCCTCGCCGGAGCGCGGCGACTTCATCCGCGAGATCATCGCCGCCGACCTGCGCGAGGGCCGGCACCAGACGGCCGTCACCCGCTTCCCGCCCGAGCCGAACGGCTATCTCCACATCGGCCACGCCAAGTCGATCTGCCTCAACTTCGGCGTCGCCCGGGAGGTCGGCGGCCGCTGCCACCTGCGCTTCGACGACACCAACCCCATGAAGGAAGAGCAGGAGTACATCGACTCGATCGAGGCCGATGTGCGCTGGCTGGGGTTCGACTGGGGCGAGCACCTGTACTTCGCCTCGGACTACTTCGAGCGGCTCTACGAGTGGGCCGTCGACCTCATCAAGGCCGGCAAGGCCTACGTCGACGACCTCACCGCCGACGAGATCCGCGAGCACCGCGGCACGTTCACCGAGCCCGGCCGGGAGAGCCCGTGGCGGGACCGGCCGGCGGAGGAGAGCCTCGACCTCTTTGCGCGCATGCGCGCCGGCGAGTTCCCCGACGGGGCACGGGTGCTGCGCGCGAAGATCGACATGGCCTCCGCGAACATCAACCTGCGCGACCCGGTGCTGTACCGGATCCTCCACACGCCGCATCCGCGCACGCGCGACGCCTGGTGCGTCTACCCGACCTACGACTTCGCCCACGGGCAATCCGACGCGATCGAGGGCATCACACATTCGCTCTGCACGCTCGAGTTCGAAGGGCACCGGCCGCTCTACGACTGGCTCATCGACAACCTGCCGGTGCCCTCGCACCCGCGGCAGATCGAATTCGCCCGGCTCAACCTGACCCACACCGTCCTCTCGAAGCGCGTCCTCCTGCGCCTCGTCAACGAAGGCCACGTGCGCGGCTGGGACGACCCCCGGATGCCCACCATGTCCGGCCTTCGCCGGCGGGGCTTCCCTGCGGAGGGAATCCGCGACTTCGTGACGATGGTCGGGGTCGCCAAGACCGACAGCGTCGTCGAGGTGGGCATGCTGGAGCACGCGGCCCGCAACGTCCTGAACCGGACGGCGCCCCGCCGCTTCGCCGTGCTGGACCCCCTCAAGGTCGTGGTCGAGAACTACCCTGAGGGGCAGGTCGAGGAGGCGGAGGTCCGCAACAATCCTGAGGACCCGACCGCCGGTAGTCGTCCGGTGCCCTTCACGCGGGAGCTCTGGATCGAGCGCGACGACTTCATGGAGGAGCCGGTGCGCAAGTTCTTCCGCCTTGCTCCGGGCCGCGAGGTGCGGCTGCGGTCGGCGTATTTCGTGACCTGCAACGAGGTCGTCAAGGACGCCGACGGCCAGGTCGTGGAGCTGCGCTGCACGTACGACCCGGAGACGCGCGGCGGCGACGCCCCCGACGGCCGCCGCCCCAAGGCGACGCTCCACTGGCTGTCGGCCACTCACGCCGTGCCCGCGGAGGTCCGGCTCTACGACTATCTCTTCAAGAGCCCGTACCCCGGGGCCGACGGTCGCGACCTGTTCGAGGACCTGAACCCGGACTCCGAGACCGTGCTCCGGGGTTGTCTGGTGGAGCCGTCGCTCGCCGACGTGCCGGCCGGCGAGACCGTTCAGTTCGAGCGCCTCGGCTACTTCTGCCCCGATCCCGACTCGGCGCCCGGTGCCCTCGTGTTCGACCGGACGCTCACCCTCAGGGACACCTGGGCGAAACTGCAGGCGCAGGGACGCCAAGACAAGGGCTGACCGCCCACACCGGTGGCGCCGGACCCAAGCGGATGACGACGCTGCGCGGCGACCGTATTGGTTGAGGAGAGTGCCGTCGCGCGGTAGACTTTGATGCTGCCCCTCGGGCACCGCTGGCGAGTGGCCTAATTGGCAAGGCACCTGACTCTGGATCAGGGGATTGAAGGTTCGAGTCCTTCCTCGCCAGCCATCTTCTCTCCCCTTCCTCCGGTTGTGGCTTGCGCGTCCGCGTACGTGCGAGTCGCCCTCCACACAACCCGTGCAAAGCGCGCTACCTTGAGCCGGCTCTGTGAGGCAGGTGCGCGAGTTCAGGTCCGTGGTGCAACACCCGCGTCGCTGACGCTCTCCGCCCACCCTCTACCGCACTCCCCACCTCTCGCGCCTGTCAGGTCCAGTCGTCGACCCGGCGGACCGGGCTCGCGCAGATGGCGGAAGGCTGCTAGAGCCTGCCTCGTCGTTTGAGCCAGTCTCGAGCGTGCTCGGCCAGGCGGTCGACGTAGGGGAGCTCCACCCCGAGGAGGCCCAGTCCGACGAAGATGAGAAGCCAGCCGGGGAGGATCGGCAGGAGAAGACCGGCCAGGCCGATGACCAGCAGAATCGTCCCCGCCATCACGCGGAGGACACGAGATTCCCGGATGCGTTCCCGGGCGTGCTCTGAAGAAGGCACCTTCATGAGACTCCTCTGACGGGCCGAGGCTCGGGGATAGTCTCTCACTCGGAGGCCGGCCCACAAGCGTTTGGCGTGCCCGATCGGCTCCGGCCCGCGTTCCACGCCTCTGAACCTGGCCTTGGACGAGACGCGTCTGCAGAGAGGGCGCGCACATGAGCGCCTTCGCCAGTAGTACGCGAGAGCCTCCGCATGACCGGCTGGAGCGCTTGGCCTGCGGGGTCTCGAGGCGGGCAGACTGGGCTCCACCCCAGTTCCGCCGCGTGAGGACCCCGCCGAGGAGCGGGCGTCCTCCAACATCCATCGGGGAATGAGGGGGCGCGTCTCCCGCGGGGTGTCCGGGGTGCCCAGCGGGCGCCAGCGGGGGTATGGGCTTGGACTTGAGTCGCGCAGGGGTCGCGCAGGTGTTGCCGTCCGCCACACGAGGGTTCGCAGCGTTCGCGGCAGAACCGAGGAGTCGCTGCTACTGGGTGGCGGCGCACACGGGATTCGAACCCGTGCTACCGCGGTGTGCCTGCGGTCACGCAGGCGATGCGTTCACGATCACCGGGAGCCTGCCTCGCCACGCCGCCCACACCTCAGAATCCGTCGCCAGCTCGCACATGAAGTGCGCGACGTTGGCCATGTTGGTCTCGCCGGGGCGGAACAGACCGTCCACCAGTCCTTCGTGCAGCGCGTACTCCGTGACGCCGCCCTCCTTCAGCGTGTCGGGACGGACGGCCACCCACTGCGCGTACGGATCGGCGGCCTCGATGACGTCGTGGAGGAAGTCCGCGGCGCGCTGATTGTCCCTCGACGGGGGGACGAGGCCGCGCAGCGTCCAGACGACCGCCCTCTCGAATCGCCCGCGACGCGTGTCCAGGCCTCCGGGGCGGTTGACCGAGACGCTGCTCATGAGGATGAACTTGACCGGCCTCGCGGGCTGCGAGGCCTGAATGGCTCGGCACAGCCTCGTCGTGGCCCGCGTGACGAGGTCACGCGGCGGCCCGAAGATGCCCCTCAGGCTGATGGTGTGACCGAGGCACGAGACCACGGCGTCGCAGCCGCGAACGTGGCGCAGGAGCTCCTCATCGCTGACGGCCAGCAGATCGGCCTCGACCACGCTCAGGCCAGGTCGCTCGGCGACGCCCTCGCGGAGCTTCTCGGCGGATCGCACGATGGCGCGGACGTCGATGCCGCGGCCCAGAAGCTGCTCCAGGACGCGCCGTCCGGTGCGCCCAGTGCCGCCGACGAGAAGAACGGTCTGCTGTGCAGGCATGGCTTGGTCTCCTTGGATGATCGCCTTCATGGCGACGTTCCTTCACTGTCCGGGTACTGGAACACGTCGTCGAGCGGGACTCCGAAGACGCGTGCGATCTGGAACGCCATCTCGAGGGACGGTGAGTACCGGCCCTGTTCGATGGCGATGATGGTCTGGCGGGTCACGCCGACGCGATCCGCCAGGTCCGCTTGCGTCATCTCGCCGGCGGCGAACCGGAGCGCGCGGATGCGGTTGGTCACCCTAGTAGGCTTGCCCATCGCTAGAAGCCCCTGTGGTAGGAGGCGATCTTGACCGCCGCCGCGACCAGCGTTCCGACCACGAACGAGAGGTAGAGTGCGCTGGCGATCCAGAAGTACTCGTACTCCAGCATCGTGAGCGCGAGCACGCCGACCATGCCGACGGCGGAGACGTAGAAGCCGATCAGGTCGCCGTGACGGGAGATGCGGACGTCCCGCTCGTCCTTGCGGTCGATCTCGTCGGCGGCGGATCTGCCGCGCAGCTCGGCCGAGATGCCGGTGCCGATGGACATCACGATCGTGCCGACGATCGTCAGGACGACCGATGCGCCGATGGCGATGAGGAGCGGCCGCTGGTAGGAGATGTCGGCCGCGGACACGTCGCGGAGCCGGCCGAGCATGATCGCGAAGTACGCTACGGGGACGACCACTGCGACCACCAGGCCGACCCACGTCACTTTCTCTTCGTACGGCACGGCTGCCTCCTCGTTGCGACTGACGCGATGTCAGAAATGTTTGACATCGTATACTGTAAGGGGAAGCAGACATGATGTCAAGTATTTTTTACTCGATGACGAATCGATGCGGGGAGCCGGCCTTTGCGGACCGGCGCCTCAGACGGAGGGGTGGTGCGCAATCGCTCTCTTGACCGAATCCGAGATTCGTCGGTTGCATCCGCTCTGTCGCCTCGGCGCTGTGCAACGCGGGCAGTCTTGTGACTGTGACCCTCTAGATCACCGGCGAATCGTCGGTTCCGTCGATTGCGTCGGTGGATCGTGCCTGTCGGCCGAGACCCCCGACAGCGCGGTCAGGACGCAGTGTGGGTGCCGCTACTCCGGCTTGTACGCGCAAGCAGGCACGCGACGGGGCGGGCGTCGACGGGTGAGTTGGCCCGTCCGTCTACCCGGTCTCGCCCATCCGTACCGCCCGGACGCTAGATCAGCGCACCGGGTTCGGGCATGGGGTGAAACAGCGGTCGCGCGAGCAGGTCGTTCTGGATCGCCTCGCACATCCGTGCCTTGATCTCTGCATGAGCCGGGTCGTCCCACAAGTTGTCGATCTCCCGCGGATCGTTCACCCGATCGTAGAGCTCACCCTCGGTGCCGCCGTAGGTCGGCGTCGCTTCGTACTTGATGCACGTGTAGCGCTCGTCGCGGGCGGCGTTCATGATGATGTGGGTATCGGGCGTATGGCTCTCGTACTGCGTGAAGACGAGCTTGCGGTCCTGACCCTTGGCCTCGGACTGCGTCGTCGGCAACGGGCTGCCCTCCATCCACTCGGGCGCCTCGGCGCCGGCGATCTTGCAGAAGGTCGGCGCCAGATCGATGATGCCGACCGGCGCAGAGACCTCGGCGGCGGCGATCCCGGAGTTCTTCGAGGGCTTCCATATCATCGGCAGCTTGCAGCAGTGGTTGGTGAGGTCCGGCCCGATGAGAAGCAGACCATAGGAACCGTCCATGGCTCCGTGGTCCGGGGTGAAGATGATGTCGGTATCGTCGAGCCAGCCGCGCTTCTCCAGGTAGGCGACGAGGCGCCCGATCGCCTCGTCGATGAGCTCGTTCTTGATCGCGACCTTCTGGCGGATCTCCTTGACGTTGTCGTCAGTCAGGCTCTTCTCGTACGAGTAGCCTTGGAGAGCCTCGAAGGAGACGAACTTCTCGCCCGTGTACCAATCCTTCCAGTGGGAGGGCCTGCGCTCGAGCCACTCGACTCGCTGCTCGTCGGAGTCGCCACGGTCGTCGGGCAGCGGCACGTCCTTCCAGTCGAGTCGGTGGTCCTCCGAGGAGGGCGGATCCCAAGGGTGGTGCGGGTCCGGGAAGCTGACCCAGACGAAGGCGTCTTCCTCATCACCGATCGAATCCATGTAGCTGATGGCGCGGTCCGCGGTCCAGTCGGTGTGGTAGAGCTCACGCGGCATGAGGTTCTTCTTGACGAAGACGGCGCCCGTCTCTCCACCCTCCGAGATGTTCATCGTGGTGTGCTCGCCCGGCTTCTCCGGCACCTTGATCAGGTCGTAGAGGTAGTCCTCGCCCTCCAGGTACTCGGGGTGGTACTTCTTCATCCACATCGCGTAGTGGCCATCGTTGGGCGTCTGGTCGTGAGCGACGCCGACGAAGTGGTCGAAGCCGCGAAACGGCGCGTATCTGGTGTTGCGACCAAGCCGCGTGGTCTCAAGGCTGTCCTTGGAGCTGTATGGCTCGAAATGGCCCTTGCCGATCAGCGCGGTGCGCCAGCCGGCGTCGTGCAGGGTCTCCGCCACGGTCGGTGAGTCGTGGCGGAGCGCGATGCCGTTGTTCCAGGAGCCGGTGGTGCGGGGGTACTGCCCGGTGAGCATGTTGCTGCGCGAAGGCATGCAGAGTGGGTTCTGGTTGTAGGCGTTCGCATACGTGACGCCGGTCTTCGCCAGTCCGTCGAGGACCGGGGTGTTCACGTAGTCGCAGCCCGTGAAGCCCAGCGAGTCCCAGCGCATCATGTCGGTGGTGATGTACAGGATCCTTCGAGCCATCGGTCTTCCTCCTTCAGGACGTCGTCTGAAGTCGCATAGCCGGTGTGCGACCTCTACCCTATCTTGGCCCCTCCCCCTGCATGCGCCGGACGGCGTTGACCGGACCCCATGGGTCGGTCCGCTTCCCGTGATCGTGCCAGGACCACGTCCGGCGAACAGGCCCATCGCCTCGGAACGGTTGACGGCGTCCGCGTCTCCACATCCCGGCTGGTCCCGTTCCGCCCCATTCGCTCCCATCCAGGGGCACGCATCGTCAGGTCACGGCACCCTGGCTACATGATCGTCTGGTCGGCGCTGGGATGGAGAGAGTCCGGCACTCCTGAGACGTTGCCCCGTTGCCCCGTTGCCCCTGTTGGCCTGTTCGCGTCTGAAGTCGGCGTGTGCGACCTGACCCAGCACGGCGTTGTTTCGGTACGCAAGGTTGCTCACCAGACTTCTCAGAGGCTGGCGGCGGCCCCACAGGTCGGCAGCCACCCGTCGGGTGATCCGCGACCGCGAGTAGAAGCATCGGTTGCAGCTCTCGACCTCGTCGATGCTGGCGTCCCGGGACAGATGCTTGTACCGGGCGACGGGAAACCCCATCGTGTAGTGCTTCCAGTCTTCCGGAAACTGGTTGAGGATGATCCGGTCCTCGGCCTTCATCTGGTCCCAGAGGCGGGTACCGGGGATGGGCGTCAGAA
>DASRZL010000139.1:0-51381 GCA_035686425.1 Thermoleophilia bacterium
TCGAGAACGGCGAAGGCGCCGAAGTGGCGCACGGCGGAGACCCGGCAGTGGGAGCTCTCGGCCCACTGCGAGTGGTCGCCGATGGTCTGCGGTGCAGCGTCGCCCATGCCTACTCCGATGCTGCGTGGAGGTCCTGCAGGCAGTGTACCTGCACGCGGGGCCGTTTCGCCGCTTCGATCGCGGAAACGGCCGCCGACGCGCCCGCAAGCGTGGTGATGGAGGCCACGCCCTTGCGCAGGGCGGTCGTGCGGATCTCGTAACCGTCGGCGCGGGCGCCGCGCCCGAACGGGGTGTTGATCACGAGGCCGATCTGGCCGCTCTCGATGAGATTGACCACATTGGGTTCGCCCTGGAACACCTTGTTCACCACGTTGACCGGGATGCCGAGGCTGGTGAGCGCCGTCGCGGTGCCCCTGGTCGCGTAGATCGTGAAGCCGAGCGACTGCAACCGGCTCGCGAGGATCGTCGCCGCCGACTTGTCGCTGTCGCACACGGAGAGGAACGCGTTGCCCTCCGTGGGCAACGGCATGCCGGCGGCCGCGACCGCCTTGCCGAACGCCACCGGGAACGCTTCGGCGATGCCCATCACCTCGCCGGTTGATTTCATCTCCGGGCCCAGTTGCGTGTCGGTGCCGGGGAAGCGGTTGAAGGGCAGGACCGCCTCCTTGACGCTCACGTACTCGGGGACGCGCCGCTCGAGGCCCATGCCCGCGAGGCTCTCGCCGAGGATCACGCGCGTCGCGATCTGCGCCATCGGGATGCCGGTCGCCTTGCTCACGAACGGAATGGTCCTCGAGCCGCGCGGATTCACCTCGAGCACATACAGCTGGTAGTTCTGATAGGCGAACTGGACGTTGATGAGGCCGCGAACGCCGAGCGCGAGCGCGAGCTCCCGTGTCTGCTTGCGCACCTGCTCGAGCGTGCCTTCCCCGAGGGAGATCGACGGGATGACGCAGGCCGAGTCGCCCGAATGAACGCCGGCCTCCTCGACGTGCTGCATCACGGCGCCGATGTAGACGTCCTCGCCGTCGGCGACCGCGTCCACGTCGACCTCGATGGCGTCCTCCAGGAACTTGTCTATGAGAATCGGATGCTCGGGGCTGATGCTGACGGCCGTGGCCATGTAGTGCTCGAGTTCAGTCGCGCCGTACACGATCTGCATGGCGCGACCCCCGAGGACGTACGACGGGCGCACGAGGAGCGGGTAGCCGACGCGGTCCGCCACGGCGGCGGCCTCCTCCTGCGTCGTCGCAAGGCCGTACTCCGGGCACTGGATGTCGAGCCGCTCAAGGAGGGACCCGAAGCGCCCGCGGTCCTCGGCGAGGTCGATCGACTCCTGGGGCGTCCCCAGGATGGGTATGCCGGCCTCGGCGAGCGCGCCGGCGATCTTGAGCGGCGTCTGGCCGCCGAACTGGACGATGACGCCGCGCGGACGCTCGTTGGCGACGATGTTGGCGACGTCCTCGAACGTCAGCGGCTCGAAGTACAGGCGGTCGGAGACGTCGTAGTCGGTGCTCACCGTCTCCGGGTTGCAGTTGACCATGACCGCCTCGAAGCCCTGCTCCCGAGCAGTGAGTGCGGCGTGCACGCAGCAGTAGTCGAACTCGATCCCTTGCCCGATGCGGTTGGGCCCGGAGCCGAGGATGACGACACGCTCCTTGTCGCCCGGCGAGGCCTCGTTCTCCTCCTCATAGGAAGAGTAGAAGTACGGGGTCTCGGCCTCGAACTCCGCGGCGCAGGTGTCGACGGCCTTGTAGACGGGCAGCACGTCGTGCTCGAGGCGCAGCGCGCGGATCTCGCGCTCGCCGCGACCGGTGAGCTCCCCGAGACGCCGGTCGCTGAACCCGTACCGTTTCATGCGCCGGAGGAGCTCCGGCGTGAAGCGCTGCGCCTCGCGGACTTCCCGTTCGAGCTCGACGATGTCGGCGAGCTCGCTGAGGAAGAACGGCGAGATGCCGGTGAGATCGTGCACGTCGTCGACGCTGATCTTCTGGCGAAACGCGTGCAGGACGAGCTCGTAGCGTTCCGCGGTCGGGATCGCCAGGGCCTTGCGCAGCTCCTGCGCAGTGCCCGGCAGATCCGTCGGCGAGTCGAGCTCGCGCGAGCGCATCGCCTTCTGGAAGGCCTCCTTGAAGGTCCGCCCGATGGCCATCGCCTCCCCCACGCTCTTCATGTGCGTGGTGAGCTCGCGGTCGGTGAGCGGGAACTTCTCGAACGCCCAGCGCGGCGTCTTGACGACCACGTAGTCCAGAGTGGGCTCGAAGCAGGCCGGCGTCTTGCGGGTGATGTCGTTGTCGATCTCGTCGAGCGTGTAGCCCACCGCGAGCCGGGCGGCGATCTTGGCGATCGGGAAGCCCGTGGCCTTGCTGGCCAGCGCCGAGCTGCGTGAGACGCGCGGGTTCATCTCGATGACGACGACCTCACCCGTCTCCGGGTTGACGGCGAATTGCACGTTGCTGCCGCCGGTGTCGACGCCGATCTTGCGGATGATCGCCTTGGCGGCGTCGCGCAGCTCCTGATACTGGGCGTCCGTGAGCGTGAGGGCCGGCGCGACGGTGACGCTGTCGCCGGTGTGCACCCCCATCGGGTCGATGTTCTCGATGGAGCAGATGATCACGACGTTGTCGGCGTGGTCGCGCATGACCTCGAGCTCGAACTCATGCCAGCCCAGCACCGACTCCTCGAGAAGCACCTGTGAGATCGGGCTGAGATGGAGACCCTCCGCGCAGATGCGCGTGAAGCTCTCGTCGTCATAGGCGATGCCGCCGCCGATGCCGCCCAGCGTGTATGCCGGGCGGATGACGAGCGGCAGGCCGAGCTGTTCGCGTGCCGCCTGTGCTTCGGCCATGGTCTCGGCCAGCATGCTGCGCGGCGTGCGCAGGCCGATCTCCTCCATGGCGGTGCGGAACGCGAGGCGGTCCTCGGCGCGGTGGATGGCCGTATCGTCGGCGCCGATCATCTCGACCTCCCAGAGGTCGAGCACCCCGGCGCTCTTGAGTTCCATGGCCAGGTTGAGCGCCGTCTGGCCACCGAGCGTCGGCAGCAGGGCGTCCGGCCGCTCGACCTCGATGATGCGCGTGACCGTCGCGAGGTCGAGTGGCTCGATGTAGGTACGCGTGGCGAACGCCGGGTCGGTCATGATCGTCGCCGGGTTGCTGTTGACGAGCACGACCTCGTAGCCCTCGTCGAGGAGGACCTTGCAGGCCTGCGTACCGGAGTAGTCGAACTCGCAGGCCTGCCCGATGACGATCGGCCCCGAGCCGATGATGAGGATCTTGTGCAGGTCGTCGCGGCGGGGCATCAGGCCTCCCCTCCCTGCTTGAAGCGGTCGATCTCCTCGCGGAACCTAGCGAAGAGGTACAGCGAGTCGTGCGGTCCGGGCGTCGACTCCGGGTGGTACTGCACCGAGAAGGCGAAGCGGTCGGCCGCGGCGACGCCTTCGACCGTGCCGTCGTTGAGGTTCAGGTGCGTGATCTCAGCTCCGGGCACGGCCTCGTCGCGGACGGCGAAGCCGTGGTTCTGCGTCGTGATCTCGATGATGCCGGTGCGCAGGTCCTTGACTGGGTGGTTGGCGCCCCGGTGACCGAACTTGAGCTTGAAGGTCTTCATGCCGAGCGCCTGCGCCAGGAGCTGGTGCCCCAGGCAGATGCCGAACACCGGCACCTTGCCGAGGAGGCGCTCGATGGCCTTGACGGCGTACGTCACAGCCGCCGGATCACCCGGACCGTTACTCAGAAACACGCCGTCCGGGGCGAGCTTGAGCACCTCACGGGCGCTCGTCTGTGCCGGCACGACCGTGACACGGAACCCGCAGCCGGCCAGGTAGCCGAGCATCGAGCGCTTGATGCCGTAGTCATACGCCACGACGTGAAGGTCGGGGACCGGGGCCCCATCGGGCCCCGGCGCCTCGTATGCCTTCTCGCAGGTGACCATCTTGGCCAGGTCGAGGCCGCCCATGACGGGCAGTCCCTGGGCGGCCTTACGCAGGTGCTTCAGGTCCCCGGTCTCGGTACTGACGACGGCGCGCAGCGCGCCCTTCTCGCGGATGTGCCGCGTGAGGGCGCGTGTGTCGACGCCGGTTACCGCGAGCACGTGGTGCTCGGCCAGCCAGTCCAACCAGGTGCTGCGAGACGCGCGGTTGTAGCGGTAGTTGGTGAGCTCCCGTGCGATGATCGCCCGGGCGTGCGCCTTGTCTGACTCGTCGCGCTCGACGTCCGCGCCGTAGTTCCCGTTCATCGGAAACGTGTAGGTGATCAGCTGGCCGCAGTAGGACGGGTCGCTCGCGATTTCCTGATAGCCGGCCATGCTCGTGTTGAACACGATCTCGCCGCCCACCGAGCCCTGGCCGGCGAGGGCCTCACCGGCAAAGGCGGTCCCGTCTTCGAGGACGATGACAGCGGGACTAGGCACGGTCGTCCCAGGCGACGCGCCCGGCAGCTACGGTGAGGCGGACCTTCCCCGTGAGCTCGTTGCCGAGCCACGGGGAGTTCCAGGAGCGTGACTGCAGGGTGTGCGGCGCCACCGTCCAGACGGCCGCCGGGTCGATGACGCAGAGGTCTGCCGGCGCGCCGACGGCGATCGCCGGAGCTTCGAGGCCGGCGATGCGCGCCGGTGCGGCGCTCAGGCGGGTCACCAGGGTCGCCAGGTCGAGCTCCCCGGGTTCGACCAGCCCGGCGTGAAGAACGCTGAAGGCCGTCTCGAGCCCGACGACGCCGAAGGGCGCCTCTTCGTAGGGCACGTCCTTCTCCTCCGAGACGTGCGGCGCGTGATCGGTGGCCACGCAGTCGACGAGGCCGCTCCTGAGCGCCTCGACCAGCGCCCTGCGGTCGCCCTCGGAGCGGAGCGGCGGGTTCATCTTCACGTTCGGGTCGAGCGTCGCGACCACTTCGTCGTTCATGACCAGGTGGTGCGGGGTGACCTCGGCGGTCACGCGCACGCCGGCTTCTTTGGCCCGGGCGATCGCCTCCAGCGACGCGGCCGAGCTCACGTGGCACACGTGCAGGTCGGCGTCCTCATAGGCGGCGATGTCGAGCGCGCGCGAGACGTCGAGGCTCTCGCACAGCGACGGGATGCCGGTGAGGCCCAGCCGGGCCGAGGCCGGTCCCTCGTGCATCTGGCCGCCCTTGAAGAGTGAGTCGTCCTGGGCGTGGATGGCCACGAAGCGCCCGCTGACCTTGACGTACTGCAGCGCGCGCCGCGTGATGGCCGCCGTCTTCAGCGACTGGCCGTCGTCGCTGAAGCCCACAGCGCCGGCGGCGCCGAGCTCGCCCATCTCCGTGAGCTCCTCGCCGGCGAGCCCCTTGGTGACCGCCGCGAAGAAGCCGACAGGGACGAGCGCGTCGACGGACGCCCGCTGTGACAGACCCGTGAGGATCGTCGCGGTGTCGACCACGGGGTCGGTGTTGGCCATGCCGAAGGCGGCGACGTAGCCGCCCGCCGCGGCCGCGGCCGACGCGGTCGCGATGTCCTCTTCGTCCTCGCGCCCCGGCGTGCGGAAGTGCGCGTGAAGATCGACGAAGCCGGGCAGCACGAGCATGCCGGCGGCGTCGACGACCCGGGTGTTCTTGCCGGCCTTGAGGCTCTTGCCGACCTCCGCGACCTTGCCCTTCTTGACGAGCACATCCTGAACGGCGTCGACGCCGGACTCAGGATCGACGACGCGGCCGCCCTTGATCAGCAGCTCGGCGGCAGGGAGGTGCTTGCACCACGTCCGTTTCATCAGAGCACCTCCCCGCTCGCAGCACCGTCGCTGTAGCCGACGATGGTCCGGTACAGGATCGCCATGCGCACCGCGAGGCCGCTGAAGACCTGGTGGGCGATCAGGTTCTCGTCGTCGTCGGCGATGTCCGACGCGATCTCCACGCCGCGGTTGATGGGCCCAGGGTGCATGACCCGCTGCCCCGGCCGCAGCCGCGCCTGCGAGATACCCCAGATCTGACTGTACTCGCGCAGCGAAGGCAGGTAGGCGGCGCCCGCCTTGATGCGCTCACGCTGGATGCGGAGAAGGTAGATGACGTCGGCCTGCTTGAGGTTGGCGAGGTCGTACTCGACCTTGACGCCCATCTCCTCGATGCCGCGCGGCATGAGCGTGGGCGGCGCGACCAGCGTCACATCCATGCCGAGCATCCGAAAGCCCATGATGTCGCTGCGGGCGACGCGGCTGTGCAGGATGTCGCCGATGATGAAGACCTTGAGACCGTCGAGGTCGCGGCCCAGGTTCTGACGCATGCTGAAGAGGTCGAGCAGGCACTGCGTCGGGTGCTGGTGCTTACCGTCACCGGCGTTGATGACGCTCGCCTCCGTGTTGGCCGAGAGCGTCTGGCAGGCGCCGGCGGAGGGGTGCCGCATGACGATGATGTCGGGCGAGTAGGCGCTCAGCGTGATCGCCGTGTCCTTGAGCGTCTCGCCCTTCTCGACGGCCGAGCCGCTGGCCTTGAGGGCCAGGGTGTCGGCCGAGAGGCGCTTGGCGGCGAGATCGAAGCTCGACGACGTGCGCGTCGAGGCCTCCCAGAACAGGTTGATGATGGTGCGCCCGCGCAGCGTCGGCACCTTCTTGATGTCGCGCTCGAGCACCGGCAGGAAGCTCTCGGCCGTGTCGAGCAGCAGCTCGATGTCGGCGCGCGACAGGTCCTCGATGCTGATCAGGTCCCGCTTGGGCATGGTCACGCCTCCTTCGCGCGCACGAGGACGACCTCGTCGACGCCGTCGCACTCGGCGACGCGGACGCTGATGCGTTCGCGCGCCGCCGTGGGCAGGTTCTTGCCGACGTAGTCAGGCCGGATGGGGAGCTCGCGATGGCCGCGGTCCACGAGGACGGCGAGTTGCACGGCCGCCGGCCGGCCGTAGTCGAACAAGGCGTCGACAGCGGCGCGGATGGTGCGCCCCGTGTACAGGACGTCGTCCACCAGGACGACCCGCGCCCCGTCGATCGCGAACGGCAGGTCGGTGTCCTTGACCACCGGCTGCGACGTACTCGGGATGACGCCGACGGCGCCGCGGGCCGCGACATCGTCGCGGTAGAACGAGATGTCGAGGTTGCCGGAGGCGTACTCGCAGCCGCCCACCTGACAGAGCAGTTTGTGGATGCGCGCGCCGAGGAAGGCGCCGCGCGTGTGGATGCCCACGACGGCGAGCTTCTGCTCGCCGGGATTCTTCTCCAGGATCTCGTGCGCGATGCGCGTGATGGTCCGCGACATCTGTTCGGCCGTCAGGACGACGGTCTCACTGGCTGGTCTGGGTTCAGGCATAAAAATAGCGCCGCCGGCACCTGATGGCGTACGGCAACGCTGCACCCCCTTTCCGTCTCTCAGGACGTGGATTAAAGGTCGTGACGTACTGTAGCAGCCCGCCCGGGCCGCAGCAAGGTCGCCGAGGGCTTTGCTGTGGGGGACGACGACGGCGCGCGGGAGCCGGTGCCGCGAGCCCCGGGAAGGCGTTCGGGCGTCGCGTCAGTCGAGTGGCTGCGCCGGGAGGCCGAGCCGCTCGAGGAACGTCGCAAGCTCGAGCGGAAGCCGGCTCGAGCAGGCGATCTCCCTCCCGTCCTCGGGATGCGGAAAGGCGAGCCGAGCGGCGTGCAGGAACTGTCGTGCCAGGCCCTCCGGCCGTTGCGCCGGCCCGTACTGCACGTCGCCGGCGACCGGATACCCGAGCGCCGAGAAGTGCACCCTGATCTGATGGGTCCGGCCCGTCTCCAGCTTGACGCGGGTCAGGGTGTAGCCCGGCGCGCGGCCGAGGACGGCGAAGTGCGTGACGGCGGGTCGGCCGGCGACCGTATGCAGCGACATCCTCTTGCGGTCGCGGATGTGGCGCCCGATCGGGGCGTCGATGGTCCCGTCGTCCTGCGGCAGGTCGCCGGCGAGCAGCGCGAGGTAGACGCGGTGGATGTCGCGCCGCTCCATGGCGGCGACCAGGCGCCGGTACGCTTCGTCCCGGCGCGCCACGATCAGCAGCCCCGAGGTGTCTTTGTCCAGCCGGTGGACGATGCCGGGGCGGAGCTCGTGACCGCCCCGGGCGCCCTCAGCCACGAGTCCCTGCGCGAGCGTGCCGTGCTCGTGACCCGGGGCCGGGTGCACGACAACGCCGGCCGGCTTGTCGACGACGAGGAGCCACTCGTCCTCGTACACGATCTCGTAGGGCACGTCCTCCGCCGCCAGCGTCGCTGCCGGCGGCGGTGGAGCCTGCCAGAGCACCTCTTCCCCGGCGCGCAGCACGTGCCGCTTGCGCGCCGGCGCCCCCCCGACGAGCACGCGGCCCTGCACGATGAGGCGCTGGGCCGCGGCGCGGCTCAGGCGGGCGTGTGCCGCGAGGACGACGTCGAGCCGCTCGCCGGCGTCGCCGGCGTCCACGCGGAACGCGTGCGGGTCACCTGCGCGCGCCAAGGACCACCTGTCCCGCCAGGATCACGGTGCCGATCACGATCGCCGCGTCCGCCACGTTGAACGAGGGCCAGCCGTACAGCCCGATGAAGTCGACGACGGCTCCGTCAAAACGCAGTCGGTCGATGAGGTTGCCGACGGCGCCGCCCAGAATGATGCCGAGCGCGGGCCGGTACCTGGGCGTGCTCAGGACGAGCGCCGCGGCCACGCCTACCGCCACGGCGGCGACGAGGACGATGACGATGGACCCTGCGCCGGCGAACCGGCTGAACGAGATGCCGGAGTTGTAGGTGAGGTCGATGCGCAGTCCGCCGACGAACCGCACCGGAAGTTCGTCCGCCGCTGTGCGCACCAGCCACTTGCTCGCCTGGTCGGCCGCGACGATGACCGTCGCCAGCACCAGGGCGAGAGCGACCCCCTGCCTACTTCTTGCCACGCGGCTTCGGAACGGCGTCCAGTTCCTTGATGTCGACGTGACCCATCGGGCACGAAGGTTCCTTGGCCTTGCCGCTTCGTCCCCCCTCGTTGAGGACGATGTTGAGGGGGTACGTCGCTTTGCAGCGCTTGCAGTAGGCGAGTCTCGCCATCGGATGCTCCTTTGTTTGGTCAGAGGCCGAGTCTACGCCTCGCCTCGGGAAGGGTCACGCCGGCCACGCGAAGCCGCTTGCGCCGGGAGTGCCCGCCGGCGACCACCTGGACGTCGCCGCGTCGCACTCCCAGCTCCACCGCGAGAAAGCGTACCAGCTCGTCGTTGGCGCGTCCTTCGACGGCCGGGGCGGCGAGCCGCACGCGGAGTCGTCCATCCGCCTCGCCTGCGAGTTCGCACCGACGCGTGCCGGGCGTCACCCAGACCGAGAGACTCAGGCCGTCCCGAGCCTGGGTCAGCGACGGGGTGTCACCACTTGAACTCGTTCTCGTTCACCCCGCTGTCCACGTCGTCGAGGAGGTCGTCGGTCTCCCCGAAGAGGATGCGCTCGCGCCGAACGGGCGTCTCGTCGGCGTCGGCCTCATCGGACGTGGTCGGACTCTTCGGCGGAGCCTCCGACTCGCCGGCGTCGTCCGCCGGCTGTCCCGCGGGCTGGATCCTGGTCACCTCGGGCTCGGCCGGCGCAGCGTCCGGAGCAGGGTCGCGGCGTTGTACGCCCGCCTGCACGCCGCCGGGCCCCCTGGCGATGCCTCCGGGTCCGCGAGCGGGCGCGACCGGTGGCGCTTGCTGGGCAGACCGCCGCGGGGGTTCGGGCTCGGACTCTGCTGCGGCGTGGACGGCCGGTGGGGTGGCGGCAGGCTCGGGCTTTGACTCTTCAGCGGCGTGGACGGCCGGTGGGCTGGCGGCAGGCTCCGCGGGTGGCTTCGGCGCGGACTCGCGGGCGATCGCCTCCTTGATCGCCTCGGCGTGGCGGGCGAGATCCTGGCCGGCGGGCTCCTCCGCCGATTTCTTGGCCTCGCCGAGCTGCCGCAGGTAGCCTTCGAGCATCTGGCGGAACTTGAAGCGGAAATCCTCTTCCCCGCTCTTGAGCTTGGCCATCGACTGCTCGATCGCCTGGCGCTCAGAGTACGCCTCGTTGGCCATCTGGCGAGCCTTCATCTCCGCGTCCTGCAGGATCAGCTGCGCCTGCTTGTTCGCATTCTGCTTCTGCTCCTCGGCGCTGGCCTGGGCGTTGACGAGGGTCTTCTGGAGGGTCTCCTCGATGCGCTGGTAGCCGGCGACCTTCTCCTCCAGGGCCTCGACGCGGTCCTGGAGGTCGATGTTCTCCTTGAACAGGCGTTCGTACTCGTCGGCGACCTCGTCCAGGAACTCGTCGACCTCCACGTCGGCGTAGCCGCGCATGCCGCGCTTGAACTCCTTGTGGCGGATGTCGAGCGGTGTGAGCTTCATTCTCTCCCCTCTCGGTAGCGCGGCCCGCGCCGCGCGTCGTCTACTTCCCTCTAGTGCGACGCGCCTACGTCAGTTCCTTGGCGCGCTCGGCAGCGGCGTGCACCGCGCGCGCCACTGCGGTGGCGATCTCGTGCTCTTCGAGCGCGGCGATGGCGGCCGCGGTCATCCCGCCCGGCGTGGCCGCTGCGGCGATCACGGCGTCGGGATCGCCCTCCCGGGCGATCACCGCCGCGGCGCCGTGGACTCCTGCGATAGCGAGCCTTCGCGCGACGTCCTCGTCCAGCCCGCGCTCCACCCCAGCGCGGGCGAAGTCGCGGACGAGCATCGCGAGGATGCCCGGCATGCATCCGGCCACGGCGGTCGCCGAGTCGAACTCGGTCTCGGCGACGGGCACGACCTCGCCGCAGAGGGCGAGGAGTCGCTCGATCGCCGGCTCGCTCTCCCCGAGGGTGCCGGGAACGAACAGGAACACGCCCAGCCCCAGGGCGGCGGCGACGTTGGGCATGACGCGGCCGACCCGGGCCTCGTCCTCCAGACCGTCGCGAAGCACCTTGAGAGACACCCCGGCCGCGACGGAGACCAACGGCCGGGAGCCGAGCAGCGGAGCGACGTCCGCCAGCACCCCGGCCACATGCTGCGGCCTCACGGCGACGAGGATGACGTCGGCGCCCTCGATCAGTGCGGACAGGGTCGGCGCGACGGCGGCCCCCGTGTCGGCCGCGGCACGGGCAGCCGACTCGGAGGAGATGTCGAAGAACGATAGAGCCGGAGGCTCTGCAAGCCCGGGCCTGCTCCAGCCCTGCCCGAGGGCGTGGGCCATGTGGCCTGCGCCGATGAACCCGGCCCTCATGGGTGGGGCTCCCTGCCGGGCGGGGTGACCCAGTGCGGCGAGACGGAGCCGCGCCGGTCCTCAGAACTGATTGAAGAAGCCCTTCTCAATGAGCCTCGCCCGCTCTTCGGCCGAGACCTCGACGTTGCGGGGGGTGAGCAGGAAGATCTTCTCGCCGACACGCTGCATCCCGCCGTCCATGGCGTAGGTGAGGCCGCTGCAGAAATCGATGAGCCGCTTCGCGAGTTCGGTGTCCGCGCCCTGGAGATTGATGATCACCGGCACGTCGACTTTGAACTTGTCGGCGATCTGCTGCGCATCGTTGAAGTTCTTGGGGATGACGAGATGGACCTCCACCCGAGCGGGCCGGGCGGGCTCGAGGGCGCGGACGACCTGTTGCTGCGAGGCCGGCGCGCGGCGGCGGGGCTCGTCGGCGAAGATGTCGTCGTAGTCGTTGCGCCCCTTGCCGCTGTTGAGCTTGCGGACGTTGGGACGCTCCTGATACGAGCGCTCGAGCTCCTCGTGCGGCGCCAGTGTCTCGTCCTCGTCGTACTCGTCTTCGTCATCGGCGATGCCGAAGTAGACCGCCACCTTGTGCCACGAATCGCCTAGGCCCATCAGGTCCCTCCTACCCGGTCAGAAGAGCACGCTCCCGACACGTACGATAGTCGCGCCTTCCTGCGCGGCGACCTCGTAGTCGGCACTGGTACCCATCGATAGCTGGTCGAAAGTATACGTTCCGCTCCACGTTGTCGAAAGCCGTTGGGCCAATTCGCGCGTCCGCACGAAGAAGGGACGCGCCTCCTCGGCGTCGTCGAACAGCGGCGGCATGCACATCAGCCCGACGAAACGGACCTTGCTGCTGCTCGCTGCCTGGTCGAGAAACGCGTCGACCTCCGCGAGCGGCACTCCGGTCTTGCTCTCCTCTCCCGCGATGTTGACCTCGAGGAGTACGTCCGTGGCGTTCGCTGCGCGTGCCTCGATCTCCTGCACGACGCTCATGCTGCCGACCGAGTGGATGAGACTGACGAGAGGCAGCACCAGCTTCGTCTTGCGGCTCTGCAGGTGGCCGATGAAGTGGTAGTCGAAGGCGTCGCCGTAGAGCTCGTGCTTGGCGACAAGATCCTGGGCCCGGTTCTCGCCGATGAGGCGGATGCCCGCGTCGCGCAGCGCGCCGAGGTGCTCTGCCGCCACGTACTTGGTGGCGACGAGGACGCGAACGCCGGCGGGGTCGCGCCCCGCCGCTGCGGCTGCCTCGGCGATGCGCGCCTCGACCTCCGCAAAGCGGATGCGCACCGTATCCGGATCGGGCGTGAACTGTCGTACCACGGTCTTCCTCCTCGGCGGCCTACTTCTGGGGCCGGCCTACGCTTCCTGCAGCCATGCCATCGCCAGATGCCGTCCCGTCGCTCCGTGGTCGCGGCGATGAGAGAAGAAGCGCGTGTCGGAGCTGGTGCAGACGCCGGTCACGGTGATCTGCGCTCCGGGAACGCCGGCGCTCTCCAGCTCCTGACGCGCGCAGCGCCAGAGGTCGACGGTCCCGGCGCCGGCGGAGCCCGGGAACCGGGCCTCGAACCGGCGCCGCAGTTCGTCGTCGACGCCGAAGCAGCAAGGTCCGATGCTCGGACCGACCACCGCGGCGACGAGGCGGCCGCGCCGGCCGAGCTCGGCGGCCGCCTTGCCGACGATCCCGGCGATCATGCCGCGCCAGCCGGCGTGCACCGTGGCGAGGGCCGGTCCTGCGTCGCCGCGGGCGATGATGACGACCGGCACGCAGTCCGCGTAGCTGATCACCAGGCCGAGCCCCGGCGTCGCAGTGAGCAGACCGTCGTGCTCGCGGATCACCGTCGCGCTCTCCAGGGCTCCGCGACCCGCCTCGGCCTCTCCCACCCAGGCCAACTCCGTGCCGTGGACCTGGCCGGGGACGACGAGGCGCTTCGGCGCGATACCGGCGGCGGCACACCAGCGCCGCCGGTTCTCGAGGACCAGAGCGGACCGGTCGTCGACGGACAGCCCGAGATTGAGGCTGTCGAAGGGCGGCTCCGAGACTCCACCCTCCCGCGACGGGAAGGCGGCCGTGGCGCCTCCGGCGGCCCACTCCAGCCAGCGGAGGCCGCCTCGTTCTCTCCACTCCATCTCCTCGAGCGTCACCCGAACCACCCGCCGGGCAGGATCTGCATCGCGAAGTCCAGAACGGCGCCGAACGTGGACTCGTACACCGCGGGGAAGGTGAAGAGCACGACAAAGAGTCCGATGAAGACGAAGTTGCCGTACCGGTCGAGCTCGGCCCAACGGGCGTACGTCGCTCGCGGCAGGAATCCGCCGACGACGCGCGAGCCGTCGAGCGGCGGGATGGGCAGGAGATTCAGTGTCCCGAGGATCACGTTGAGCAGGAACAACATCCAGAACATCTTGAGGAGGAAGAAGCTGTCCGTGTAGAGGTAGGTCAGCCAGATGAGTCCCGCGGCGACCAGAGCCATGGCGTAGTTGGTGAGAGGTCCCGCGAGACCGACCCACATCATCCCCCGCTGCCCGTCCTTGAAGTAGCGGGGGTCCACCGGGACCGGCTTGGCCCATCCGAGAAAGAACGAACCGCCGGAGCCGAGGAACGTGACCACCAGCATGACGGTCCCCCACAGGTCGAGGTGCTTCAGCGGGTTGAGCGTGAGCCGGCCGTGCACCTTTGCCGTCGGGTCGCCGAGCCGGTAGGCGACCCAGCCGTGCGCGAGCTCGTGGAGCACGAGACTGACGAGCAGAAGCGGGGAGATCAGCAGGAACTGGACGAACAGCCCGGAGTCGGTCACTCGCTCTCCCGCATCTGGGCCGCGGCCGTGAGCTCCTGCTCGCGCGTGGTGACCACGCCGCCGATCTTGAGGTGCAGCACACTGCGCAGGACGTCGCCGAGACGCGGCCCGGAGGAGAACCCCATCTCGATCAGATCGGCCCCGGTGATCTCGAGACGGACGTGCCGCGTGACGTCCAGATAACGGGCGAGCCGGTCGGCGGCGCTGCCCGAGTCGTCGAGCGTCATCGCCGCCAGCACAGCTTCGACGGGCTCGGAGCGCGCGAGGTCGTACAGCGCCGCCTCGCTCGGGCCGCGCGCCGCCCTGCCAAGCAGCCGTCGACCGACGACCAGGGCGCGCTCGAGTACGCCGGCGTCCTCGCGGCGCACGCGCATGCGCACCGTCCAGGCGGCGATCTCCTCGGGATCGAGGTCGCGCAGCAACCAGACGAGGCGGAGCCTCCAGCGCGGCGCCTCGTCGTCGAGGGCGTGCGCGAGACGCAGCGCGTCGGAGCGCTCCACGAGCTGGCGGGAGCGCGCGTCGACGCGGAGGCGGCCATGGATCGACGGCCAGACGCCGAGCTCCTCGACGCGCTGCAGCGAGAAGTCGACCTTCTCCTCGTCGAGGAGGCTGACGAGCTCGTCGCGCAGGCGCGCCGATGAGAGGTCCCCGACCAGGTCCATGGAGCAGCACGCGCGGGCGAGGTTGAGCGTGTGCTCGTCCATGCGCAGACCGTACCTGCTCTCGTAGCGGATGGCGCGCAGGATGCGCGTGGGGTCCTCGATGAAGCTCAGGTTGTGCAGGACGACGATCCGGCCGGCGTCAAGATCCTCCCGGCCGCCGAAGTAGTCGAAGAGGTCGCCGTACGTCTCCGGCTTGAGGGAGACCGCCATGGCATTGATCGTGAAGTCGCGCCGGGCGAGATCGCTGCGGACGCCGGCGTGCTCCACCTTGGGGAGCGCACCGGGGTACGCGTAGGACTCGGCCCGGGTCGATGCGACGTCGACGCGGAGACGCCCGGAGGCATCTCCGGCGACGACGACCGCGGTGCCGAACTTCTGGTGCGCCCGCACGTGACCCTTGAGCCGGCCGGCCAGCTCCGTCGCGAAGGCGATCCCGTCGCCCTCGACGGCCAGATCCACATCGAACCCTGGTTCACCCAGCAGCAGATCACGGACGGCGCCGCCGACGAGGTAGCATCCGCGGACGCCGGCGGCGACGGCCTGGACGTGACGGAGCAGCTCGTCCAGGCCGAGCTCTCCCAGGGGGCCCGCGAGGTTGACGGTCACCGGGGCCGCCGGCTCGCGCGGCGGCGCCCCGGAGACGGTGCCGCGGGAGACGACGCCGAGCAGCTTGGCCATGGGCACGCTGTCCGCGGTCTCCCCCGGCCCCTCCGCGACGACGGGCAGCCACCCGATCTCGTCCTGCGCCAGCTGCAACGCGACGCGCTCCAACGGCGCCTGAGCCCGGACGAGTGGGACGCGCGTCGTCATGACCGCCTTGACGGGAGCGTGGCCGAGGCCGTGCGCAGACGCGCGTTCGAGGTCGCCGAGCGCTACGCGTCCCAGGAGCCGGCCATCGTGAATGACGCCGACGCCGCCCAGGCCGTCCCTGCGACACCTCAGGGCGGCCTCGTCGACCGCGGTGCCGGCGTCGACCACCGGAGGCCCCTGCTCGAGCGCGTCGACCGCGATCCTGGTGGGCGCCACGGCCGCCGGCGCCGCGGCCGCGACCGCCGCGGCGACCTCCTCCAACGGACGGTCCTTGACGACGGCAGAAGCGGCGGCCGCATGGCCTCCCCCTCCCACCGGCCGCAGCGCCTCGGCTACATCGACGCGGCCGCCGCGGCTGCGCGCGGTGACGAAGACACGCCCCTCCATCTCGACGAGGAGAAAGTACGCGTCGCACCCGGTGAGGTCCATCACCCGGTGGGCAACGACGCTCACCCCCTCGACGTAGAGGTCCTCGCGCAGCGCCGACAGGAGGACGCAGGCCTCGGCGATGGGGAGCTCGACGGCCGTCTCCAGCGCGCCGGCGAGGGTGCGACGCTGCGCGGGCGTGAGCGCGGTGGTGAGCCACTTCTCCAGGAGCTGCGTGTCCGCGCCGGCGCGCATGCAGTAGGCGAGCGCCTCCACATCCCGCGTGGTCGTGGTCGAGAACGTGAGCGAACCTGTGTCCTCGTGGATGCCGAGCGCGAACACCGTCGCTTCGAACGGCGTCACCGGGATGCCGCGCTCCGCGATGATGCGCACGAGCAGGGTCACCAGCGAACCGTCCCTCGAGCTGACCAGCGCGTCAGGCTCCAGATAGTCCGGAAGGTCGCCCGGATGCGCGTGGTGGTCGAAGGCCACGACCTGCACATCCTCGCGTCCGCACAGGTCGCTGAGGTCGCCGAGCCGGTTCGCATGCACGGTGTCGACGAGGATCAGACGGCGGACGCTGTCGCGATCGACGTCGACAGGGTCGACGACCGGGACGGCGTCGGCGTGCAGCGCCTGAAACTCGCGCACGTTGCGATTGACCGCCCCGCCGAGGCTGATCTGGGCCTCAGGATAGAGCTTGCGGGCGGCGACCATCGCCGCGAAGGCGTCAAAGTCGGTGTTGGTGTGCGTGGCGATGAGTTCGGGCGTGCGCATGCCCGCAGTATACGTGGGCGAGCGCCCGCGAGCGGTCAGGCCTTGAGCAGCCAGCCGAGCTCGTGCCCGAAACCCGACTCCACAGCATCTTTGAGAGGCGCGTTCACAGGGTCGAGGAGACCGGGATCGGCGGCGAGAAGATCTGCCGCCAGCGCCCGGGCGCGCACGAGCGCCTCGCGGTCGCGCGCCAGGCGGGCGAGCTTGAGATCGGGCACGCCCGCCTGGCGCGATCCCAGCACCTGTCCCTCGCCGCGGATCTCAAGGTCGCGGTCGGCGAGCTCGAAGCCGTCGTTGGTCTCCAGCAGCGCCTCGAGGCGTGCCTGCGAGCTGCCCGTCTCGGGGTTGGAGAAGAGCAGGCAGTAGGACTTCTCGCTGCCACGGCCGACACGACCGCGCAGTTGGTGGAGCTGCGCAAGGCCGAACCGCTCCGCGCCCTCGACGATCATGACCGTGGCGTTCGGCACGTCGATACCGACCTCGATCAGGCTCGTGGCGACGAGGACGTCGAGCCGTCCGGCCTTGAAGGCGCGCATGACCTCGTCCCGGGCGGCGGACTTGAGCTGGCCGTGCGCCACCGCGACGCGAGCGTCGCGGAACGGCCCGGCCTGCAGCCGCTCGGCCTCGGCGACGGCAGTCGCCGCCGAGATGGACTCGGACTCGTCGATCGCCGGACACACCACGTACACCTGCCGACCCTTGGCGATCTGCTTGCGCACGAAGTCGTAGCCGACCTCGCGCTTCCCCTCCTCCACGAGGCGCGTGACCACGGGCTGGCGGCCGGACGGGACTCCGGCGATGGTGGTCACGTCGAGGTCGCCGTAGACAGTCAGGGCGAGCGTGCGCGGGATCGGCGTCGCCGTCATGTGCACCACGTGCGGCGCGCCTCCTTCACGCTCGGCGCGGTGCACGAGCGCGTCGCGCTGCTCGACGCCGAAGCGATGCTGCTCGTCGACGACCAGCAGCGCGAGGCGCGCGAAGCGCACGTCCTCCTGCAGGAGCGCGTGGGTGCCGATGGCGATGCGCGTCTCTCCGCTGGCGAGCCGCGCCAGCGCTTCGCGGCGCTCCTTTGCAGTCAGCGAAGCCGTCACCAGCTGTGCTGGGGCGAGCGCGCCCACCAGTCGCGCGGCGGTCTCCGCGTGCTGCATGGCGAGAGTCTCCGTCGGCGCTATCAGCGCGCCCTGAAGACCAGCCTCGGCGGCGCGTACCAGGCAGTAGAGAGCGACGACCGTCTTGCCGGAGCCCACGTCGCCCTGCAGGAGCCGTCGCATGGGCGCGTGCCGGCGCAGATCGGCCTCGAGCTCGTCGAGGGCCCCGAGCTGGTGGCTCGTCAGCTCGAACGGCAGCCCGTCGAGGAAGCCGCGGCTGAGATCGCCGGGCGCGGGCAGAGCCGGGGCGCGCAGGCGTTGCTGCTGCTCCGCCTTGTGCACCAGCAGTCCCACCTGCATCAGCAGCAGTTCCTCGAGCACAAGGCGCGCCCTGGCCTGTCGGGCCTCGGCGAGCGTGCGCGGCAGGTGGACGGCCATGACCGCGTCGGCGCGGGCCGGCAGCCCCTCGCGAGCCCGGAGGCCGGTCGGAAGGGGATCCGGCAGCCGGCGCATCACCGGAGCCACAGCGTGCACGAGGCTGCGAAGGAGCTTCGCCGAGACCTGCTCGCTCGCCGGGTACACCGGCACGACGCCCTCAGTGTGGACCCCCTCGCCGTCCTCATCATCGAGGATCTCGTGGCTTTTCACGGCGAACGACTGGCGCCCCCCTTGGGGCCTGAAGGTCCCGCGCAGGCTCAGCCGCATCCCCTCGTGCAGGACCTTGACGAGGTAGCGCTGGTTGAACCACACGGCCTCCACGGCCCCGGTGTCGTCGCGCACCACGACGCGAACGATGTCGACGCGGCGCCGAGCCGTGCGCTCGGCCGTCACGCGCACCACCTCGCCGCGGACGGTCGCCTCCTCCCCCACCCTGAGGTCGCGGATCCGTTTGCGGTCGCGGAAGTCCTCGTAGCGGCGGGGGAAGTGCTCGATGAGATCGCCCACGGTCTCGAGACCGAAACCGGCGAGCCTGCGTGCGACCGCCGGCGTCACGTGCTCGAGATCCGCGAGCGAGCGCGCGAGCGAAACGGGGTCGAAGGAGAGGCGGGTGACCGGCGGCCGTTCGTCGTACCGACCGCCGCCGAAGCGAAGCGGAAGTGGCTTCTCAGTCACTCCACGATCATCGCAAACGCGGCCGTGCCCGGACCGATGTGCGTGCCGACGACCGCTCCGCAGTGCCCCTGGAACAGGTAGTGGGCGTTGGGCCGGACCCGTTCGATCATCTCGCGGATGAGCGGCGGTTCCTCATCGTTCACAGCGTCGATGAGAGCGAAGTACAACTCGTCGTCCGGCTTGCTGTTCTCCTCGACGAAGCGCTGCATGGCGGCCATCGCCTTCTTGAGCCCACGGACCTTGGCGTAACCGACCAGCGTACCGTCGGCGGCGGCGATCAGCGGCTTGATGTCGAGGACGCCGCCGACGAGCGAGGCGGCCCTGCCGATGCGGCCGCCGCGACGCAGGTACTCCAGGGTCGCGGCGTGGACCAGCAGGTTCGAGTCGTCCGTGAAGTGCTGCAGGTAAGCCTGCGCGTCCTGCAGCGTGCAGCCAGGTTCGAGACGGGCACGCAGACGCTCGGCGCAGAGCGAGAGCGTAGTCGAGACCGTGCGCATGTCGTACACGTGGACGTTGTCGAACTGCTCGGCCGCCTGTTCCGCAGCACGCACCGTACCGCTCATCTCGCCCGAGAGGTGCAGTGAGAAGACATGCTCGTACTTCTGCTTCGCCGCCTCGTAGGCGGCGGCGAACTCCCCAGCCGTCGGCTGCGAGGTCGTGGGCAGGATGTCGGACGACTCCAGCTTGGCGAAGAACTCCTTGTACGTCATGTCGACGCCGTCGCGGAACATCTGATCGCCGAAGTGCACCTTCAGCGGGACCATGGAGAGTCCGGGGCGATCGAAGAAGCCGTCCGGCGGATCGCAGGTGGAATCGCAGACGATCGCGGTGTTCTCGAGGGTGAGCAGCTCGGTCATTCGGCGCTCGCAAGGATCGGGTAGAGCGGCTGGCCGCCCTCGTGGAAGCTGACTTCGGTGTCCGGGGCGACGCGCTGGGCGAGCTCCTGGAGCTGCTCGCCCGTTACCCCGGACCCGTTGAGCGCCGTGAGCACGGTCACGTAGTCCGCACCCTCGCTGACGAATTCCTGAAGCATACCGGTGAACGCCTCCTCCAGCGCGTCGGACGCGGCCACGAGCCGCCCGTCGACGATCGCCATGGCTTGACCCTTCCTGACCTCCAGCCCGTCGAGCTCGGAGTCGCGCACGGCGTGGGTGACCTCAGCGTAGCGTACATCGACGATGGCATCTTGCATGATGCGCGCGTTACCCACCGCGTCCTGCTCGGGGTCGAAAGCGATCATGGCCGCGAGCCCGCTGGGAATGGAGCGCGAGGGCACCACCGCGATGTGCAGCGAGCTCATGCCCGCTGCCTGCTCGGCAGTGAGGATCACGTTGCCGTTGTTGGGCAGGATGACGACCTCGTCGGCGCCGAGGGCCTCGACGGCCGAGAGCAGCTGGGCAGCGCTGGGGTTCATGGACTGGCCGCCGTCGACGATGGCGTGGCAGCCGAGCTCGCGGAAGATCTGCTGGTTGCCGGCTCCGGCGACGACGGCGACCACCACGGTGCCGCCCTCCGCGACCTCGGGGGCGGCCGAGAGCCGCTGGTCGCGGTCCTTCGTCTGGGTGTGCATGTCGTTGATCTCGACATCCCCGACGGAGCCGTGCCTGATGGCCTCGGTGAGCACGGCGCCCGGATCGTTGACGTGTATGTGGATCTTGACCGTGCGTGCGTCGCCGACCACGAGGGCGCTGTCGCCGATCGGGAGCAGGAAGCTCTCCAGGGCCTCCCGGTCGATCTCCTCCCCCGTGATCAGGAGACTCGTGCAGTACCGGTACTCAGAGAGCTCGCTCGGCTCGTCGACCGTCACCGCCCGCGCCGTGTGCGCCCATCTCCCGTCGGCGGAGTGGGTGACGGCCTCCGCGGCCACCCGAGCCGCAAGGCGGGCCCCTGCCACGACCTTGCCGCCGCGCATGAGGTCCTCGATAGCGTCCGTGAGCCCGCGGAAAAGGACGAGCAGCCCATAGCCGCCGGCGTCGACGACGCCGGCCTTCTGGAGGGCCGGCAGCTGCGCGGTCGTGTTCTCGACCGCGATCCTGCCGGCCTCTTCGACCGCCGCCAGCAGGTGCTCGAGGCCCAGGCTGTCCGGCACGGCCTGGGCCGCCGCGGCCATCTCGCGGATGACGGTGAGCATCGTGCCTTCGACCGGGGTCTTCACGGCCCGGTAGGCAGCCGCCTGGCCTTCGGTGACGGCGCGCTTGAACACGGCCGTGTCCAGCGAGTCCGCCTGTCCCCAGACGTCGCAGATACCGCGCACGATCTGAGAGAGGATCACGCCCGAGTTGCCGCGAGCGCCCATCAGCGAGCCCTTGGTGACCGCGGCGGCGACCGATGGGATGTCGGTCACGTCGCTCTGCTCGAGCTCCTCCACGACGGCGCGCACGGTGAGGGCGAGGTTCGTGCCCGTGTCGCCGTCCGGCACCGGATAGACGTTGAGGTCGTTGATCAACTGGCGCTCGGCCTCGACGGCGGCGAGCGCGGACTGGATGACACCGATGGCAGCCGTGCGGACGATCAATCCTTCAGATCCTCCACGCGAACGTTGATCCCTCCCACGGGGACACCGCCCACCCGGTCGACCTGGTAGCGCACCTGCTCCTGGACGTTGGCCGTGACCTGGGCGATGTTGACGCCGCGCTCCATGATGACGTGGAGGCCGATGTCGACCTTGCCGTCGCCGATGACGAGCTCCACGCCCTCACTGAGCGACCCGCGGAAGACCCGGGCGAGCTTCTTCATGGGCGGCTCCTGCATGGCGACGACGCCGTAGGTCGCCCTCGCCGCCTTGCCGGCCAGTTTGGCGATGACCGGCAGCGCCACCGTGACGCCGCCACTCAGTCCACGGCCGGAGAACGGTATCCTGAAGTCTGACTCCGACACGTCCGCTCCCTCAGGCCTCGTCGCCGGACAGGCTGTTCAGTTCCGCGACGACCGTCTCCGGGTCGACCTGATGCAGGATCGCGCCGGCCTCGATGGTCTCGGATTGCGCGCCGATGCAGAGACAGCAAGCCATGCCGTGACCCTCGAAGACGTCGCGGGCAGACGGATCGGCCGCCAGCGCCTCGAAGATCGACATGTCCTTGGTGAACCGCGTCATCGCGCCTCGTGGGTGTCGGGTGCGGACGACAGGCCCGGCATATCCGTTTGCGTTGCCCGACCGGGTGCAGCATACTAGCGCAGCCGTTCGCCAATCAAGCTGAGGGAACACCCATGTCCAAAATCTGTCTGACCTGCGGCAAGACCCCCGCCATCGGGAACAACGTGAGCCACTCGCACCGTCACACGAAGCGCCGTTTCGACCCGAATCTGCAGCGCGTCCGCATCCTCGTCGACGGTCATCCTCAGAACGCCTACGTCTGCACTCGCTGCCTCAAGACCGGCCGAGTCACCAAAGCCGTCTGACGTTTCGTACGACGTCGGGCCGCGCCGCTCCACGGCGCGGCCCTTTCGCGTTCAAGGGCCCCTCCCCACTGCCAACCGGCGCGTCTTGAGCGCTGCCCAACGGGGTATCGGCGTGCGACGACCGGCCCTGGATGACGACGCAAGCCGCTGCTCAGGCCTCGGCGCCCGCCGTCAGGGCAGGGTCTTCCCCAGGTTCGCCATCTCAAGAGCGGTGGCAGCGGCGGACCAGCCTTTGTTCCCCGCCTTGGCGCCCGCGCGCTCGATGGCCTGCTCGATGGTGTCGGTCGTGAGCACGCCGAAGATCACGGGCACGCCGGTGTCGAGGCTCACCTTGGCGATGCCCTTGGCGGCCTCCGCAGCGACGTAGTCGAAGTGCGGCGTGCCGCCGCGGATCACGGCGCCGACGCAGATCACGGCGTCGTACCGGCCGCTCTCCGCCAGCTTCTTGGCCACCAGGGGCATCTCGAAGGCGCCCGGCACCCAAGCCGTGTCCACACCGGCATCGTCAACGTCGTGGCGCCGCAGGCAGTCCAGGGCGCCCTCGTAGAGCCGGCCGGAGATGAGTTCATTGAAACGCCCCACCACGAGGCCGAACTTCATTCCCTTGCCGTTGAGCTTGCCTTCGTAGGTCGTCATCTTTCGGCTCCTTTGTGACCGGTGCCCCTGCGGCGCACCGCTCGAGGGCTCTGCATCGTCGGCTGTTCGGTCATCCCTCCAGGCCCTCTTCCTGGCCGAAGAGGTCCTCGTGCTCGAGTATGTGGCCCATCTTGTCGCGCTTGGTGCGCAGGTAGCAGACGTTGTCTTCGTGCGGCGCGAACTCGATGGACTCGCGGCCGGTGATGTGCAGGCCGTAGCCCTCCAGCGCGACGATCTTCTTGGGATTGTTGGTCATGATGCGGATCGTCGTGAGGCCCAGATCTGCCAGGATCTGTGCGCCGATGCCGTAGTCGCGCAGGTCCGCGGCAAACCCGAGTTCGACGTTGGCCTCGACGGTGTCGTAGCCCTTCTCCTGGAGCGCGTAGGCCTTCAGTTTGTTGATGAGGCCTATGCCCCTCCCTTCCTGGCGCATATAGAGGACGACGCCCAGCCCCTCGGCTTCGATGCGACGCAGCGCCTCACCCAGTTGCTGCCCGCAGTCGCAGCGCAGCGAGCCGAACGTGTCGCCGGTCAGGCACTCGGAGTGGACGCGTACCAGCACGTCCTTCTTGCCGGCCACATCTCCCTTGACGATGGCGACGTGGTGACTGCCGTCGAGCACCGACTCGTAGCCGATCGCCTTGAAGTCGCCGTACTTGGTCGGCATCGAGACGGTCGCAGCGCGGCGCACGAGGCGTTCGTTGCGGCGCCGGTACTTGATGAGGTCGGCGACGGTGATGATCTTGAGCCCGTGCTTGCGGGCGTACGGGACCAGGTCGGGGACACGCGCCATCGTCCCGTCGTCGTTCATGATCTCGCAGATGACGCCGGCCGGGTTGAGCCCGGCGAGGCGGGCAAGGTCGACCGCCGCCTCCGTCTGCCCGGAGCGCTCGAGCACACCACCGGGCCGGGCCATGAGCGGGAAGATGTGGCCCGGTTGCACGAGGTCGTCGGGCGACGACTCCGGGTCGATGGCGACCTGGATGGTGTGCGCGCGGTCGGCCGCCGAGATACCGGTGGTGACGCCTTCGCGCGCCTCCACGGAAACGGTGAAGGCCGTCTGCAGGCGTGCTTCGTTGTGGCTCGTCATCGGTGGCAGGTCGAGCTCGGCGCAGCGCTGCGGGGTGAGCGTGAGACAGACGAGTCCGCGACCCTCCTTCGCCATGAAGTTGACGCTCTCGGCGGTCGCGAACTGGGCCGCCATCGTGAGATCGCCCTCGTTCTCGCGGTCTTCATCGTCGCACACGATGACCATCTTGCCCTCGCGCATGTCGTCGAGGGCAGCGTCGATAGTCGCGAACGGTCCGCTCGGATCGAGGGCCTCGTCGTCAGGTCTCTCGTGGTGTCGGTCCGTCGTCATCAGAACCCCGCTTCCGCTAGCTTCTCCCAGGTAAGTCCGTCGGCGGGCTTGCGCCCGGAGACGAACGCGTAGACGTATTTGGCGATCAGATCGGCTTCCAGGTTGACGTGCGCACCCGGCTTGAGTCTCCCGAGGGTCGTGACCGACGCAGTGTGTGGGATCAACGACACGCTGATGCGGTCGCCGGCGACGGCGACCACGGTCAGGCTCACGCCGTCGACGGCGATGGACCCCTGATCCACGGTCATGCGCGCGACCGCTTCCGGCGCCTCCAACTCCACGACGAGCGCGTTGTCTTCGGGCGTGACCGTGCTGACCGCGCCGACACCGTCGACGTGACCGCTCACGAGGTGGCCGCCGAGACGCGTGCGCAGCGTCATCGCCCGCTCCAGATTGAGCCGATCGCCGGGCCGGCGCTCGGAGAGCGTGGTGCGTCGCACGGTCTCCGGCATGGCATCGGCGGTGAACCCGTCCCGGCGAAGCGACGTGACCGTGAGGCAGACGCCGTCGGTGAGGATGCTGTCGCCCACGGCGGCGGCTTCCGTGACCAGTGCCGCGCTCAGGTCGAGGGCGTAGCTGTCCGCGCCGGGCCTGATGCTCCGCAGCGTACCGACCTCCTCGACGATGCCGGTGAACACCTAGCCCTCCTCGGTACGCAGCTTGCCGCTCAGCAGCAGGTCGTCGCAGACGGCTCGCCACTCGACGTCGTGCAGGCGCCAGGCGCTGGCGACCGCGTCGACGGCCGGAGCCGCGAAGAGGTCGGGAGCGCCGCGCCCGACGAAGAGCGGCGCGACGAACAGCAGCACGCGGTCGATGAGCCCTTCGGCCAGCAGTCCGCCCGCGAGCGTAGGGCCGCCCTCGCACAGGATGTCGAGGAGGCCTCGCCCGGCGAGCGCCTCGAGGGCGCCGCGCAGACCGGCGGGCCCGACCTCGATGAGCTCGGCGCCGCGCGCCTCCAGCAGCCGCCGCGCGGACGCGGACGCCTCGGCAGCGATGACGATGGTGGGTGTGTGGCGGGCGGTCGCGAGCAGCTTGGCCCCGGCCGGCAGCTCGCCGCCGTGGGTCACGACCACTCGCACCGGGTCGCGTCCGTCGGTGAGCCGGACGGTGAGTTCGGGGTCGTCGCGACGCACGGTTCCCGCGCCGACCATGACTGCATCCACTTGACCACGGAGCTCGTGCACCGCCCTGCGACTGTCGAGGCAGCTGATCCAGCGGGCGTCTCCACCGGCCGCCGCGACTTTGCCGTCGAGCGTCATGGCCGCCTTGTACGTCACCAGCGGGAGTCCGGTGCGCTGGAACTTCAGGAAGGCCGCGTTCTGGACTCTCGCACGCGCGGCCCACTCCTCTCCCGCGAGCTGGACCGCCACTCCCCCCTGACGCAGCGCCTCGAACCCCCTGCCGTCCACCTGTGGGTTCGGGTCCCGGAGCGCGACGACCGCCCGAGCGACGCCCCCGGCGATCAGCGCGTCGGCGCACGGCGGAGTCTTGCCATGGTGAGTACACGGCTCGAGCGTACAGAACAGCGTGGCGCCGCGGGCGCGCTCGCCTGCTTGGGTGAGCGCCATCGCCTCGGCGTGAGGCTCCCCGGGGGCGAGATGCCACCCGCGTCCGACCACCTCGCCGTCTCTGACGAGCACGGCGCCGACCAGGGGGTTGGGGTGCGTGCCGCCCCGGCCTCGCTCGGCCAGGGCGAACGCCTCGTCCATATAGCTGTCGTCGTCCAAGAAGTACAACGCCCCGAAGCCTGCGCTCCAGGGCGGACGACGCCGAGACGCCGAACCTGCTTCTCTCATCCGGACTCTGACCGTCGGCCCAGGAATCTCACCTGGTCAGCCCCTCTCGGGGCTCGCGGGCTCTAACCGCCGGTGGGGAGTTTCACCCCGCCCTGAAGCAGTGTTGATGAACTGCGATGATTATACGACGCCCGCGGCGGCCTGCGCCACTGCGGCGAAGCGTTCTTCGATGTCCGGTCCGCCGAAGACGCTCGAGCCGGCGACGAGCCAGTTGGCGCCCGCCTGCGCCAGCACGCCGGCGTTCAGGGCGGTCACGCCGCCGTCGACCTCGATGGCCACGTTGTCCGGCAGGTAGGCGCGGGCGCGGGCGATCTTGTCGGTGGACGTCTCGATGAAGCTCTGGCCGCCGAAGCCCGGGTTCACGGACATGATCAGGACCAGGTCGCAGTGGTACCTCGCCTCGGCGAGCGTCTCCACCGGCGTCGCCGGATTGAGCGCCACGCCCGCCGCCGCACCCGCCTCGCGGATCTGCGAGAGCACGCGGTGGAGGTGTACGCAGGACTCCTGATGCACCGTGATGGCGTCGGCGCCGGCGGCGGCGAACTGGGCGACGAACTGCTCGGGCCGCTCGATCATCAGGTGGACGTCGAGGAGCGCGCCCGCCCCGTGGACGAGGTTCTGCAGCGCCTTGAGCACGAGGGGACCAATGGTGATGTTGGGCACGAAGTGGCCGTCCATGACGTCGACGTGGACGACCCGTGCGCCGGCGTTGAGGATTTGCTCGACGTCGTCGCCGAGGCGGCTGAAGTCGGCAGACAGGATTGACGGCGCCACATTGAGGCTCCGCAGGATGTCTTCCACCGCTCCTCCGATCGGTCGTCGTCACGCTGCCGTGCGGCCGCGCCCGTATTCTACCCCGCCGCAGCTTTGGCACGCCGCAGCCGCGCGACGAAGAAGCCCGTCGAGCCGCCGTCCGGCGGCAGCGCGAGGAGAAAGCCGCCGGCCGCGGGGTGCCCGAGCCCTGGCCAGACGGCGCCGAGATCGTCCGCGGTCCAGCCCCCGGACGCCAGGAGCGGCTCCACGACGCCGAGCGTCTCCACGCGCGTGACCGTGCACACCGAGTAGGTGAGCGCGCCGCCGGGCTTGACGGTGGCGGCGGCGCGCGCCAGCAACCGCTTCTGGAACTCCGCGAGACGCGGCACGTCCGGCGCCCGCCGTCTCCAGCGCAGGTCGGGACGCGAAGCGAGTGTGCCCAATCCGCTGCACGGAGCATCGAGCAGCACGGCGTCGAAGCCGGCGTTCCACTCCGCTCGCGCCTCGAGAGCGTCAGCGCGGACGACGGAGACGCGCCCGGCCCCGAGACGTGCGAGGTTCGAGCTGAGCTCATCGGCGCGCGCCTCGTCCACTTCCACAGCCGTGATGGCCGACTGGGGCAGCAGGGCGGCGAGCTGGCTCGTCTTGGCTCCCGGCGCGGCGCAGAGGTCCAGGAACGCCGCGCCCGGTCCCGTCACGCCCCCGGCGGCCACGATGCCGGCGATCTGCGAGCCCCGCGACTGCGGCGTGACGAGGCCGTCGCGGAACACCTGCGAAGGCTCCAGCGGCGGTCCGTCGTAGAGCAGCGCGTCGGGAAGGCCGCCGACGCCCCGCACGCCGAAACCCTCGGCGGCCAGCGCCGCTTCCACGGCCGGCAGCCCGCCGCGCAGGCGGTTCGCGCGAAGACAGCGCTCCGGCGCCGCGTTGCCGGCCTCCAACAGACGCAGCGCCGCGTCGTCACCGAGATCGGCGCGCACGAGTCTCACCAGCCACGGCGGGTAGGACAGCCGCACGGACCAGGCGCGGGAGTCGTCCCCCTCGCCGAGCTCCACCAGCTTGGCTCGCCCGTCCGCGGCCACCCGCCGCAGGACGGCGTTGGCGAAGCCACCGGCGCGCTTGTCGCTGCGCGCCGCAAGCGTCACCGCGTCGTCCACGGCGGCGTAGGCCGGGACGCGGTCGAGGAAGAGCAGCTGGAACGTCGCGAGGCGAAGGGCGTCTCGCACGTTCGGGTCGGCGCTTCGCAGCGGCGCCTTGGTGTAGGCGCCGAGGACCGCGTCGATCGACGCCCTGCGCTTCACGGTCCCGTTGACGAGCTCGTTGGCGAGACCGCGGTCGGCGATGCTCAGAGACGACAACTCCGGGAGAGCCGCCGCTGACTCGTCCAGACGGGCGCTGCTCGTACGCAGTCTCCGCAGGGCGGCAAAGGCCGCCGCTCGCGCGGGGCCGACGCCGGACTTATGCGACGTGCCGTCGCCCGCCGGTGCCTTCACGGCTGCAGCAGGGCCCGGCCCGCGCCCCGCAGGAACTCGCCGGCCGGCATCCGCGTGCGGCCCTCCTGCTGAAGCTCGAGCACCTCCAGCCAGCCTTCGCCGGCGGCGATCACGAGTCTGTCCGGACCGGTCGCCGGCACGGGCCCGTCACCAGGTCGAGCGCGCCAGATCCTCGTGCGTCGGCCCGCCAACTCGGTGACGGCGCCGATGTGCGGCGACAGCGCCCGGACCTGGTCGGCGATCGCCGAGGCGGACCGGCTCCAGTCGATCTGCTTGTCGCCGGATCCGATCTTGGCGGCATACGTGGGCTCGCCGGCCTGCGGCCGCCACTCGACCCTACCGGCGGCCATGGCGTCGAGCGTCGCCGCGACGCCGTCGACGGCCGGGGCAGCAAGAAGCTCATACGCGCGACCGGCGTCGGCGTCGCGCGGCACGTGCACTTCGCGGACGTCTCCGACCGGCCCCCTGTCGACGCCGGCGGTCATGTGCAGAGTGCAGACGCCCAGCTCGGTCTCTCCAGCCATGAGCGCGCGTTCCACCGGCGCCGCACCGCGCCACCGCGGGACCAGGGACGGGTGCACCACGATCGTCTCGACGGCATCCAGGACGTTCTGCGACACGATCTGACCATAGGCGCACACGACGAGCGCGTCCGGGCGCCACTCGAGCAATCGCGAGACGGACGTGTCGTCCGACAGGAGTTCCGGTTGCAGGATGGGCACGCCGAGTCCAGCGGCGAGCTCCTTGATGCGCGGCGGTCGAGGAGTGCCGTGCCGGCCGCGTGGGCGGTCAGGATTGGTGACGAGCACGACGGGCGTGCGTCCTCGCTCCGCAAGTCCCTCGAGAACGAGCTCGGCGAAGGGTGCGGTGCCTGCGAAGGCGAACCGCAAGCGGGTCAGAGCCCACCCCCGATGGCTCCGGTGATGCCTCCGGCCTCGTTCTCGCGCAGGGCGCGCAGTGCGGCCGCACGCGCGCTTCGGGACGTGCGGTCGACGATGAGGACGCCGTCCAGATGGTCCTTCTCGTGCTGGATCACGCGGGCCTCGAAGCCATCGGCGAGGAAGTCCACCGGCTCGCCGTACTCGTCGAGGCCCCGCACGCGCACACTGACGGGACGCTCCACGGGCATCGTGACGCCGGGGACGCTGAGGCAGCCCTCGTCATACTCGTCGGTCTCGACCGAGAACTCGTCCAGTACGGGGTTCACGAGTATGCGCGGGTCGTCGTCGACGTCGTACACGAGCATGCGTTGCAGCACGCCGACCTGCGGCGCGGCCAGCCCGACGCCGGGGGCGTCGTGCATGGTGCGGATCATGCGTTTGGCAAGCTTGCGCAGGCTTCTGTCGAACTGGGTGACCTCATGCGCGTGTTCGCGCAGGACCGGGTCTCCGATCACGCGGATATCCTTTCGGGCGTCCCGCTGTCGGCGAGAGAGCTCGAGTTCTTCTGTTGTCTGTGTCGTTTGTGCTATCTCAGTCATGGGTTCATGGTACCTCAAGCCAGCGTCACAGCCACTGCGGCTCGACGTCCGGGACGACCCGGACGCCACGCGCGGCGTAGCGGTCGCGGTTCGCAGCCAGCCAGGATCGCAGCGCATCGAGGGTTTTCCCTGTTTCCGTAGTCTTTATCACCAGGCGGCAGGCATGACGGCCGCGCTCGCGCCAGAGCGGCCCCGGACCGAGCACCTGAGCCGTCTCTTCGAGCCGGGCGGTGAGCCGCTCGGCGGTGAACCGCCCGGCCACCTCCACCTTCTCGCGGGACGTGCCGGAAAGGTCGAGACTCACGAGGAATCCGGCGGGTGGGTACCCCAGCTCCCTCCGGCGCTCCAGCTCCTCCGCGTAGAACTCCTCTTCCCGGCCGGCGGCGGCGAGTGCGATCGGACGGGCCTCCGGGTCGAGGGTCTGGACGATCACGCGGCCGGCCCGGTCCCCGCGTCCGCTGCGACCACCCACTTGGATGAGCAGCGCGAACGTCCGCTCCTCGGCGCGGAAGTCCGGGAAGTGCAGCGTGAGGTCGGCGTTCACGACGCCGACCAGGGTGACGTCCGGGAAATGGTGCCCCTTGGCGATCATCTGCGTACCCACGAGGACCTTGGGACCCGGGTCGGCGAAGTGGTCGAGGACTCTTTGGAGGCGCGCGTAGGAGCCGGCGACGTCAGAGTCGAGTCGGAGCAGATCCACGCCTGGCAAGAGGAGTCGGACCTCACGTTCGAGTCGCTCCGTGCCGAAGCCGCGGCGGGCGAGGTCGGAGCTACCGCACTCGGGGCACCCGGCCGGCGCCGGCTCGGCGTGCCCGCAGGTGCGACAGCGCAGAGTCCGGCTGCCGAACAGAGTCAGCGTCACATCGCAGCGCGGACACTCCCAGGCGTGGCCGCAGTGGTCACAGACCAGGTACGCGGCGAAACCGCGCCGGTTCAGGAACAGGATCGCCTTCTCCCCGGCGTCGACAGTAGCGCTGAGCGCCTCGGCGAGCGGCGGCGAGAACACGCCGTGGTGATCTCGCATGTCCACGATCTCGAGGGTCGGTGGCTGCGACCCGTCGACGCGCCGGCGGAGGTCCGCGTGCAGCGGAACGCGCGCGAAGCTCTCCACGCTCGGCGTGGCCGAGCCGTGCACGACGACGGCGCCCGTGGCGGCGGCTCTCCAGCGCGCGATCGTGCGCGCGTCGTAGGAGGGCTCGCTCTCTTGTTTGTAGGAGGTGTCGTGCTCCTCGTCGACGACGATGAGCCCGAGGTCGACGAGCGGCGCGAACACCGCGGAGCGGGCGCCTACGACGATCCGGACCTCGCCGCGCGCCACGGCGCCGTACGCCACCAGCCTCTCCCCCGCCGAGAGTCCGGAGTGCAGGACGGCGACCTGCTCGCCGGCGAAGCGGCGCTTGACGCGCGCCACGGTCTGTCCAGTCAGGCCGATCTCAGGGACGAGAAGGAGCACCGAGCGCCCAGCCTCCAGAGCGGCCTGCGCGGCCTGCAGGTAGACCTCTGTCTTGCCGCTGCCCGTGACACCGTGCAGCAGCACCTCGTCGCCGGGGTGGGCCTCGCACAGGATGGCATGCAGGGCGCGACGCTGTTCGTCCAGGAGGTCCGGGACATCCGAGAGGGTCGCGCAGGCCCGCAGGCGACCCGCCTGAGCAGCCGCGGGCCCCGAGACGTCCACGGAGGCTGCCGGTGCCGCGACGAAGGCGCCGTCGTCGTCTCCCAACTCCTTCACGACGAGCGCCTGGTCGTCCAGGAGGCGGCGAAGTCCGGCGGCGGAGAGTCCGCTGGCGGCACGCAGCTCACGCTCCTCCAGCTCGCCGGCCTCGTCGATCAGGGCCAGCGCCGCGCGCTGCCGAGCCCCGAGCCGCGCCGGCGTGACGTCGCCTCTGCGGAGCCGGCGGCCCGGTGGGGTGACGCCGACGACGTGCACGCGGTACGAGACGCGGAGCCAGCCTTTGCGCCGATACCGCTCCGCCGCCGGCGTGAGGCGGCCGCTCTTGAGCCGGAGACCGGCCAGCTCGAAGAGCTGGCTTTCTCCCGCTTCGGCGGCCGCGTGCCCCCCCTCGGTGAGCTCGTACTGGCGGACGATCTTGAGAGCGCCCGTCGGGGGGCAGACGAGTGCCAGCGCGGCGGAGAAGGAAGTGAGGTAGTGCTCCTCTACCCTGCGGGCGACGTCAAGAAGCTCCGCAGGGATCGGGGGGACGTACAGGACGTCGCGCAGCGACAGCACACGTCCCTGGTGCGCGGTGGAGGCGCGGAGCTCGAGGACTACACCGATGACGGTCTGCGGGCCCAGGGGCACCGCGACCAATGCGCCCGGACGAACGCGAGCGGCGAGTTCGTGCGGTACCTCGTAGTCGAACGCCTCGCCGAAGGCCCGCGTGCGGACGAGCGGGAAGACGGCGGCGTAGCTCACGCCGCGCCGCCGCCTCCCCGCCGCCGACTCAGGCTTTGAGGCCCGCGGCGGCGCGTAGCGCCTCGGCCTTGTCGGTGCGCTCCCACGTGAAGTCGTGATCGTTGCGGCCGAAGTGCCCGTAGGCGGCCGTCTTGCGGTAGATCGGCCGGCGCAGGTCGAGGTCCCGGAGGATCGCCGCCGGACGCAGGTCGAAGTGCTCCGCGATGAGCCGCTCGATGGTGTCTGGGTCGACCTTCTCCGTGCCCTCGCAGTCCACCATGACCGAAACGGGATGCGCGACGCCGATGGCGTAGGCGACCTGGAGCTGGCAGCGGTCGGCCAGACCCGCGGCGACGACGTTCTTGGCGACATAGCGCGCCGCGTAAGCGCCGGAGCGGTCGACCTTGCTCGGGTCCTTGCCGGAGAAGGCGCCGCCGCCGTGCGGTGCGGCGCCGCCGTAGGTATCGACGACGATCTTGCGGCCGGTGAGGCCGCAGTCGCCCATGGGCCCGCCGATGACGAACTTGCCCGTCGCGTTGATGACGGTGATGTCCTCGAGCTTGTCCACGTCGTACATGTTCTTGGGCAGGATGGGTTCCACGACGTGCTCGAGCACGTCGGGATAGATGATGCTCTGAAGGTCGGCGCTCTCGGCGTGCTGCGAAGCGACGACGATCTTGACGATCTCGACCGGCTTGCCGTCCTCGTAGCGGATGGTGACCTGGGTCTTGCCGTCCGGACGCAGGTACGGGAGGATCTCCGCCTTGCGCACGTCGGCGAGGCGCCGCGAGAGCTTGTGCGCCAGCAGGATCGGCATCGGCATGAGCTCCGTGGTCTCGGTGCACGCGTAGCCGAACATCATGCCTTGGTCGCCGGCGCCTTGCGTGTCGAGGACGTCGTCGTCGTTGACGTCGGTGCGGACCTCGAGGGCGGAGGTGACGCCCTGGCTGATGTCGGGTGACTGCTCGTCGATGGCCACCATGACGCCGCAGGTCTCGTAGTCGTACCCGTAGTGGGCGCTGGTGTAGCCGACGTCCTTGACCGTCTGGCGGACGATCTTGGGGATGTCGACGTAGGTCTCGGTGGTGATCTCACCGGCGACGAAGGCGAGCCCGGTGGTCACGAGCGTCTCGCAGGCGACGCGCCCGTAGGGGTCGTCCTTGAGGATGGCGTCGAGGATCGAGTCGGAGATCTGGTCGGCGAGCTTGTCGGGATGACCCTCGGTGACCGACTCCGAAGTGAAGAGGTAGTTCCGCTTGTCCAATGCAGTCCTCCGGGGACACGCGGCGCGGGTGGGCCGCCGCGGGTTGGATGTGGTGTCGGGCGGGCGCGGGCAGGCCCGCAGCCCGCTGGAGTCTACCAGACGGCCGTGACGGCCAGCAACGCGGTCACTCCTGGGCGGTGGTCGGTGTGCGGTGCTTCGCCGTCGCTCCGCACGTAGATCCGCCTGACGTGGTCAATGACGCTCCTTCTTGGGCGAGCGGCCCATCAGGTCGGCCACGCACTCTTGCGGCGTGCGGTTGCCCTCGAGCACCTGATAGACGTTCTCGGTGACCGGCATCTCGATGCCGAGGCGCTTCGCCAGGTCGTGCAGCGCGTATGCCGTATGGAGGCCCTCCACCACCTGGCCGACCTGCCGTTCCACCTCGGCCGGAGAAGCGCCCTGGGCCAGCAGCTCGCCGGCGAGCCGGTTGCGGCTGTGGCGCGACGTACACGTGGCGATCAGGTCGCCGATGCCCGCGAGGCCGGTGAAGGTGGCGATGTGTGCCCCTTGGATCATGCCCAGCCGGGTCATCTCCGCGATGCTGCGAGTGATGAGACTGGCGCGCGAGTTGTCGCCGAAGCCGAGGCCGTCGGACATGCCGACGGCGACGGCGATGGGGTTCTTGACCGCGCCGCAGAACTCCACACCGACGACGTCGTCGTTGGTGTACACACGGAAGGTGTCGCTGGTGATGGCCGCTTGCAGCGCGAGCGTCATGGCCTCGTCGGCGGCTGCGATGACCGTCGCCGACGGCATATCCTTGCTGACCTCTTCCGCGTGGTTGGGGCCGGAGAGCGCTGCGGCGCCGGCCCCGGTCTCCTCCGCGATCACCTGAGTGGGGCGCTTGAGCGAGCCGATCTCGTAGCCCTTCGCCAGCGAGAGCTGCAGCACGCCCTCCGCGAGGCGCGGCGCGACCCAGCGCGCCACCTCGCGGACCGCCTGGGTCGGGACGGCGTAGACGAGCAACTTCGAGTCGCTCAGGTCCGCATCGTCCATCCCGACGAAGCGGATCTCGTCGGGCAGATGCACGCCGGGCAGGAAGTGGGGATTCTCATGCGTCGCCTGGATCTGCGCCGCCTCCTCCCTTGTGAGCGCGATGACCTGGACCTCGTGCCCGCCGCGAGCGAGCAGACGGGAGAAGGCGCTGCCCCAGCTGCCCGAGCCGATGACCGTCGCTCTCATGTCGCACCTCTCCCCCGTTCGTCGGACGCCGCGCGCCCGTTGGTCCACGGCAGCTTGATGCGGTTCTCCTCGCCTGCGAGCAATCGCTGGATGTTGCCGCGGTGCGCCCACCAGACGATGATCGCGACCAGCACCCCGGCGATCTCATACGGCAGCGGCTCATTGAAAGCGATGGTGAGCACGGGCACCAGCAAGGCCGCAGTGAGGGAGGCGACGCTCACGTAGCGGGTCGTGAGCAGGAGGACGATCCAGGTCAGCAGGCAGATGACGAACACCAGCGGTACCAGCGCGAGCACGACGGCGGCGCCGGTGGCGATGCCTTTGCCGCCCTTTCCTTTGAGGAAGATCGAGTAGATGTGGCCGACCACTGGGGCGGCGGCGATGAAGATCGCGAACCATGGGTCGAAGAGCGCCGCCGCGAGCGCCGCCGGGATGTATCCCTTGAGCATGTCGCAGATCAACACCGCGACGCCGGCCTTCTTGCCCAAGACGCGGAAGACGTTGGTCGTACCCACGTTGCCGGAGCCGTGCCGGCGCACGTCCACGTCGAAGAACAGCTTGCCGACGACGAGACCGAAGGGGATCGACCCGGCCAGGTAGGCGAGGACGAACAGCACGACGAAGCCGACCACCTGCAGAACGATCACTTCTTGCCCTTGAAATCGATGACCAGGGGCACGCCGTCAAGCCCGAAGCGGGCGCGCAGGCGGTTCTCGACGAAGAAGCCGAAGTCGCGCGTCACGAGCGTCCTGTCGTTGATCTCGATGGCGATGCGCGGCGGCGAGGTGCCGAACTGGGCGATGTAGTACATCTTGAGGCGCTTGCCGTGCTTCATCGGGGTGGGGCGGTCGCCGGCGAAGTCTTTGAGGGCGCGGTTCAGCTCGCGCGTCGGGATGTGCGCCGTGTAGAGCCCGTCGAGCCGTGCGACGGTCGCAAGGAGCTCCTTGACGCCCCGGTGCGACTCGGCCGAGACGGCGATCACCGGCGGCTTCTGGCGGAGCTTGCGCCGGGCGATCCCGGCGATCTCCTCGAGGTCGGGATCGGCGATATCGCACTTGTTCACGGCGATGACCGTCGCGCAATTGCGGCGGGTCGCCTCGGTACAGATGGAGAGATCGAGCTCGCCGAAGCGCATGGTGGCGTCGACCACGATGATCGCCACGCGCGCGCGGTCCAGGCTCTGCACGCTGCGCAGGTACGAGTAGTACTCGACGCCACTCACCTTGGCGGCCTTGCGCATGCCGGCCGTGTCGATGAAGCGGAAGCGGCCGGCATCGGTCTCGACCAGGCTGTCGATCGCGTCGCGCGTCGTGCCGGCGATCTCGCTCACGATGGTACGCGTCTCGCCGGCGATGGCGTTGAAGAGCGAAGACTTGCCCGCGTTGGGACGCCCGACGATGGCGACGGGCGTCTCCGTCAGCGCCGCTTCGGCCGCCTCCTCGATGCCGCCGCGGACGACGCCTGAGACCTCGACGAGCCGGTCGAGCAGCTCGCCGCTGCCGAGGCCGTGAACGGCCGAGAACAGCAACGGCTCGCCGAGGCCGAGAGCGTAGATCTCGGTGGCGACACTGGTCGCCGTGGGGTCGTCGATCTTGTTGGCGACGACGACCACCGGCACTCCGGCCCGGCGCAGCACCTCGGCGATACCGTAGTCGTCCGCCAGCGGGCCGGCCCGACCGTCGAGCACGAAGAGCACGACGTCGGCCGCGGCGATCGCATGCTCGACCTGTTCCCGGATGTGACCGGCGAACGGCGCGCCCTCGGTGGTGTCGTAGCCGCCGGTGTCCACGAACAGCAGGCGGTGACCGGTCCACTCGACCTGCACCTCTTTGCGGTCACGCGTAACGCCGGGAGTCTCGTGGACCACGGTCGTGCGCGTGCCGCTCAGGCGGTTGACCAGTGTGGACTTGCCGGCGTTCGGCGAGCCCACGACGGCTATGATGGGGAGTTCTGTCATCCGGACAGTCTAGCAAATGCGTCGCCGAGCGACTCGGCGACCGTGAGGCGACCGCCGCAGGCGGCCGCCAGCTCGTCCTCGGGGACGTCGTCCAGCGTCCTGCCGAGGTCGGCCGGCAGCCAGACGCGTGGGGCCGCGAGCCACTCGCCGTCGGCGAGCGGGTCGCGGCGAAGCGCACCCAGGACGTCGGCCCCGCCGAGCAAGCCTGTCACGGTGACGTGAGGCCCGAAGAGGACGTTGTCCACGACGAAGGGCTGCACGGGAACACCCGCCGCCGGCTGGAGCAGAGCGGCCGCCGCGGCGACCACCGGCCGCGCCAGCGTGCCCGACAGCAGACGCACGCCGGAGACGCCCGCCGCCGGCGACGCCGCCAGACCGGCCGCTTCTGCGAGGAGGGCCGCCGAGATGCCGACGCCGTTCTCGTACTGTTCCGGTGCGTCGCCAAGCGGCGGCTGGGCGCCGGCCAGAAGGTAGAACTCGTCGGCGGCGTGGACGACGGCGCTCCCGCGCTGCATGCGGAAGGCTGCCTGCCACTCCTCGGTGACGGCGACGACCCGGGCCGCCTCCGCCGGCGTGACCCGGCGCAGGTCGCCTTCTTCAGCCAGAGAGACCGGCACCACGCCGATGTCCGCAACGGCCGGGAGCGCCACGGCGCGTTCCACGGTCTCCCTCAGCACGTCGCCGTCGTTCCAGCCGGGGCAAAGAACGATCTGCAGGTGGAGCTCGAGACCAGCGGCCGCCAGCCGCTCCAGTGTGGCTCGAGAGCCGGCCGCCGCCCGTCCCATCAGTCGCGTACGCACTCCGTCGTCCCACGCGTGCAGCGAGACATACAACGGCGAGAGGCGCAGCTCCTCGATCCGCCGGACGTCCGCCTCGCTCAGGTTGCTCAGCGTCATGAAGTTGCCGTGCAGGAACGAGAGGCGGTAGTCGTCGTCCTTGACCGAGAGCGCCGGCCTGAGCCCGGCCGGCACTTGATCGACAAAGCAGAAGCGACAGGCGTTGCGACAGGTACGCGGGTCGTCTCCGAGGCCACCATGATCGAGGGAGATGCCGTGCCACTCGCCGGGCTCGGGCGCTACCGCGAGGTCGAGCTGGTGGCCGTCGCGCAGGACGGTGAGCCACAGCGTGGCGTCGGCCGCCGCATCCTCGAGGTCGAGGACGTCCCGTGGCACCGCCCCGTTCAGGACGACGATGCGGTCCCCGGCGCGGACGCCGCCGCGGGCTGCGGCGTCCCTCGCGTCGGCGACCACGACGCCGCCGCAGCCGGCGGCCGCGTCATTCACCGCAGAGGTCCAGCAGCGTGCGCACGGTCGCCTCGATCTCCTCGTCCGGCGTCGAGGCCCCGGCCGTCACCCCGATGCGCCGGACGTCCCGCAGCCAGTCCGGGCGGAGTTCGGCCGCGGACTCGATGTGGTAGGTCCGCGGCTCGATCGCCGCGCACAGCTGAGCGAGGCGGGCTGTGTTGGCGCTGTTGCGCCCGCCGACGACCACGACGACCTCGACGTCCTCGGCCAGCTCGCAGGCGGCGCTCTGTCGCTTCTCGGTCGCGTCGCAGACCGTGTTGAACACCAGCAGCTCCCGCGCGACCGGCGCGAGCGCGGCGGTCAGCGCCGAGAGATTCGCACGCGTCTGCGTGGTCTGCACGACGACGCCGACGCGGCGCCCGCGCAGGCGGTCGAGCGGCAGCCCGGCCGCGTCCTCGACCACGACCGCGTCCGTTCCGGCGAAGCCCTCGAGGCCGACCACTTCCGGATGGTCTCGCTCGCCGAGGATCACGACCGCGTAGCCCGCCTCACGCAGAGCCGCCGCCTTGCGCTGCGCGACGGAGACGAACGGGCAGGTGGCGTCGACCACGTTGAGGTGGCGTGAGCGGGCGTGAGCGATCACGTCGGGCGACACCCCATGGGTACGCACGATGAGCGTGCCCACCGTGGCCGCGTCGACCTCGTCCACGACGTCGACGCCGCGATGCCTCAGGCTGCCGACCACGCTCGGATTGTGGATGATCGGCCCGAGCGTCGCGACGGGCGCGGGAGCGCTTTCGAGCGCCTCGCCGGTCAGCCGAAGCGCCCGTTCCACGCCGTAGCAGTAGCCCGCGAACCTGGCGACGACGATCTCGGCCTTGCCGGCGCGCACGTGACGCAGCTCGGCGCTCCGTTCCGGCTCGTCGTCGTAGGGAGGTCCAGCCGGTCTGGAGACCGGAGGCTCTGCGTCAGAGGCGGGCATACAGGCCCGCGACGGCGTCGTGCATGCGCTGCGCGGCCTCCCGATACGCCTTGCTGTTGCGGCCACCGATATCGCCGAGCTCGACCGGCGGCCCGACCAGGCCACGCAGCGCGGGCAGCCCAGGCCGCGCGTCGCGCAGCATGTACTGGGTCCCGTCCATGGCGAGCGGCACCACGGGCGCGCCGCTGCGCAGCGCGATCATGCCGACGCCGGGGAGAAACTCGTGCACCGCGTCGTCTCTCTGCCGGTGCCCCTCGGGGAACATCAACAGGATCTCCCCGCGGTCCAGGACCTCGAGCGCTGTCTTCAGCGCCTCGCGATCGCCCGCGCCTCGGTCGATGGGGAAGGCCCCGAGGCTCACGATGAGCTTGCGGAAGGCAGCGTTCGCGAACAGGTCCTTCTTGGCCATGTAGCGGAGCGGGCGATCGAAGATCATGCCTGCGATCACCGGGTCGAAGTACGCCTTGTGGTTCATGATCACCATCGCCGGTCCGCTGCGCGGCAGGTGCCCGGCGCCGCCTACGCGGCAGCGGTAGATGCCGCCGAAGAACGGCACCGCGAGCCACCGGCAGAACGTGTAGAGCCCGGTCTCGCCGTGCCCGACGAGCGGGAGTCCCCACGGTCGCATCATCGCGCGCTCCTCTCCCCCACGAGGCGCACGACGGCGTCGACCACCTCGTCGAGAGTCATCTCCGACGTGTCGATCTCCACGGCGTCCGGCGCCTTGCGCAGCGGCGCGAACTCGCGCTCGCTGTCGCGTCGGTCTCGTTCGTTGAGAGCGGCGAGGACCTCCGTGGTGTCCACGTCATCGCCGCCGGCGCGCATCTCCCCGGCCCGGCGCGCCGCCCGCACCTCGGGGCACGCCGTCAGAAACACCTTGACGCCTGCATCGGGAAAGACGTTCGTGCCGATGTCGCGACCTTCCATGACGATGTCCGTGCCGGTCCCGAGGGTCCGCTGGCGCTCGACCAGGAGCCGGCGCACGCCGGGCAGCGCCGACACGACCGACGCCGCGGCGCTCATCTCCAGCGTGCGGATCGCCCCGCTCACGTCGCGGTCGCCGGCGAAGAGCCGGCCGTCGCCGTCGAAGCGCAGGTCCGCGGCCGCTGCGACCGGCACGACTGCGGCCTCGTCATTGGTCGGCACGCCGGCCTCCGTGGCGAGCAGGCCGACGGCCCGGTACATGGCGCCGGTGTCCAGGTACAGGTAGCCGAGACGCCCCGCGACGCGCCGGGCGACGGTGCTCTTGCCCGAGCCGGTGGGTCCGTCGATGGCCACGACGGTCATTCGACCTCGGCTCGCGTACTGACCTCGTAGCCGAGCACGCCGAGCACGTGGGCGGCCCGCTCACACGCGCCACGTCCGAGGACGTAGACCGTGAGCGTGCCGCCGAGCTCGGCGCTCATGTGATGCATGGCGAGGTCTTCGACGTTGATGCCGGCGTCGCCGAGCGCGACCATGATCTCGCTGAAGACGCCCGGCCGATCGCTCACGGGGATGATGATGCGGTAGAGGTCCTCGGCCGGCAGGCTTCCGGCGGCGAGCATGCGCTCGCGCTGCTCCGCCGCGCGCGCGATGGTGTCGCCGAGCCTCGTGGCATCGTTGGCCGCGAGGGCCTCGAGGACCTCCTGGAGGCCCTCCTGGAACTGCGCCAGCGAGGCCAGCAGCGCCGCGCGATTGTCGAGGAAGATGTCCGTCCAGACGCGCCGGTTGCTCCCTGCGATGCGCGTGAGGTCGAGGAAGCTGGGCCCGGCCGAGAGCAGTGCGTCACGCGCTCCCGCGTGCTGGCCGGCCTGGCTCATGAGGACGTTGGCCAGCACGTGCGGCAGGTGACTGACGATGGCCATCACGCGGTCGTGCTCCTCCGGGTCGACCGCGACCGGATGGGCGCCGATATCCCCCAGGAACCCGTAGAGCAGGTGATAGGCGTCGGCGTCCACGTGCGCGCCGGGCGTGACGAAGTACGTCGCGCTCTGGTAGAGCGAGGCGCGCGCGTTGGCGACGCCGGCGGTCTCGGAGCCGCAGAGCGGGTGCCCGCCGATACAGCGCCGCTGGTCGTCGGGCGAGAGCGCCCGCATCAGCGGCCCCTTCGTGCTCCCCACATCGCTGACGACGGCGTGCGGGGGAGCAGCCGCGAGCGCCGCCTTGACGTGCCCCGCGACGAGGCGGACCGGCGTGCACACGAAGACCAGGTCTGCGCCGGTCACCGCCTCTTCGAGGCTTCCGCAGGCGTGCGTGATAGCGCCCCGCTCGAGGGCGATATCGAGCGTGGCCTGCGTCTGGCTGAAGCCGCGGACCTGCGCCGTTCCGGCGCGCTCGCGCGCGGCCATGCCGAGCGATCCTCCCATGAGGCCGACGCCGACGAGGGCGACGGTGCTGACTTGCGGCTCGGCCACGGCCTCAGGCGGTCTTGCCGGTCCAGCGGGCCAGGTCGATGACGCGTGCGGCGTACTCGCCGAAGGCGGCCGTCGGCAGCGACTGCGGCCCGTCGCAGAGGGCGTGCTCAGGATGAGGGTGCGTCTCCACCAGCACGCCGTCCGCCCCGGCGGCCACGCCGGCGAGAGAGAGCGGCAGGACGAGGTCGAGGCGGCCCGCGGAGTGGCTCGGGTCGACGACCACGGGCAGGTGGCTGGCGATCTTGATCACCGGCACCGCGCTCACGTCGAAGGTGTTCCGCGTCGCGGTCTCGAAGGTGCGGATGCCGCGCTCACAGAGGATGACGTCGCGGTTGCCCTCCTTGAGGATGTACTCCGCCGACATGAGCAGCTCTTCGATGGTCGTCGAGGGGCCGCGCTTGAGCAACACCGGCTTGCCGGCCTTGCCGAGTTCGGCGAGGAGCAAGAAGTTCTGGGTGTTACGCGCACCCACCTGGAGGACGTCGGCGTAGGAGCACACCACGTCGAGGTCGCGCGGGTCCATGACCTCGGTCACGACGGGCAACCCTGTCTCGTCGCGTGCCACGGCGAGCATCGCCAGCCCCTCCTCGCCGAGGCCCTGGAAGGCATAGGGCGAGGTGCGCGGCTTGAAGGCGCCGCCGCGCATCATGTGGCCGCCCGCCGCCTTGACGGCGCGTGCGGCCTCCAGCACCTGATCCTGTGTCTCGACGGAGCATGGGCCGGCGATGAGGCAGAAGTGCCCGCCGCCGATCTTGACGCCGTTCACGTCGACCACCGAGTCGCGCTGCTGGAACTCACGGCCGACCAGCTTGTACGGGCGCAGGATGGCGACGACCCTGTCCACGCCGGACATGGCCTCGAGCGGCAACTGCGTGGTCTCCTCGCGGTCACCGATGACGCCGATGACGGTCACCCGATCGCCGGAGGAGATGTGGGCGCTGGCCCCGACTTCTTCGACCCGTGCACAGACGCCGGCGATCTCTTCGTCGGTCGCCGACTCGTGCATGATGACCATCATGCTCAACTCGGCCTCCCTTCTCCGGTCTCCTGCGCGCCGACCTCGAGCGAGGCCAGCTTCTGCAGGAAGAATTCGATCTCCTCCTGTGTACCCACGCTGACGCGCGCCCAGCCGGGGCACCCGAGCGCATTGCCGTCGCGGATGATCACGCCCATGGACAGCAGGGTAGCGCACACTTCGTCGTGAGGCTGACGGAGCCCGTTCATATCGACGAGCATGAAGTTCGCTTCACTCGGCACAGTGGCCCGGCCGCGAGCCGCCAGACGTGTCGCCATGCCGTCGCGCAGCGCGGCGTTGCTCTCGCGACGCGCTGCGACCTGGTCCTGATGCTTGAGCGCCTCGACGGCGGCGAGCTGCCCCAGCAGGTTCACGTTGAACGGCTGCCGCACCTTGTCGACGGCCTGCTTGACAGCCGGCGCGCACAGCCCGTACCCCGTGCGCAGGCCGCAGAGCCCGTAGATCTTGGAGAAGGTGCGCAAGACGATGACGTTGTCGTGCTCCTTCTGGACCGCAAGGCAGTCATCCCGGTCCGGGCGCGTGACGAACTCGATGTAGGCCTCATCGATCACCACGAGGACGTCCTCGGGCACGCGCTCGACGAAACGGTTGACGTCCGCGGCCGCCACGCAGGTGCCCGTCGGGTTGTTGGGATTGCAGACGAACACGATCTTGGTGCGCGGGGTCACGGCCGCGGCCATGGCCTCGAGATCGTGGGCGAAGTCGACCAGCGGCACCACGACCGGGACGGCCCCGTGGATGTCGATGACGTCGCGGTAGGACGAGAACGACGGGTCGGCCAGCACCACTTCGTCGCCTTTCTCGAGCAGCGCGGTCGCGAGGAGGTAGAGCAGCTCGCAGGTGCCGCAACCGATGGTGACCTCTTCGGGGCTGCGGTCGTGGTGCGCGGCAAGTGCCTCTCGAAGCTGGGTGGAGGACCCGTCGGGATAGCGCTGCAGCCGGTCGACTGCTCCGGTCACCGCTTCCTTGACCTCCGGGAAGGGCGGCAGCGGGTATTCATTGGAGGCGAGCTTGGCGACCTCGTCGATGCCGAAACGGCGCTTGACCACCTCGACGGGAAGACCGGGCTGGTAGGGCACGATGCCCGCAAGAGCCGGGATGAAGCGGACGGTCATGGATACTTCGGCGGGTCGAGGCGCAGCGGTCGCGCGACGTGCCGGTGGACAGGATGGCCAGCGGCGCGCATATCGCGTGAGGGACCATACACCAGCGACTCAGTCGTCGGCCGGGCCATCGTCTTCCCCTCCGGGTCCCGATGCATCCCTGGACGCAGCCTCAGCGCCCGGGAAGTCCGTTGCCTGCTCGTCGGAGAGGTCGTGCTCGGCAGGCGCCTGCGCCGGCGCCTCCGCGGCCAGGAGCAAGGGGAGACCCTCCACCTCCCCGGCCACCTCGTTCGCGACCTCCTCGCCGGCGCGCCGCAACGCCTCGACCTCTTCGCCGCTGAGCTCGCGAAAGCCGCCGGGCTCGAGGCCCTTGTCCGTCAGCGGGCCGTACCGCCGCCGGCTCAGCTCCTCCACTGGATGACCGACGGAAAGGAACATGCGCCGGACCTGGCGCTTGCGGCCCTCGTGAATGGTGATCTCGACGAGGGCCGTCTTGGCGCTCTGTTTCTTCAGCTTGACGTCCGCCGGCGAGGTGAGGCCGTCCTCGAGGTCGACGCCCTGCCGGAGCGTGCTGAGCGCCCTCCGGCTGACCTTGCCGCGCACGCGCGCCACGTAGGCCTTGGGCACGCCGTACCTCGGGTGCATGAGCCGGTTCGCGAGCACGCCGTCGTTGGTGAGGATGATCAGACCCGTGCTGTCCACGTCCAGGCGACCGACCGGGAACAACGCCCGGCCGCCCGGCACCAGATCCACGATCACACGGTCGGCGTGGGGATCGCTGCGGGTACTGGCCACCCCCCGTGGCTTGTTCACAAGGATGTAGCGCAGCTCGAGCGCGGTCACCGGTTCGCCGCGGACCGCGACGACATCTTCCGGCGTGACCTTGTGACGCGGGAAGGTGACGACCTCGTCGTTCACGGTGACGACTCCCTCGCGGACAAGCTCGTCGCAAGAGCGGCGCGAGCCGACGCCCGCGCGTGCGAGGTAGACCACCAGGTTCATTGGCTGAGCGGGGCTCATTGCCCCCTCCTCTCGGCGTTGGCGTGGAGCCGCGAACGGATCTCGTCGACCTCGGCGGCGCTCAGTGAGAACTCCTCGAGCGGCGGCAGGTGCTCCCGGCTCACCAGTCCGAACAGCTTGAGAAAGCGTTCCCCGGTGCCGTAGAGGATGGGTGCGCCCGGGGTGTCGGCGCGACCTTGCTGTTCCACCAGACCGCGCTCCTCGAGGGCGCCGAGCGCCCACTCGGACGAGACGCCGCGGACCTCCGCGATCTCGGCACGGGTCACAGGCTCCAGGTAGGCGACCACGGCGAGCGTCTCCAGCAGCGCCGGCGTGAGTTCATCCGGCTTCTCGGCGCCCGTCAGCCGGCGCACATCCTCGGCGCAGTCATCAGCCACGGCGAAGGTGAACCCCCCGGCGACCTCACGGACCTCGATGCCGTGTGCACCTGCCGCGAATTCCGCGCGCAGCGCGCCGAGCGCTTCGGCTGCTTCGTCCTCACGGCAGCCGCACGCCTCCGCGAGCCTGTCGGTCGCGATCGGGCGTGCAGAGATGAAGAGCAGCGCCTCGAGGCGCCGTGCGAGTGGCAGCATGCGTGGCCGGGTCGGGTGCGGGTCGCCGTCGATGCTACCGCACGGCGGAGGCCGGCGTCACCCTGCGACGAGTGCAGGAGCGGCGACGCGGCTGACCACGATGTCACCAAAGTGGTTGGTCTGACGCAGCCGCGCCTCGCCGCTCGAGTGCAACTCGAGGAGAGCGAAGAACGTGACGGCACGCTCGAGCCTGTCGGGCGGTGCGACTGCCGCAAAGGTGAACTCTCCGGCGTCGTCGAGGATGAGACGCAGGCGGCGGAGCTCCTTGACCAGGGAGACGGCGAGGTCGGCGAGGTGGCTGGTGTCGGGCACGGGCGGCTCGCGCAGGAGCGGTGCGAGCGCGTCGGCGAGCGCGAGCGCCGGCAGCGCGCCGTCGGGAGTGCGCCGGCGCAGCAGTCCTGCCGGCACCGGAGCGTTGCGATAGAGCCGCCCGCTGTGCTCGCCCCAAGACGTACCGAGCGCTCCAGCCACATTGCGGAACTGGCTGTAGCGGGCGAGACGCTCGAGCAGCTGGCGGGCCGCCTCCTCCGGATCGAGGTCCTCGAGCTCCTCCTCCACCTCTTCTTCGAGGAGCAGGCGAGACTTCATCTCGAGGAGCGCCGCCACGAGGACGACGAACTGGGAAGTGGCGTCCAGGTCGAACTCCCCGCTGTCGGCGAGCTTGACCACGTACTCGGCGATGATCCGGGAGACCCGGACCTCCCAGATATCGATCTCGTCGCGAAGGATGAGCGTGACGAGGAGGTCGAACGGCCCGTCGAAGACGTCAAGGTCGAGCTCGAATGAGCGGTGCGCCTGCGGCGCCCCGATCCCTGGCCTGCCTGTGGGGGCTAGCTCGACGGGGGGTGCGGCGACGGCGCTCGTTTCAACGGGCATCGCCGTCGACTCCTCCCTGCTTCATGCTCGCGTCACTCCTTCTCGCCGGGGGCGCTGCGCGCCGGCGAGTCGCTCACCAGCACTCCGTGCACTGCGTGCGCTGCGGGCATTAGTCCTCGGGCTGATTGACGAAGGACGGGATGTCGAAATCTTGTTCGCTGAACCTGGGCGCAGGGCCGAATGGCGTGCCCCGCTCCTCGCGCGGCTCCGGCTTGGGCGCCGGGGCTCGGCTCTCTGGACCGCGCGCCGGCGCCTGGGCATGCCGCACCTCATCGCCGAACCCCGTGGCCACGACGGTGATGGCGATGTTGCCCTCCAGCTTCTCGTCGACGACCGCGCCGAAGATGATGTTGGCGTCGTCGTCCAAAGCTTCGCTGATCACGCCCGCGGCCTCGTTGACCTCGAACAGCGTGAGATCCTCGCCACCGGTGATGTTGAGGAGCAGCCCGCTGGCGCCCTCGATGCTCGTCTCCAGCAGCGGCGAGTGGATGGCCATGTCCGCGGCCGCCTGGGCCCGGTTCTCGCCACCGGCGACGCCGATGCCCAGAAGAGCCGTACCGGCGTCCTTGACGATCGTGCGCACGTCGGCGAAGTCGAGGTTGATGAGCCCCGGGACCGTGATGAGGTCTGTGACGCCCTGCACGCCCTGGCGCAGGATGTCGTCGGCGTGCTGGAACGCCTCGACGACGCTGGCGCTGCGTTCGACGACCTCGAGCAGCCTGTCGTTCGGGATGGAGATGACGGTGTCGGCGGCGTCGCGCAGCACGCTGATGCCCTCCACCGCCTGCCGCTGCCGGCGATTGCCCTCGAAGCCGAAGGGCTTCGTGACGATGGCGATGGTGACGGCGCCCAGCTCGCGGGCCACCTGCGCGACGACGGGAGCGCCGCCGGTGCCGGTGCCTCCACCCTCCCCGGCGGTGACGAAGACGAGATCCGCGCCGCGCAGCGCGGCCTTCAGCTGGTCGCGGCTGACCTCCATCGCCTCACGGCCGACCTCAGGGTCGGCTCCTCCGCCCAGCCCATGGGTGATCTCCTGGCCGATGTGGATCTTGACGTCGGCGTCGCACACCTCGAGCTGCTGGACGTCGGTGTTGACGGCGATGAACTCAACGCCCTTGACGCCGGAGTCGACCATCCGGTTCACGGCGTTGGTGCCGGCGCCACCCACCCCGACCACCTTGATGCTGGTCGCGTAGGGCCGACCCTTGACCGGAGCGTCCAGACCCAGGCCGTCGGGGATAGCCCCGCCGCTGTCGGTGCGCCGGAAGAGCTCGCTCAGTCCATCCTTCATGCTAGGACGATCTGCCATTCAGCACCTCCCGCGCCAGAGCGCGGTACGATTCCGCCCCCCTGCCCTTGGGATCGTATCTGAGCACCGAGGTTCCGGTCACGGGGGCCTCGGCGAACTTGATGGTCTTGCGCACCACCGTATCGAAGACGAGGTCGCCGAAGTTCTCGCGCAGGACCTCGATCGACTCCCTGCCGTGAAGCGTGCGCGCGTCGAAGAGCGTGGGAAGGATGCCCTTGATACGCACGTCGGGATTGAGGTTCTCGCGGATCATCTCGAGCGTCTTCTCGAGCTGCAGCAGTCCGCGTAGTGAGAGGTACTCGCACTGCACGGGGACGATGACCCCCTCGGAGGCCGTGAGCGCGTTGATGGTGAGCAGCCCCAGCGAGGGCGGCGTGTCGATGAGGATGTAGTCGTACCTGTCGAGGACGGGGTCGAGGGCGCGCTGCAGTGCCCGCTCGCGCCCGATCATCGTCGCCAGGGCCATCTCGGCGCCGGCGAGGTCGATGGTCGACGCAGCTACGTCCAGTTCTCGCTCGTAGATCACCTCGTCGATGGGCGTGCGATGGACGAGCACGTCGTACATGCTCTTCTCGAGATTCTCGGTGTCGATGCCCTGGCTCATGGTGAGGTTGCCCTGGGGATCCATGTCGACGGCGAGCACGCGCAGGTCGTGCTCGCGGAGGGCCGCGCCGAGGTTCACCGTCGAGGTGGTCTTGGCCACCCCGCCCTTCTGATTGGCGAACGCGAGGACATGCGCCATGTAAGCGTTACCCCTGTGTCGAGTCCACGTCAGAATGCAGTTCGGTCCGCAGGCAAGAATCCCTGCATGGGACGGGCCCCGCCGCTTCTGCGGGGCCCGTCGTCACACGTTGCTTCATGATCACGGCCGGAGGATGCCGTCGTCACGCCTTGGGGGCCTCCGGAGCTTCGGGGGCGTCGGGCGACTCGTCGGTCGCGTCGACCTCCTCCACGATCTCTTCTTCCTCGAAGACCACGTCGTCGTCCGCCTCTTCGATCACGTCCTCCTCGGCGGCTTCGATGTACTCGTCCTCGTCTTCCTCATCGTACTCGTCGACGCTGGTGATCGACGAGATGGCGCGCTTGAGGTAGCGGACCCGGGTACGCTTGGCGATCTCAAGCTCCACCCAGTCGTCGCCGATGGCGGTGACGGTGCCGTACATACCGCCGATGGTGACGATCTCGTCACCCTTCTTGAGCATGCCCACCATCTCGGCGTGCTGCTGACGTTGGCGACGCTGGGGCCGGATCGCGAGGAAGTAGAAGATCCCGAAGAAAACGAGGATCCAGATGATGATGGTGAACGACACGGACCTCAACCTCCCGCGGGGTCGTGCCCCGCTACGTCGTTGGCGAATTCTGTAAAACGCCCGTCGCGGATGGCGCAGCGGGCGTCGTGCGTCAATCTTAGCAGAACGCGCAGGTTGTGGAGACTCAGAAGCTGCGCGCCGAGCATCTCCTTCTGCGTGACCAGGTGCCGCAGGTACGAACGCGTGAACGTGCGGCACGCATAGCAGTCACATCCTGCCTCGAGCGGCGACAGGTCGGTGGCGAAGCGGGCGTTCCGCAGGTTCAGGCGCCCGCCGCCGCGAAGGAGCGCCGTTCCGGTGCGCGCCATGCGCGTGGGCAGCACGCAGTCGAAGACGTCGACGCCTCGCGCGATGACGTCGATGATGCCGACCGGGTCGCCGATGCCCATGAAATAGCGCAGGCGGTCGGCAGGCAAGAGCTCGTCCATCAGCTCGACGGCGGCGAGCATCTCCTCCCCACGCTCGCCGACACTGAGGCCGCCGACGGCGTAGGCGTCGAAGCCGATGCCGATGATCTCGGCGGCCGACCTTCGCCGCAGGCCCTCGTCAACGCCGCCCTGCACGATCCCGATGAGAAGCTGGTCGCGGCGCGCGTGCGCCGCCTTGCAGGCCGTCGCCCAGCGCGTGGTGCGCTCCACGGCGGCCTCGAGCTCCGCCCGCGGCAGCGTCCCCGGCGCGCACTGGTCGAAGGCCATGATGACGTCCGCGCCGAGCTCCTCCTGAACGCGCATCGCAAGCTCGGGGGTGAAGACGTGGCGTGAGCCGTCGTACACCGAGCTGAACTCGACGCCGTCTTCGCGCATGACGCGCGTCCCCTCCAGACTGAAGACCTGGAAGCCGCCGGAGTCCGTGAGGATCGGTCCGTCCCACTGCATGAAACCGTGCAGGCCGCCGTGGGCGGCGACGATCCGCGTGCCCGGGCGGAAGTACAGATGATAGGTGTTCCCGAGGACGATCTGGGCGCCGACCTCCCGGAGTTCGCGAGGCTCGACGGCCTTGACCGTCGCCTTGGTGCCTACCGGCATGAAGCAAGGCGTCTCAACGACGCCGTGCGGCGTGGTGAGGCGACCGGCACGGGCCCTGCCGTGGCGCGCCACCACCTCGAAGGCGAATCCCTCGGCCACCATCGGAGCGGGTCCGTTCACAGCGCCAGCATCGCGTCGCCGAAGCTGTAGAAGCGATAGCGCTCGCGCACGGCGTGACGGTAGATCTGCCGCGTCTCCTCGACGCCGCAGAAAGCCATGACGAGCGCGAGGAGGCTCGTGCGCGGCAAGTGGAAGTTGGTGACGAGCCCTCCGACCACGCGGAAGTCGAAGCCGGGGCGGATGAAGAGCCGTGTGGCGCCGCAGAGTGGCCCGGCGACTCCCGTAGCCTCCTGACGCGCGAGATGTTCCAGAACGCGCATCGAGGTCGTTCCGACGGCGACGATGCGGCGGGCGTCGCGGCGGGCGTCGCAGAGGCGCGCCCACACTCCTGCCTCGACGGCGAACGTCTCGCTGTGGAGAGTGGTGGCCTCGAGCGACTCGTTCTGGAGCGGCTTGAACGTACCGAGGCCGACGTGCAGCGTCACGCTCTCCACCGCGACGCCGGCGGACGCGAGGGCCGCGTCCAGCTCGGGAGTGAAGTGCAGGCCGGCTGTGGGAGCGGCCGCCGAACCCAGGTGCCGGGCGTAGGTGGTCTGATAGCGCTCCGGATCCTCGAGCGGCGCGGTGATGTACGGCGGCAGGGGCGTGACGCCTCCCCCCTCCAGCAAGGTGAGCACCGGCTGTGCGCCCAGACTCTCGACCACCCAACGACCGTCACCGATGGGCTCGATGCAGCGGAGCGGCCAGTCTGGTCCGAAAGCCTCGCTCTCGAGCACCTCCTCCGACCGCGGGCGGCCGCGCAGCAGCACCTCCCAGCGCTCGCTTCCCGAATCCGGCCCGGTCAGCATGGAGAGGAACAGCACCTCGATGCGCCCTCCCGTCTCGCGGTGGAAGTAGCTCCGCGCAGGGAAGACCCGGGTGTCGTTGCGCACGAGCACGTCGCCGGCACGGAGGAGCGACGGCAGCTCGTCGAACACGCGGTCCTCGGTCGCCCCCGTGTCGCGGCGGCAGACCAGCAGCCGCGACGAGTCGCGCGGGTCCACCGGCGTCTGGGCGATCAGATCGTCCGGCAGCTCGTACTCGAGGTCGCCGAGCGTGATCCCGCGCTCCGGCTCACTCACGCGGATCTCCGGCGGCGGCGCTCCTGCCGCTGGTGCCACGCGTCCCACTTGCTCGCCGCGCATCCGCAGTAGGGCTGGCGGTAGAGCTCCAACCGGCGGCTCTCCGCGTAGGTGTCCGGGAACCGCTCACGGGCGTCGAGATACACGAAGTCGATGCCGTGCGCGTCCGCGGCATCCTCCCCCGCCGTGCGAATGAGGTCGTGCCGCTGATACGGGCTCACGGTGAGCGTCGTCGAGAACCTGGAGAATCCGAGGGAGCGCGCCGCGGCGCCGGCCGCGCCCAGGCGCAGCCGCAGGCACACGGCGCACCGCTCGTCGGGGCCGGCGTCGGGGAGGCTCTCGCGCCACGCAGGCCATCCCGGAGCCTCTTCCCCGCCCTCCGGCACGATCAGCTCGAAGCTGGCCGCCCGGCTGAAACGCCGCATGCTCTCGAGGCGGCGCTGCAGCTCCGCGGCCGGCTGGATGTTGGGGTTGTCGAACCAGCCCACCGGCTCGACGCCAAGCCGGCGCCACTCGGGCAGGACGGCGGTGGAGCACGGTCCGCAGCACGTGTGGAGGAGCAGGTCGGTCATCGGGCGAGTATAGCGCGGGCGTCGGCGGAGCCCGCGTCGCGCGGAGCGGGCGGAGCGCCCGCCGGGCACGTCGCCTCAGCTCTCGTCGAAGAGGGAGTCCGGGCCGGCCGGCGGCTTGAGGCCGCAGTGGACGTAGCCACTCCGCGTGAGCACGCGGCCGCGAGGGGTGCGCATCAGGAAGCCCTGCATGATCAGGTACGGCTCGTACACGTCCATGACCGTGTCGGCCTCCTCGCCGAGCGCGACGGCGAGCGTGTCGAGGCCGACGGGGCCGCCATCGAACTTCTCCGCGATGGCGCAGAGAATGTCCCGGTCGAGCTTGTCGAGACCCTCCCCGTCCACCTGGAAG
>DASRZL010000140.1:0-18078 GCA_035686425.1 Thermoleophilia bacterium
CTTCTCCTCGTTCCAGTAGACGGCCGAGTAGGGGCAGCTCGAGACGATCTCCTTGCGGCCCTTGGCCTTGACGGGGTCGATGATGACGAGCCCGTCCTCACGCCGGTAGACGGCGCCGTCGGCGGTGAGGCACGGCGCCTCGTCGCAGTGCATGCAGGGCATCGGCAGGTAGGCCGTCTGGACGAGCGGATACTGGCCGCGCTCCTTGCGCTTGATGTGCATCCAGCGCTGACCGTGCCAGGGCTGGGCCGCCGAGTACGGCGGGAACTCGTTGTCGACGAACTCGTCCTTGTCGGCGAGGAAGCAGTCGTTGCAGTCGTGGCAGCGCGCCACGTCGATGACCATGTGCCACTTCTTCATCGGGCCTCCCCCTCCCACTTCTCTACCTGGATCAGACACGAGTTGTTGGACATCGCCGTCGAGGTCGGCGTGATGTAGCGCTTGCTGGTGAGGATGTTGACGCAGCCGGCGATGTCGGGGGAGTCACCCGGTTCGCCGAGCGGCGTGTACTCGGCGCAGCTCTCGTAGGAGTGCACGGTTCCCGGCGCCACACGCTCGGTGAGCTGCACCGAGAGGATCACGGCGCCGCGGTCGTTGAAGGCGCGGATCAGATCGCCCTCGGCGATCCCCCGCGCCTCCGCGTCCTTGCTGTTGAGGCGCATGACCCAGTAGTAGTGCCCGTCGTCGTGGAGGATGCGATGCTCCTCGACCTCGTTCAGCCAGCTCTCCTTGGAGTCACCCATGGTGTGGAAGCTGAAGCGCGGGTGTGGGCTGACCATCTGCAGCGGGTACTTCCCGTAGAGCTCCGTCGTGTGGTGCCCTTCCCAGCTGGGGATGAACTGCGGGCCCATGGCCGGGCGCTCGGGGTCGACCACGTCCATCTCCAGGCGCTTGATCGCCGAGCTCACGAACTCGATCTTGCCGGACGCCGTCTGCAGCCCCTCGAAGCCGACCGTGTCGCCGGGTCGCGGACCCCAGTCGGGCGTGTCGCGCTTGCGCCCTTCGGCGAACCAGCGCATCGCCGGCGTCGACTTGTAGTCGTCGGGGATCGGCACGACGTAGTAGCCCTTCTTCTCGAACTCCTCCCAGGTGATGTTGTTGGGGAGGTCGGTGGCGTGGAAGTAGGCCTTGCACCAGTCGTACTCGTCCATGCCGCCCTCGGTGAAGACGTCGCCCATGCCCATGCGCCCGGCGACGGCCGCGAAGATGTCGTAGTCGGACTTGCTCTCGCCGAGCGGCTCGACGCACTTCTTCTGGAGGACGATCACGCGGTGGTTGGTCTGGTTGTGGTTGTCCGGGATGTAGCCCGAGCAGTTGCCGAACTCGCTCATGTCCCAGCGCTCGAAGTTGGTGCAGGCCGGCAACACGATGTCGGCGTACTTGGCCTCGCCCTCCATCCAGATCGACTGGTTGACCACGGTACGCACCCCACCCTCGCGATACGCCTTCACGTAGCGGTTTGTCTGCTGCATGGTGCCGAAGAACGAGCCGCCGTAACGCCAGTACATGGTGACGAATGGGTAGCCCGGCGCCGGGTACTCGTACTTCTGCATCTGGCTCTGGATCGAAGAGCCTGAGAAGCCCTTGCCGCGCCACTCGAAGCGCTCGTGCATCATCGCCTCGGGGATGCGCAGTCGAGGGATCGCCTGACCCTCGGTGGAGTCGTGGACGTTCACCGTCGGCTTCCGACCCGAGCTGTGCGGGAACATGCGGTACAGGAAGCGGTAGGCCGCCGCCGTCTTCTCGGGATCGCCGGAGATGCCGCCTTCGGCGTAGCCGGGGAACACGAACGAGCAGTCGGACGGGGCGCCCTGCGAGGTGCCCCAGATGTTGACGCCCGGCTTGCCGTAGCCCTGCATCGCCGCCAGCGCGATCATCGTGCGGGCCCACTCATTGCCGGTCGCCGAGCGGCAGGCGCCACCCCAGCCGCCGAGGCCGCCGGCGGCGAGCATCGTCTTCTTGGCGCCCCACTCGCGAGCCAGGGCGCGGATCTGGCGGGCGGGGACGCCGCACTCGCCCTCCGCCCACTCCGGCGTCTTGGGCACGTTGTCGGACTTGCCGAGGACGTAGTCGCTCCACTCGTCGAAGCCCGTCGTGCGCTCGGCGACGTACTCCTTGTCGTAGGTCCCCTCGGCCAGCCACGTGTGCGCGATGGCGAGACCGAACGCTACGTCGGTGCCGAGCCGCGGCGCGAACCATTTGTCCGAGAACAGCTCGGCGGTCGGGTTGAAGTAGGGATCGACGAACACCATCTTGATCCCGAGTTCCTTCATCCAGTAGCGGCGTGAGGTGCTCTCGAAGGCGGAGTAGATGCCGCCGCCGGTGGTCTCCGGATCGGAAGACCAGAAGACCACCATCTCGGTGTGCTTGAGCGCGTCCTCGAGCAGGTCGTACTGCTCCGGGATGCCGAGCCGGTGGCTGTTGCCCCACATGGGCATGCCGCCCCAGTGCCAGCCCTCCCAGCTGTCGGGATTGTGCGCCGAGTGGGCCATGCCCATCAGATTGAGGAAGCGGTAGTAGGCGCTGTGGCGGTAGCCGATATTGCCCCACAGATGGTGCGAGCTGCACGTGGTGAGAATGGAGCCGGGACCGTGCTCGCGCTTCTCGCGGATCATCTCCGTGGTCACGAGGTCGAGAGCCTCGTCCCAGCTGATCGCCTCGTACCCGGAGACTCCGCGGTTCTGGATGTTGCGCTCGCCGTCGGGATCCCAGTCCACGCGCTTGAGCGGTGTCAGGATGCGCTTCGGCGAGTACACCATCGAGCGCTGCGCCTGGGCATGCGGCGAGAGCGTCGTGCGGCGCGGCGGGGTGAACCTGCGACCCCGCGCCTCGATGACCCAGTCGCCCTTGTCGTCATCGGCGAGGTCGATCGGCGTCATGCGCACGATCCGGCCGTCTTCCACATCCACGAAGACTGGTCCGCCTGTGGTGCAGTTGGTGAGCCTCTCCGTGTGACCCATACTCTCCGACCTCCGCTCACGGCTGGGGATTGGCAGACCCGAGCCCGTCCGGCGCGGGCAGGCGCGGCAGCATCCACGATGCGGATGCCACTGCCCGCATCACGGAAATCCTACCGTGGAGCGTGTTCGTGTCAACCGCTCCATCTGTTGCCGCCGGAGGCGCCCGCGGCGCGTGCGGCGGCGCTTGAGCTACACTGCCGGATTGTGTCCATCGACCTCTCGAGAACCCCGCGACGAATCCGCGTCGGCGCCCTCCTCGCCGGTGGCGAGGCCAGACGCATGGGGCGCGACAAGCGTCTGCTGCGTCTCGCCGGGACCACACTTCTGGAGCGCAATCTGGTCTTTCTCGGCGACCTCTTTCCGACGGTGGCGCTCTCGGTGCGGGACGCCGCCCAGATCCCGGCGTCACTACCCGCCGGCGTGGAGACCGTGACCGACGTGGTGACGGGCTCGCCGCTTGCGGGCCTCGCTTCCCTGCTGGCCCGCTACCGCGAGCCCATCTTCGCTCTCGCCGCCGACGTGGCGTTCCCCGAGCGCGCGACGGTCGAGCGCGTCGTCGCGGCCTTCGACGGCGTGGATGTGGCGTTGCCGATCGTCGGCGATCACCTCGAGCCCCTGCACGCCGTGTACGGCCCAGCCTGCGCCCCGCACCTGAAGCGCCTTCTCGACCGGGGCGCGCACAGCCTCCTGGACCTGCTTCCCGAGGTGCGCGTGCGGACCGTGTCCTTCTCGCGCGCGGAGCCGTTCTTCAACGTGAACTCGCCAGACGATTGGGAGGAGGCTCGCCGCCGTCAGCGCGCCGCCGAGGACCCCACTGATCCCGGGCCGCCGGTCGTGATCGGCGTCGTCGGGCGGCCGAACAGCGGCAAGACGACGTTCATCGAGCGCTTGATCCCCGAGCTCGTCTGTCTCGGCTACACGGTGGGAGCGATCAAGAGCGTCGCCCACTTCGACATCGACACCCCCGGCAAGGACTCCTGGCGTCACGGTCAGGCCGGCGCGGAGGCCTACGCGGTGGGTTCGCCGGCGCAATTCGCCTTCGTGACCGCGCGGCGGGAGGCCACGACCCTGGCCGAGCTCGCCGAGCAGTACTTCTCCGGCTACGACATCGTCGTGTGCGAGGGCTATCGGCACGAGACGACCCACGTGATCGAGGTCGTGCGCGCCGCGACCGGGTACGCGGAGACGAAGTACCCGCCCGAGGAGCTGCTCGCTCTCGTGACCGACACCGACCTTCCCCACCGCCGGCGCTTCGCGCTCGACGACGCCGCCGGCCTCGCCGCCTGTCTCGTGGAGACGCTCGGGCTCGGTCGACGGCGCCCCTGACACGGCGGCCTGTCGTCGGCGTCGGCGATCGCCCGGCCGTTCCGCAGAGCGGAACGGCCTCGACCACAGTACGGAATAGGACTACAATCCGGCGCAAGTGTCATCACGAGCACGTCCCGAGGAGACCATATGTCCGCCGCACCCCCAGCATCCTCACCGGCCGGCACGCCGGACAACGCGTCGGCGCCCGCCCGCGACGCCCGTCTGTACCAGACGACCGCGACGACCGCGACCGACTACTGGAACGACTCCTGTTCCGTCGAGGAGCTCACCTACGCGATCGAGCGCGGAGCCGTCGGAGCCACGACGAACCCGACGATCGTCGGCGATGTGCTGAAGAAGGAGATGCACCTCTGGCGCGAGCGCATCGCGGAGATCGTCGAACAGAACCCGACCTGGTCCGAGGACGAGATCACCTGGCAGCTGATCGAGGAGATGGCGATGCGCGGGGCCGAGCTGCTGCTCCCCGTGTTCGAACGCGAGGGCGGCAAGAAGGGGCGGCTCTCCATCCAGACGGACCCGAGGCTGTATCGCGACGCCGCGCGCATCGCGGAACAGGCGCTACGATTCGGCGCTCTCGCCCCCAACATGCAGGTGAAGATCCCCGTGACCGAAGCGGGCGTGCAGGCGATCGAGACGGTGACGGCGGCCGGCGTCAACATCAACGCCACGGTCTGCTTCACGGTGCCGCAGGCGCTCGCCGTCGCCGAAGCGGTCGAGCGCGGCCTGCGGCAGCGTGAGGCCGCCGGCGAGGACGTCTCGTCCATGACTCCCGTCTGCACCCTGATGGTCGGCCGTCTCGACGACTGGATGCAGGTCCTGATGAAGCGCGACGGCGTGGCCGCCGACCCCGGCTGCGTGCCGTGGGCCGGCCTCGCCTGCATGAAGAAGGCCTACGCCATGGCGCGCGAGCGCGGCTACCGTACGCGCCTGCTCGCCGCCGCGTACCGTCATCATCTGCACTGGTCCGAGCTCATCGGCGGCGACGTCGTGCTGACGATCCCGTACAGCTGGCAGCGCCTCTTCAACGAGTCCGACATCGCGGTCGTGCCGCGCATGGACGACCCCGTCCCGGCGGAGATGGTGAAGGAGCTCCACGACCGCTTCCCCGACTTCAGACGCGCCTACGACGCGGACGGGATGACACCCGCGGAGTTCGACTCCTACGGCGCGACGGCGCGGACGCTGCGCGGCTTCATCGCCTCGTATCATGACCTGGTGGCGGTGGTCCGCGAGTTCATGCTGCCGAACCCGGACGTGAAGTAGATCCGACCGGCGGCGGGCAACGCGGTCCGCGGTCCGCGCGCCGCCCGCCGAACCATCGCATCGGGCTGGCCTCGGCTCCGAAGGCCGTGCTACGCTTCGCGCTGTCCGACTCCAAGCCCTCCGCCCTACGGCATCCGCTAGGGGCGCCGGGCCGTACCATGGATAGACCATGGGGCAGCGATCGCCGCTGTCGTGGGCCCGCGGCGGAAACGCCCGGACCTCCCCGTGCTTGGAAAGGAGCGAAGGACGTGGCTGCCCGTCCGACCCTGCGTGGTCGGACCGCCGTGACCGCGCCGCGTGGCGCCGATCAGCCGGCGGTCCGCAGCGCTCGCGTATACCATGGCGTCAGACGCGTGCGCCCGGCAGGCCTTCTGGTCTCCCTGCTCGCCGTCGTGCTTCTCACGGCGTCCGCGTGCGGCGGCCAGGCCGGCGCCGGAGACGCGAAGACGACAGCGGCCGTCAACGTCTTCGCCGCCGCCTCGCTCACCGAGGCCTTCACGCAGCTCGGCGACGCGTTCGCCGCCGCTCATCCCGGAGTCGACGTAACGCTCAACTTCGCGGGCAGCAACGACCTCGTCGCCCAGATCCGGCAGGGCGCGCCGGCCGACGTCTTCGCGTCCGCCGACACCGTGAACATGGACCAAGCCGGCGACCTCGTGGACGATCCGAAGGCGTTCGCCGGCAACCAGCTCGCCATCGCCGTGGCGCCGGGGAATCCCGAGAGCATCAACGAGCTGTCCGACCTGAGCCGCCCGGGTCTCAAGGTGGTGCTCGCGGCGCCCGAGGTGCCGGCCGGCAAGTACGGTCGCGAGATCCTCGACCGGGCCGGCGTCAGCGTGAGTCCGGTCTCGCTGGAGGTCTCGGTCAAGGGCGTCGTCACCAAGATCGCGCTCGGCGAGGCCGACGCCGGCCTCGTGTACGTGACCGACGTCACGGCAGCCGGCGGCGACATCGCCGGCGTCGACATCCCCCGACCGGAGAACGTGATCGCCGCGTATCCGATCGCGACGGTCACGGGGAGCGGGAACCGGACCCTCGCACGCGAGTTCGTCGACTTCGCGCTCTCCCGCGAGGGCCGGGCGGTGCTCGCCGACTACGGCTTCCTTCCGCCGCCGAGCGAATGAGAACGACCATGCCCACGCGGCCGACGGCCGCGAGCCGGGTCGGCGGCGCATGAGAGACACGCCGTGAGCGACCACGAGAGCACGAACGCGCAGGGCGCAGGCGACCCCCGGCCGGACGGCACGGGCAAGCTCGCCGTCGTCGCCGGCGACTCGCTCGTCACCGGGCGCACCGGGCGGGCGCCGGTCCCGTGGACGGTCCCGCCCGCCCCCGCCGCCTCACGGGGGCCGGCACAGGCTCGGCGCGGCGGCCGCGCTCCGTTCGGCTTCGTGCCACTGGCGGCGATCGGCATCGCCTTTCTCGCCCTGCCGCTGGTCGGGCTCGTAGCCCGCGTTCCCTGGCGGCATCTCCCGGAGGATCTCACGGCTCCCGGGGTGCTCACCGCCCTGCGGCTCTCCCTCGTCTGCTCCCTCGGCGCCGTCGCCCTCTCCGTCGTTCTCGGCGTGCCCCTCGCGTGGCTGCTCGCGCGCGTGCCCTTCCGCGGCCGCAACGTGGTGCGCGCCGTGGTGACGCTCCCCATGGTGCTTCCGCCGGTGGTCGGCGGCGTGGCCCTGCTGCTCGCCTTCGGGCGGAGTGGGATCGTCGGACAGTGGCTCGACCGGGCGTTCGGTCTGACCCTGCCGTTCACCACGACCGCCGCGATCCTCGCCGAGACCTTCGTCGCCATGCCGTTCCTGGTGATCACCGTGGAAGCCGGCATCCGCTCCATGGACCGGCGGTACGAGGACGCGGCGGCGACGCTCGGCGCCGGGCACTGGATGACCTTCCGCCGCGTCACGCTGCCGCTGATCGCGCCGGCGCTCGGCGCGGGCGCCGCCCTGTGCTGGGCGCGGGCGCTGGGCGAGTTCGGCGCCACCATCACGTTCGCCGGCAACCTGCCGGGCAAGACGCAGACGATCCCGCTGGCCGTCTATCTCGCCCTGCAGAACAACCCCGATGCGGCGATCACGCTGAGCCTGATCATGCTGGTCATCTGCCTCGCCGTTCTGATCGCGCTGCGCGACCGCTGGTTCCCTTCACGATGACGGCGCCCGCGGGACACCTGCGCAGGAGGGCGTCGGCATGAGCCTCGAAGCACAGGTGGCCCTGCACAAGGGAGCTCTCCATCTCGAGGCCGACCTGGCGATCGCCGACGACCAGGTCGTCGTCCTGCTGGGCCCGAACGCCGCCGGCAAGACGACTCTCCTGCGCGCCCTGGCGGGCCTCATCCCGCTCGAATCCGGGAAGGTCGTGCTCGATGGGCGCGTGCTCGAAGACGTGTCCGCCGGCGTCCGCGTCCCGCCGGAGCACCGGCCGGTCGGAGTCGTGTTCCAGGACTACCTGCTGTTCCCGCACCTCAACGTGCTCGAGAACGTGGCCTTCGGCCTGCGTGCCCGCGGCCTGCACCGGAGGACCGCGCGCCGGGTCGCGACGGAGTGGCTGGAACGAGTCGACCTCGCAGCCTGCGCCATGGAGCGGCCGAAGGCCCTCTCCGGAGGGCAGGCCCAGCGCGCCGCTCTTGCACGCGCGCTGGCCACGGACCCACGCCTGCTCCTCCTCGATGAGCCGCTGTCGGCCATGGACGCGGGTGCGCGAGCGGAGCTCCGCCGGGAACTCAACCGGCACCTCGGCTCGTACAGCGGCACCTGCCTGCTCGTCACCCACGACCCGATCGAGGCGATGACCCTGGCCGACCTGCTGGTCGTTCTCGAAGACGGTCGCGTGGTCCAGGTGGGCTCGCCTGCGGAGCTCAGCGCACACCCGCGCTCGCGCTACGTCGCCGACCTCGTCGGCCTCAACCTCTACCGGGGGCAGGGTGCGGGGCACGTCGTCGAGCTCCCCGCGGGCCAGCGTATCGTCACGGCCGAGACCGTTCCACAGGAGGGCGACGTCTTCGCGGTCATCCCTCCGGGCGCGGTTGCGCTGCACCGTGCGCATCCCGAGGGTTCGCGACGCAACGTGTGGGCGGGTACGGCCGGCGAACTGGACGTAGCGGGTGAGCGTATCCGCGTGCACGTCTCGGGGCCCATGCCGATCGTCGCCGAGGTCACGCCCGCGGCCGTGGCCGCGCTGCACCTCGGTGAGGGTGGTGCCGTGTACGCCTCGGTGAAGGCGACCGAGATCGTCACGTACCCCGCCTGATGCGCCGGCGATGATCCCCACCGACCACCCGGTACGGGTCGGCGTGCTCCGCGCCGGCGGCAGCAGCCGCCGCGTCGGCCTCGCGCGCTTCGCTCAACGCAGCCTACGTATGAACCTATCAATACGTTGACACAGAGCAGGCTCACCTCATAGAGTGCCATGGCACTGTGGAGTGGCTACCCTGCGGAAGGGATAGTCCGGCTGGTCATCGCCCCCGCGTCAAGACAGCCGGGCTGCCGAGAACGTTCTCGGCAGCCCGGCTGTCTTGACGCGGGGGCGATGACCAGCCGGACTATCCCTTCCGCAGGGTAGCCACTCCACAGTGCCATGGCACTCTATGAGGTGAGCCTGCTCTGTGTCAACGTATTGATAGGTTCATACGTAGGCTGCGTTGAGCGAAGCGCGCGAGGCCGACGCGGCGGCTGCTGCCGCCGGCGCGGAGCACGCCGACCCGTACCGGGTGGTCGGTGGGGATCATCGCCGGCGCATCAGGCGGGGTACGTGACGATCTCGGTCGCCTTCACCGAGGCGTACACGGCACCACCCTCACCGAGGTGCAGCGCGGCCACGGCCGCGGGCGTGACCTCGGCGACGATCGGCATGGGCCCCGAGACGTGCACGCGGATACGCTCACCCGCTACGTCCAGTTCGCCGGCCGTACCCGCCCACACGTTGCGTCGCGAACCCTCGGGATGCGCACGGTGCAGCGCAACCGCGCCCGGAGGGATGACCGCGAAGACGTCGCCCTCCTGTGGAACGGTCTCGGCCGTGACGATACGCTGGCCCGCGGGGAGCTCGACGACGTGCCCCGCACCCTGCCCCCGGTAGAGGTTGAGGCCGACGAGGTCGGCGACGTAGCGCGAGCGCGGGTGTGCGCTGAGCTCCGCAGGCGAGCCCACCTGGACCACGCGACCGTCTTCGAGAACGACCAGCAGGTCGGCCAGGGTCATCGCCTCGATCGGGTCGTGGGTGACGAGCAGGCAGGTGCCGCTGTACGAGCCGAGGTGCCGGTTGAGTTCCCGGCGGAGCTCCGCTCGCGCACCCGCGTCCATGGCCGACAGCGGCTCATCGAGGAGGAGCAGGCGTGGGTCCGTGGCCAGCGCGCGTGCAAGAGCGGCGCGCTGGGCCTGCCCTCCGGAGAGGGCCTTCGGCCGCTCCATGGCGCAGGCTGCGAGGTCGACTCGTTCCAGCCACTCCGTCGCGACCCGGCGCGCGGTCCTCCGGTGCAGGCCGCGGGCACGCAGGCCGAAGGCCACGTTCTCGAGCACGTTGAGGTGCGGGAACAGCAGGTAGTCCTGGAACACGACTCCGACCGGCCGGTGCTCCGGCGGGACGCGGACGCCGGCGGACACGTCTTCGAGCACGCGCCCATCGAGCACGACCTTCCCGGATTCGAGCGGGATGAGGCCCGCCAGGGCGCGCAGGAGAGTCGTCTTGCCGGCGGCGTTCGGGCCCAGCAGGACGACGACCTGGTCGTCGGCGATCGCCAGGTCGGCCTCGAGATGGAGAGCTCCCTTGTGCAGGGCCACCTGTGCTTCGAGGCTCATGCCGACGCCCTCCTGCGCAGGTGTCCCGCGGGCGCCGTCATCGTGAAGGGAACCAGCGGTCGCGCAGCGCGATCAGAACGGCGAGGCAGATGACCAGCATGATCAGGCTCAGCGTGATCGCCGCATCGGGGTTGTTCTGCAGGGCGAGATAGACGGCCAGCGGGATCGTCTGCGTCTTGCCCGGCAGGTTGCCGGCGAACGTGATGGTGGCGCCGAACTCGCCCAGCGCCCGCGCCCAGCACAGGGCGGCGCCCGCGCCGAGCGCCGGCGCGATCAGCGGCAGCGTGACGCGGCGGAAGGTCATCCAGTGCCCGGCGCCGAGCGTCGCCGCCGCGTCCTCGTACCGCCGGTCCATGGAGCGGATGCCGGCTTCCACGGTGATCACCAGGAACGGCATGGCGACGAAGGTCTCGGCGAGGATCGCGGCGGTCGTGGTGAACGGCAGGGTCAGACCGAACGCCCGGTCGAGCCACTGTCCGACGATCCCACTCCGCCCGAAGGCGAGCAGCAGGGCCACGCCGCCGACCACCGGCGGAAGCACCATGGGGAGCGTCACCACGGCGCGCACCACGTTGCGGCCGCGGAAGGGCACGCGCGCGAGCAGCCACGCGAGGGGCACGCCGAGAACGACGGAGAGGGCGACGGCGCCGAGGGAGCAGACGAGGGAGAGCCGCAGGGCGGTGAGCACCCCGGGAGCCGTGAGATCCTCCGGGAGATGCCGCCAGGGAACGCGGGCTACGAGCCCGACCAGCGGCAGGGCGAGAAAGGCGATGCCGATCGCCGCCAGTGGCACGAAGCCGAACGGAGCGCGGCCGCCGCGCCGAGCCTGTGCCGGCCCCCGTGAGGCGGCGGGGGCGGGCGGGACCGTCCACGGGACCGGCGCCCGCCCGGTGCGCCCGGTGACGAGCGAGTCGCCGGCGACGACGGCGAGCTTGCCCGTGCCGTCCGGCCGGGGGTCGCCTGCGCCCTGCGCGTTCGTGCTCTCGTGGTCGCTCACGGCGTGTCTCTCATGCGCCGCCGACCCGGCTCGCGGCCGTCGGCCGCGTGGGCATGGTCGTTCTCATTCGCTCGGCGGCGGAAGGAAGCCGTAGTCGGCGAGCACCGCCCGGCCCTCGCGGGAGAGCGCGAAGTCGACGAACTCGCGTGCGAGGGTCCGGTTCCCGCTCCCCGTGACCGTCGCGATCGGATACGCGGCGATCACGTTCTCCGGTCGGGGGATGTCGACGCCGGCGATGTCGCCGCCGGCTGCCGTGACGTCGGTCACGTACACGAGGCCGGCGTCGGCCTCGCCGAGCGCGATCTTGGTGACGACGCCCTTGACCGAGACCTCCAGCGAGACCGGACTCACGCTGACGCCGGCCCGGTCGAGGATCTCGCGACCGTACTTGCCGGCCGGCACCTCGGGCGCCGCGAGCACCACCTTGAGACCCGGGCGGCTCAGGTCGGACAGCTCGTTGATGCTCTCGGGATTCCCCGGCGCCACGGCGATGGCGAGCTGGTTGCCGGCGAACGCCTTCGGATCGTCCACGAGGTCGCCGGCTTGGTCCATGTTCACGGTGTCGGCGGACGCGAAGACGTCGGCCGGCGCGCCCTGCCGGATCTGGGCGACGAGGTCGTTGCTGCCCGCGAAGTTGAGCGTTACGTCGACTCCGGGATGAGCGGCGGCGAACGCGTCGCCGAGCTGCGTGAAGGCCTCGGTGAGCGAGGCGGCGGCGAAGACGTTGACGGCCGCTGTCGTCTTCGCGTCTCCGGCGCCGGCCTGGCCGCCGCACGCGGACGCCGTGAGAAGCACGACGGCGAGCAGGGAGACCAGAAGGCCTGCCGGGCGCACGCGTCTGACGCCATGGTATACGCGAGCGCTGCGGACCGCCGGCTGATCGGCGCCACGCGGCGCGGTCACGGCGGTCCGACCACGCAGGGTCGGACGGGCAGCCACGTCCTTCGCTCCTTTCCAAGCACGGGGAGGTCCGGGCGTTTCCGCCGCGGGCCCACGACAGCGGCGATCGCTGCCCCATGGTCTATCCATGGTACGGCCCGGCGCCCCTAGCGGATGCCGTAGGGCGGAGGGCTTGGAGTCGGACAGCGCGAAGCGTAGCACGGCCTTCGGAGCCGAGGCCAGCCCGATGCGATGGTTCGGCGGGCGGCGCGCGGACCGCGGACCGCGTTGCCCGCCGCCGGTCGGATCTACTTCACGTCCGGGTTCGGCAGCATGAACTCGCGGACCACCGCCACCAGGTCATGATACGAGGCGATGAAGCCGCGCAGCGTCCGCGCCGTCGCGCCGTAGGAGTCGAACTCCGCGGGTGTCATCCCGTCCGCGTCGTAGGCGCGTCTGAAGTCGGGGAAGCGGTCGTGGAGCTCCTTCACCATCTCCGCCGGGACGGGGTCGTCCATGCGCGGCACGACCGCGATGTCGGACTCGTTGAAGAGGCGCTGCCAGCTGTACGGGATCGTCAGCACGACGTCGCCGCCGATGAGCTCGGACCAGTGCAGATGATGACGGTACGCGGCGGCGAGCAGGCGCGTACGGTAGCCGCGCTCGCGCGCCATGGCGTAGGCCTTCTTCATGCAGGCGAGGCCGGCCCACGGCACGCAGCCGGGGTCGGCGGCCACGCCGTCGCGCTTCATCAGGACCTGCATCCAGTCGTCGAGACGGCCGACCATCAGGGTGCAGACGGGAGTCATGGACGAGACGTCCTCGCCGGCGGCCTCACGCTGCCGCAGGCCGCGCTCGACCGCTTCGGCGACGGCGAGCGCCTGCGGCACCGTGAAGCAGACCGTGGCGTTGATGTTGACGCCGGCCGCCGTCACCGTCTCGATCGCCTGCACGCCCGCTTCGGTCACGGGGATCTTCACCTGCATGTTGGGGGCGAGAGCGCCGAATCGTAGCGCCTGTTCCGCGATGCGCGCGGCGTCGCGATACAGCCTCGGGTCCGTCTGGATGGAGAGCCGCCCCTTCTTGCCGCCCTCGCGTTCGAACACGGGGAGCAGCAGCTCGGCCCCGCGCATCGCCATCTCCTCGATCAGCTGCCAGGTGATCTCGTCCTCGGACCAGGTCGGGTTCTGTTCGACGATCTCCGCGATGCGCTCGCGCCAGAGGTGCATCTCCTTCTTCAGCACATCGCCGACGATCGTCGGGTTCGTCGTGGCTCCGACGGCTCCGCGCTCGATCGCGTAGGTGAGCTCCTCGACGGAACAGGAGTCGTTCCAGTAGTCGGTCGCGGTCGTCGCGGTCGTCTGGTACAGACGGGCGTCGCGGGCGGGCGCCGACGCGTTGTCCGGCGTGCCGGCCGGTGAGGATGCTGGGGGTGCGGCGGACATATGGTCTCCTCGGGACGTGCTCGTGATGACACTTGCGCCGGATTGTAGTCCTATTCCGTACTGTGGTCGAGGCCGTTCCGCTCTGCGGAACGGCCGGGCGATCGCCGACGCCGACGACAGGCCGCCGTGTCAGGGGCGCCGTCGACCGAGCCCGAGCGTCTCCACGAGACAGGCGGCGAGGCCGGCGGCGTCGTCGAGCGCGAAGCGCCGGCGGTGGGGAAGGTCGGTGTCGGTCACGAGAGCGAGCAGCTCCTCGGGCGGGTACTTCGTCTCCGCGTACCCGGTCGCGGCGCGCACGACCTCGATCACGTGGGTCGTCTCGTGCCGATAGCCCTCGCACACGACGATGTCGTAGCCGGAGAAGTACTGCTCGGCGAGCTCGGCCAGGGTCGTGGCCTCCCGCCGCGCGGTCACGAAGGCGAATTGCGCCGGCGAACCCACCGCGTAGGCCTCCGCGCCGGCCTGACCGTGACGCCAGGAGTCCTTGCCGGGGGTGTCGATGTCGAAGTGGGCGACGCTCTTGATCGCTCCCACCGTGTAGCCGAGACAGACGAGCTCGGGGATCAAGCGCTCGATGAACGTCGTCTTGCCGCTGTTCGGCCGCCCGACGACGCCGATCACGACCGGCGGCCCGGGATCAGTGGGGTCCTCGGCGGCGCGCTGACGGCGGCGAGCCTCCTCCCAATCGTCTGGCGAGTTCACGTTGAAGAACGGCTCCGCGCGCGAGAAGGACACGGTCCGCACGCGCACCTCGGGAAGCAGGTCCAGGAGGCTGTGCGCGCCCCGGTCGAGAAGGCGCTTCAGGTGCGGGGCGCAGGCTGGGCCGTACACGGCGTGCAGGGGCTCGAGGTGATCGCCGACGATCGGCAACGCCACATCCACGCCGTCGAAGGCCGCGACGACGCGCTCGACCGTCGCGCGCTCGGGGAACGCCACGTCGGCGGCGAGAGCGAAGATGGGCTCGCGGTAGCGGGCCAGCAGGGAAGCGAGGCCCGCAAGCGGCGAGCCCGTCACCACGTCGGTCACGGTCTCCACGCCGGCGGGTAGTGACGCCGGGATCTGGGCGGCGTCCCGCACCGAGAGCGCCACCGTCGGAAAGAGGTCGCCGAGAAAGACCAGATTGCGCTCCAGAAGTGTGGTCCCGGCGAGACGCAGCAGACGCTTGTCGCGCCCCATGCGTCTGGCCTCGCCACCGGCGAGGAGGGCGCCGACGCGGATTCGTCGCGGGGTTCTCGAGAGGTCGATGGACACAATCCGGCAGTGTAGCTCAAGCGCCGCCGCACGCGCCGCGGGCGCCTCCGGCGGCAACAGATGGAGCGGTTGACACGAACACGCTCCACGGTAGGATTTCCGTGATGCGGGCAGTGGCATCCGCATCGTGGATGCTGCCGCGCCTGCCCGCGCCGGACGGGCTCGGGTCTGCCAATCCCCAGCCGTGAGCGGAGGTCGGAGAGTATGGGTCACACGGAGAGGCTCACCAACTGCACCACAGGCGGACCAGTCTTCGTGGATGTGGAAGACGGCCGGATCGTGCGCATGACGCCGATCGACCTCGCCGATGACGACAAGGGCGACTGGGTCATCGAGGCGCGGGGTCGCAGGTTCACCCCGCCGCGCCGCACGACGCTCTCGCCGCATGCCCAGGCGCAGCGCTCGATGGTGTACTCGCCGAAGCGCATCCTGACACCGCTCAAGCGCGTGGACTGGGATCCCGACGGCGAGCGCAACATCCAGAACCGCGGAGTCTCCGGGTACGAGGCGATCAGCTGGGACGAGGCTCTCGACCTCGTGACCACGGAGATGATCCGCGAGAAGCGCGAGCACGGTCCCGGCTCCATTCTCACCACGTGCAGCTCGCACCATCTGTGGGGCAATATCGGCTACCGCCACAGCGCCTACTACCGCTTCCTCAATCTGATGGGCATGGCCCACTCGGCGCACAATCCCGACAGCTGGGAGGGCTGGCACTGGGGCGGCATGCCCATGTGGGGCAACAGCCACCGGCTCGGCATCCCGGAGCAGTACGACCTGCTCGAGGACGCGCTCAAGCACACCGAGATGGTGGTCTTCTGGTCTTCCGATCCGGAGACCACCGGCGGCGGCATCTACTCCGCCTTCGAGAGCACCTCACGCCGCTACTGGATGAAGGAACTCGGGATCAAGATGGTGTTCGTCGATCCCTACTTCAACCCGACCGCCGAGCTGTTCTCGGACAAATGGTTCGCGCCGCGGCTCGGCACCGACGTAGCGTTCGGTCTCGCCATCGCGCACACGTGGCTGGCCGAGGGGACCTACGACAAGGAGTACGTCGCCGAGCGCACGACGGGCTTCGACGAGTGGAGCGACTACGTCCTCGGCAAGTCCGACAACGTGCCCAAGACGCCGGAGTGGGCGGAGGGCGAGTGCGGCGTCCCCGCCCGCCAGATCCGCGCCCTGGCTCGCGAGTGGGGCGCCAAGAAGACGATGCTCGCCGCCGGCGGCCTCGGCGGCTGGGGTGGCGCCTGCCGCTCGGCGACCGGCAATGAGTGGGCCCGCACGATGATCGCGCTGGCGGCGATGCAGGGCTACGGCAAGCCGGGCGTCAACATCTGGGGCACCTCGCAGGGCGCCCCGTCCGACTGCTCGTTCGTGTTCCCCGGCTACGCCGAAGGCGGCATCTCCGGCGATCCCGAGAAGACGGCGGCGGCCTACCGCTTCCTGTACCGCATGTTCCCGCACAGCTCGGGTCGGAAGCCGACGGTGAACGTCCACGACTCCACCGAGGGTCAGGCGATCCCTCGACTGCGCATCCCCGAGGCGATGATGCACGAGCGCTTCGAGTGGCGCGGCAAGGGCTTCTCAGGCTCTTCGATCCAGAGCCAGATGCAGAAGTACGAGTACCCGGCGCCGGGCTACCCATTCGTCACCATGTACTGGCGTTACGGCGGCTCGTTCTTCGGCACCATGCAGCAGACAAACCGCTACGTGAAGGCGTATCGCGAGGGTGGGGTGCGTACCGTGGTCAACCAGTCGATCTGGATGGAGGGCGAGGCCAAGTACGCCGACATCGTGTTGCCGGCCTGCACCAACTTCGAGCGCTGGGACATGAGCGAGTTCGGCAACTGCTCGGGCTACATCCCGGACAACCACAACCAGACCAACCACCGCGTGATCGTCCTCCAGAAGAAGTGCGTCGAGCCGCTCGGCGAGAGCAAGTCCGACTACGACATCTTCGCGGCCGTCGCCGGGCGCATGGGCATGGGCGACGTCTTCACCGAGGGCGGCATGGACGAGTACGACTGGTGCAAGGCCTACTTCCACGCCACCGACCTCCCCAACAACATCACCTGGGAGGAGTTCGAGAAGAAGGGCTACTACGTCGTGCCGATCCCCGACGACTACAAGTCGACGCCGGCGATGCGCTGGTTCGCCGAAGGGCGCAAGCGCGACACGCCCGACTGGGGTCCGCGACCCGGCGACACGGTCGGCTTCGAGGGGCTGCAGACGGCGTCCGGCAAGATCGAGTTCGTGAGCTCGGCGATCAAGCGCCTGGAGATGGACGTGGTCGACCCCGAGCGCCCGGCCATGGGCCCGCAGTTCATCCCCAGCTGGGAAGGGCACCACACGACGGAGCTCTACGGGAAGTACCCGCTGCAGATGGTCAGCCCACACCCGCGCTTCAGCTTCCACACCATGGGTGACTCCAAGGAGAGCTGGCTGAACGAGGTCGAGGAGCATCGCATCCTCCACGACGACGGGCACTACTACTGGGTCATGCGCCTCAACAGCAAGGACGCGGAGGCGCGGGGGATCGCCGAGGGCGATCTGATCCGCGCCTTCAACGACCGCGGCGCCGTGATCCTCTCGGTGCAGCTCACCGAGCGTGTGGCGCCGGGAACCGTGCACTCCTACGAGAGCTGCGCCGAGTACACGCCGCTCGGCGAACCGGGTGACTCCCCCGACATCGCCGGCTGCGTCAACATCCTCACCAGCAAGCGCTACATCACGCCGACCTCGACGGCGATGTCCAACAACTCGTGTCTGATCCAGGTAGAGAAGTGGGAGGGGGAGGCCCGATGAAGAAGTGGCACATGGTCATCGACGTGGCGCGCTGCCACGACTGCAACGACTGCTTCCTCGCCGACAAGGACGAGTTCGTCGACAACGAGTTCCCGCCGTACTCGGCGGCCCAGCCCTGGCACGGTCAGCGCTGGATGCACATCAAGCGCAAGGAGCGCGGCCAGTATCCGCTCGTCCAGACGGCCTACCTGCCGATGCCCTGCATGCACTGCGACGAGGCGCCGTGCCTCACCGCCGACGGCGCCGTCTACCGGCGTGAGGACGGGCTCGTCATCATCGACCCCGTCAAGGCCAAGGGCCGCAAGGAGATCGTCTCGAGCTGCCCCTACTCGGCCGTCTACTGGAACGAGGAGAAG
>DASRZL010000141.1:0-38963 GCA_035686425.1 Thermoleophilia bacterium
ACCATGCGAGCGGCTTTCCCGGCCGCTGCCTGAGCATCCAGTTCACGCTCATGTTCCCCTCGGCGTCTGCGGATCAGGAGCTTCGAGGCGCGGGGGTGGCGCTCAGTCTGTCCAGACGGCTGCGACGAGTCTCCAGTTCACCCTGCAGGCGGGCCGGGCGGGCTGAAGCCGTCGCTCCCTGGTTGCCGGGTGGGCGCCTGACTCCGCGCGGCGGCATCGTGGCCCTGTTCGGCGGCTCAACTCCCGAACAGGCGGCGGAGCAGGCCGATGAAACCGCCGTGTCGCGCAGCGACCTCCGTATCCGGCTCGTCCTCGAGCTCGGCGCCTGTCCTCCACGAAGAATCACTCCGCACAAGGGAATCGTCGACACCGTCCACACCGCGGGCGAGCAGATCGGCCGAGAGCCTGGGCCCGGAAGCGGGCATGCCGACGGCGCCGCTCAGATAGGTGTCCTGCAGCAGCCGCTCGGACTTGGTGCCCGCCTCGCGCGCCTTGGCGCCTGGGTCTTGCCGCTCATCCATCGCGCTCGACTCCCGCTGTCGGCCTGCTCACTGGGGATGTACCCGCCCGCGCCTCAGTCCTAGCGCGCCTTCTCCCACTTCTGCAGGTAGGCGACCTCGGCGAGCGTCTTGCCGGCGTCGATCTCGCCGCGCAGGCGGTTCTCCTTCTCGAGCACGTCCATGGCGCGGTTGGCGAGCTCCACGGCCTGCTCCTTGGGGAGGATCATGACGCCGTCGTCGTCGCCGACGATCCAGTCGCCAGGCCGTACCGTCTGGCCGGCGATGGCGATCGGCACGTTGATCTCTCCGAAGCCCTTGGGCTCGCCGGCGTTGGCGCAGACCTTGCTGCTGAAGGCGGGGAACTTGAGGCGCGCGATCTCAGGCGTGTCGCGGATCGCGCCCCAGACCACGAGCCCGGCCAGGCCCTTAACCATGGCGCTGTGCGTGGCGAGCTCGCCCCACATCGCGGGGGTCGCGTCGCAGGCGTCGACGACGAGCACGTCGCCGGGCTCGCAGACGTCGATCGCCTCTACCGGCTTGGCCCAGTCGCCGGCGTACGTGCGCACGGTGACGGCCGGGCCGCACATGTGCGCTCCCGGCAGCAGCGGACGGATGCCCGGCAGGCTCGGCTGCCGGTGCCAGGCGTCACTGACGTTGGCCGTCGAGACCTGCTCGAGCACGGTGCGGATGTCGGCCGCGCCGGTGCGCTTGTAGAGGGTGGTCTCGATGCAGACGCGCTCGTCCACGGCGCGGCGGATCGCGGTGGTCGCCGCAGCCGCGTCGGCCGATTTGATGATCGCGCCGCCGACGACGACGATGCCGGCGCCGGCATCGACGGCCGCGGCGGCCGTCTCGCTGTTGATGCCGCCGGCCACCGATACGGGGATGTCGACCGCGTCGGCGACGGCGCGCAGCGTGTCGAACGGCGCTTCGCCGCGCATCTGCTGGTCGATGGCGGTGTGGATGCCGATGTAGTCGGCGCCGAGCTCCTGCGCGCGCTTCGCGCGCGCCACGGGGTCGGCGACCTCGATCATGTCGACGATGAGCTTGCAGCCGTAGTTGCGCGCCGCCTCGGCGCACTCCTTGATCGTGCTGTCGGAAGCGGCGCCGAGCACGCCGACCACGCCGGCGCCAGCCTTGGCGGCGTACTCGACCTCGGTGCGGCCCGCGTCCATCGTCTTCATGTCGGCGACGATCGTCCTGTCGGGGAACTCGGCCTTGAGGGCGCGCACGGCGCTCAGGCCCTCGGCTTTGATCAGCGGCGTGCCGGCCTCGATCCAGTCGGCGCCGCCGGCGACGGCCTCACGCGCAACCTCGAGGGCGCGCGGCAGGTCGACGAAGTCGAGCGCGACCTGGACGAGCGGGCGCGCCTTGCTCGGGTCGCAGCCACCCGTGCCGGCAGGCGAGCCGCCCTGGGTGTCGGCGGCGCTCATACGCCCATCACCTGCGCTACGATGCTGCGCTCCCGTGGACGCGCGTCGAAGTCACAGAAGACGATGTCCTGGTAGCGCCCGAGCGTGAGGCGGCCGTCGACGAACGGCACGACCAGCGACGGCCCGACGAGCCCGGCGCGCACGTGCGAATGGCCGTTGCCGTCGCCGAGGTTCGCGTTGTGCTGGTAGAAGCCATCGGCGGGTGCCACCATGTCCAGCGCCCGCTGCACGTCCTCCACCACGCCGGGCTCGTATTCGAGCGTGGTCAACGCGCCGGTAGCGCCGGGCACGAAGAGGGTGATGGTGCCGTCGCCGAGGCCGGTCTGGCGCACGGCCTCGGCCACCTCCTCGGTGATCTTGACCATGTCCGCGTCGCCGTTGCTGGCGAACTCGATGGAGCCGGTGATGACGCGCGCGAGGCCCTCGCGCACGTGCTCCTGCTGCTTGCCGTTGACGAAGATGGTCGCCATGGTGACCCTTCCTTTCATGTGGTCGCGTCCTTGGCGGGGTACGCGCTGGATGACGAGGTGGTGAGCGGCTCGCCTGCCGCAGGAACGGCGAGCGGGAGGTTGTCGATGAGACGGGTGGAGCCGAGGCGGGCCGCGACGACGAGCACGGAGCGCGGTCCCAGCTCCTCCGTCTGGACGAAGCTGTCGGCGTCGACGACGGCGAGGTAGTCGAGCTCGAAGCGCGGCCCGGCCGGGTCCCTGCCGCCCGGTCCGACCGCCGCGCCCTCCGCGAGCGCCGGATCGGCCGGCAGCAGGGCGCTCGCGACCGCGACGACGACGTCGTCCGCGCTCGCGCCCGGCGCCTCCGCGGCCGCCGCGCCCGCGAGCAGGGCGCCGTACAGCTCCGGGGCCACCGCGCGCTGCTGCGGTGTGAGGCGGACGTTGCGCGAGCTCATGGCGAGGCCGTCCGGCTCGCGCAGGGTGGGCACGCCGGCGACCTCGACCGGCAGGTCGAGGTCGCGCACGAAGCGGCGGACGACGGCGAGCTGCTGGGCATCCTTCTCGCCGAGGAACAGCACGTCCGGCTGGGTCACGCCGAGCAGCTTGGCGACGATGACGGTGACGCCGTCGAAGTGGCTCGGCCGCGAGGCGCCCTCGAGGTTCTCGGTGAGCGCGCCGCCCACGTGCACGAGTGTTGCGAAGCCGGCCGGGTACATCTCGTCCGCCTCCGGCGCGAAGACGACGGCGACCTGCGCCTCCTCGAGGAGGCGCAGGTCGCGGACCTCGTCGCGCGGGTACGTCGAGAAGTCTTCGCCGTGGCCGAACTGCGTCGGATTCACGAATACGGAGGCGACCACACTCGCGCAGCGCGCCCTGGCCGCGTCGACAAGGCTCAGGTGCCCGGCGTGCAGCGCGCCCATCGTCGGCACCAAGCCCAGAGGGCGCGGGAGCTCGCGTAACGCGACCCGCGCCTCCGCGATGGTCCGGGCGACGATCACGGCCGGCCACCGGCCTCCCCGGCGCCGAGCAGCTCCTGCAGGGTCTTGACCTGCTCGTCGTCGAGGCGCGGGGCCGCGAGCGCCAAGGCCTCGAGACTGAGCGCCCGGTACGTCCGCGCGAGCCGTGGGCTCCCGCGGTCGAGCAGGCGCAGGTGCGCGCGCACGGTCCCGATGTCGCCGCGCGCCACCGGCCCCGTGAGCGAAAAGGCGGGCTCACCGCTCTCCAGCAGGTTCTTGAGCGTCGTCTCGAGCAGCACCGAGAGATGGTCGAGGCCGGCGCTCCCGCCGGTGGCCTCGTCCATCAGTCGCTTGGCCTCGCTCTCCAGCGCGACCAGCAGGTTGCAGCCGACGACCGCCGAGAGGTGGTAGACGGCCTTCTGCTCGTCGGAGAGCCGGAACGGCCGCATGCCGAGGCGGGTGGCGAGCTCCTCGCCGAGTTGCAGGTCGCGCTCCTCGAGCGCCGTGACGGCGCACGGAACGCCCTCGAGCAGTCCGGCGTCTGGCTCGCCGGCGAAGGTCTGCAGGGGGTGCAGGCACAGGACGCGAACGCCCTGCTCGAGGAGCGGCTTGAGCAGGTAGACCGAGCCCAGGCCACTGGAGTGGATCGCGAGTGGCTGGGGCACGCCCGGGCGGCGCATGGTTGGCAGGGCCTCAGCGAGCCTGCCGGCGACGGCGTAGATCTCATCGTCCGGCACCGTGATCCAGAAGGCGTCGGCCTCGAGAGCGGCATCGCGCACGCGCACGTGCGGGATGCCGCCGAAGAGGCTGGTGTCGTCGTCGGCGTGCACGCCCACGGCGGTGACGTTGATCTCGGCCTCGAGGAGGCCGGCGAGGAGCGTGGATCCCAGACGTCCGGGACCGATCACGCAGAAGCGATAGGCGTCGACGATCAAGCCTCCGACCTCTCCGGCTGCGGTCCGCCCGGTGAGGGAGGTACCGCGCCTGCCGTAGGCCTGTGCAGCACAGGCGATGTCCCGGTCGCCTGCCGAGGCTCGGCGCCGGGCCGTACTGAGCCTAGGACCTCGCGCGCGCGAGGTCAATCGCGCCGGTGTTACACTACGGCCATGCCCATCTATGAATTCTGCTGCAACCAGTGCGGAACCGCCTTCGAGGAACTGGTCCGCAACGGCACCAGGCCGGTGTGCCCGGAGTGCGAGTCGGGCGACGTGTGCCGGCTCCTCTCGACCTTCGCCGTCCATTCATCGTCGTCCAACCTCGGCGGCAAGGGAGCGACCAAGAACTGCTCCTCCTGCGCCAGTTCCTCCTGTGGCACCTGCCACTGACGACGTCACCGCAGCCCTCGACGCCCTCCGTGAGGAGGTCGAGGGATGCTCCCGCTGCATCCTCGCCGAGACCCGCACGCGTGCCGTGTTCGGCGAGGGAGACCCCGGCGCCGACCTCCTGTTCGTGGGCGAGGCGCCCGGCTATCACGAGGACCAGCAGGGCCGGCCGTTCGTCGGTCAGGCCGGCAAGCTCCTCGAGCAGTTGCTCGCGAGCATCGGGCTGACGCGCGAGCAGGTCTTCATCGCCAACGTCCTCAAGAGCCGGCCGCCCAACAACCGCGACCCGCGGCCCGAGGAGATCGACGCCTGCCAGCCGTATCTGTGGCGGCAGATCGAGATCATCAAGCCCAAGGTGATCTGCACGCTCGGCAACTTCGCCACGAAGCTGCTCAGCGGCGACCAGACCGGCATCACGCGCGTGCACGGCACGCCTCGGGCGATCGAGATCGCCGGGCATGCGCTGTACCTGTATCCGATCTTCCATCCGGCCGCGGCGCTGTACACGCCGGCGATGCTGACGACGCTCAAAGAGGACTTCTCGCGCTTGCCGGACCTCATCGCCCACGCGGCGCCCTCGCCCGGCGAAGAGGCCGCCGAGCCGCCGGCCGCTCACCGGCCGGCTTGGCAACCACCCGAGCACCTGCGCCAGGATCCGCCGGCCCTCGCGCAGACGGCAGCACCTGCGTTCGACGATCCGCCGGCCCTCGCGCAGACGGCAGCACCTGCGTTCGACGATCCGCCGGCCCTCGCGCAGATGGCAGCACCTGCGTTCGACGATCTGCCGGCGCCGGCGTCGCTCACGCCGAAGTCGGACCCTGCGTCTGCCGCTGGGCCGGCCGCGCCGGCGGATACCGCGCCGGCGGATGAGGCCCCAGCGGCCGATCCGGCCCCGGCTGCCGGCCCGACGGTCGAACCGGAGCAGCTCGGCCTCTTCTGAATGGTCACGCTCACCCTCGCCTCGCCGGCCCAGACGCGGAAGCTCGCACGGGTGCTGGCCGCCCGGCTGCACCCTCCGGCGCTCGTCACCGTCGAGGGCGACCTCGGCACCGGCAAGACGACCCTCGTCCGCGAAGTGCTTCGCGCCCGCGGCGTGCGCGGCGCCGTCACCAGTCCGTCGTTCACGCTGGCGCAGAGCTATCACGGGCGCGACGGCGAGCGACTGCATCACCTCGATCTGTTCCGGCTCAGCAGCGGCGCCGACGCCGAGCTCTTTGCCTGGGACGATTACCTGGGGCCGGACGCGATCACCTTCGTTGAGTGGCCGGCGGCGGGCAGCGAAGCGCTCCCGCCGGCCGACGTGCGCGTCGAGCTCAAGCACCGCACGCTCCACACGCGCTCGGCCCGGCTCTTCGGCCCCGACACGCTCGAGGCGGCGGTCGCTGCCGGCGCATCCGAGGCCGGGATCGCCGTGACCGGCCCGGCCCGTGTCCCGGCCGGCAGGACCGTCCGGCGCGCCGCGGAGGGCGGCCGGTGATCCTCGCGCTGGAGACGGCGACGACGGCGTGCTCGGCGGCGCTCTGCACCGCCGACGGCAACGTCGTCGCCGAACGCGTCTCACTCGCCGGCCCCGCCCACTCGCAGCTGCTGCTTCCGTTCGTCCACGAGATCCTGACCGAGGCCGAGCTCGGCTGGGGCGACGTCGACACGGTCGCCGTCGGCCTGGGCCCGGGAGCCTTCACCGGCCTGCGCATCGGCATCGCCACCGCCCGCGCGCTGGCGCAGGCGGGAGAGGACACGGGTCTGGCGGGCGTGCCGACGCTTGCGGCGCTCGCGCTCCGCCTGGCGCGCGCGCCGGAGGCCGGGCCCGGGCGTCTGCTCGTCCCACTGCTCGACGGTCGCCGTCATGAGGTGTTCGCGGCCGTCTTCGCGCCAGATGGCGCCGGCGACCTGCGGCAGGTGGGGGACGTCGCTGTCGTCCCTGCCGCCGGCCTCGCCGAGTGGCTCGCCGCGCGCGGCGACGTGGTCACGGGCGGCGACGGCGCCGCGCTCTACGGAGAACTGCTGCCGGCGTCGGCGCTGCAGGCCGCGGGCGTCGTGGCGCCGACTGCCGCGATGGTCGGCCGGGCGATCGCCTGCGGCGCACCCGGCGTGGTCCGGGGCCCGGACGCCGTGCTGCCCATCTACGGCCGCGCCCCCGATGCCGCGCGCTGGCAGGGCGCGGCACCCGCCGCGGGGGCCCGACCGTGAGTCTGCAGGTCGTCCCCGACACGCCGCGCCGCGAGCGTAACGTCCGTCCGATGCAGTTCACCGACCTCGAGGCCGTCGCCGCGCTCGAGGCGCGCACCTTCACGCTGCCGTGGTCGCTCGCCATCTTCAGCGGCCAGCTCGCCCGGGAGTCGGGCATCTGCCTCGTCTGCGAGGACGACGGGCACATCATCGCGTACCTCATCGCCGACATGTTCGTCGACGTGTGGCACCTCATGAACCTCTGCGTGGACGACGCCTACCACCGCCAGCACGTCGCGTCGCGTCTGCTGGAGGCCTACTTCGGCATCACCGAGCGCAAAGGCCACCGCGGCCACACGCTGGAGGTGAGGGTCTCCAACGCCCCCGGGATAGAGCTCTACCGGAGCTTCGGCTTCGTGGCCACCGGGGTCCGGCCCGGCTACTACAGCGACGATCGCGAGGATGCCGTGATCATGTGGAAGGATTGGGAAGGGGACAGCGCTTGACCGCCGCGGCGCCGCGGCCGGCGGCGTCCGTCCGTCCCATCCTCGCCGTGGAGACCTCCTGCGACGACACCAGCGCGGCCGTGGTGCGCGGGCGCGACATCCTGTCGTCCATCGTCTCCTCCCAGAACGAGTTGCACGCGCAGTTCGGCGGCGTGGTGCCGGAGGTGGCGTCGCGCCGCCACACCGAGCTCGTCAACGAGGTCGTCGCGGAGGCGATGAGCGAGGCAGGCGTGGGGTGGGACGACGTCGGCGCGGTTGCCGTGACGCAAGGCCCGGGCCTGATCGGCGCTTTGCTCGTCGGGCTGGCGACGGCGAAGTCGCTCGCCTGGCGGCGCGGGTTGCGGCTGATCCCGGTGAACCACCTGCAGGGACATATCGCCGCCAACTACGCCCTCGGCGTCGAGGCGCCGTTCATCTGCCTGGTGGCCAGCGGCGGACACACGCTGCTGGCCGTCGTCGAGGAGGGTGTGCGGTACCGCGTGGCCGCCAAGACCATGGACGATGCAGCCGGCGAGGCATTCGACAAGGGCGCCCGGCTGCTGGGTCTCGGGTACCCGGGCGGCAGGGAGCTGGACGAGCTGGCGGCACGCGGCGATCCGGGCTACGCTCGCTTTCCACGCGCTGTGCCCCGTGGCCGCGGCTTCAGTTTCAGCGGCCTCAAGACGGCGCTGCTGTACGACCTCAAGGGCCGGGACGCGGCGGAGATCGAGGCGCACCGTGCCGACATCGCCGCGTCATACCAGGCGGCGATCGTCCGCCAGCTGGTCGAGAAGACGGTGGCCGGCGCTGGCGCCGAAGGCTTGCGGCGCGTCGCCGTCGCCGGCGGGGTGGCCGCCAACTCCGGTCTGCGCCGGGCGCTCACCGAGGCTTGCGAAGCTGAAGGCCTGCAGCTCTCGCTGCCGCCGCTCAGCCTGTGCACCGACAATGCCGCCATGATCGGCCTTGCGGCCGGCTTCCTGCCGGCGCTCGAGTGGCCGGACTACCTCGGCCTCGACGCCTTCGCCAGCGACGCCGAGGCGAAGGCCGCCCGGCCGCGGAAGGGCTCCGCCCGCCGCGCCCGCGCCACCTAGCCGCGCCGGGACGCCGGCCGTTCCGGCCGCCGCCCCGACATCATGTACCCCACGAAGTGCGAGAGTCGCACGCCCGTCCATGTCCTGTCGCGCAGGGTCCGGTGCTACACTCGGTCGCGTATGGGTCACCGTCCAAACCCCATCTTCCCGCCTGTCGCCGCCGGCGCTTCGCCGCGCATGGCCGCCGAGCTGTTCGTCGAGTGCCTCGAGAACGAAGGCGTCGAGTTCGTCTTCGGCATCCCGGGCGAGGAGACTCTCGACCTCAGCGAGGCTCTCGACCGCTCGCAGCTGATCACCTTCGTCCCCACGCGTCACGAGCAGGGGGCGGCCTTCATGGCCGACGCCTACGGCCGGCTCACCGGCAGGCCCGGCGTCTGTCTCGCCACGCTGGGGCCCGGCGCCAGCAATCTCGCCACCGGCGTCGGCGACGCCACGCTGGACCACGCCCCGCTGGTGGCGCTCACCGGCCAGACCGGGCTCGCCGGCATGCACAAGGAGACCACGCACCAGTTCATCGACACCGTCGAGATGCTACGCCCGATGACGAAGTGGAACACGCGCCTCCACCATTCCCGCATGGTGCCGGAGGCGGTACGCAAGGCGTTCAGCATCGCCGCGGCCGAGAAGCCGGGAGCCACTCATCTCGAGCTGCCCGAGGACGTCATGGAGATGGCGGTGACCGGCTCGCCGATGCCGCGTGGCCCCGAGCCTCTGGTCGAGGCCGACCCCGTCAGCCTGCTGCGCGCCGCCGAGATCATCCAGGAGGCGAAGCGGCCGGTGCTGCTCGTCGGCAACGGCGTCGTGCGCCAGCACGCGTCGCCGGCCCTGCGCGCCCTCTGCGAGCAGACCGGCTTGCACGCGGTCACGACGTTCATGGGCAAGGGGGTGCTCGACGCCGCCGATCCGCACTTCCTGTTCACCGCCGGATTGGCTCGACATGATTACCCGCAGGGGCTGCTGGGCCGCGCCGACCTCGTCGTGAGTGTCGGCTACGACATGATCGAGTGGCCGCCCTCGGCCTGGAACCCGGAGGGGCGGCAGCGCATCGTCTGCATCGACACAGTGCCGCCCGAGATCGACGCGCAATTCATCCCTGAGGTGGAGCTCATCGGCGACCTCTCGCGCATCCTCTTCCAGCTCTCCGGCCTCCTCGAGGGCAAGCAGGTGGCGAGCATCGAGACCCGGCCGTACCGGCGTGCCTTCCGCCGGGTGCTCGACGCCGGCACGGACGACGACTTCCCGATCAAGCCTCAGCGGGTCCTTCGCGACTTGCGCGAGCTGCTGGCGCCCGACGACGTTCTCGTCAGCGATGTGGGCGCCCACAAACTCTGGGTGGCGCGCTTCTGGGAGGCGCGCGAACCCAACACGGTGCTCATCAGCAACGGTTTCGCCGCCATGGGCTTCGGGCTGCCGGCGACGCTCGCCGCGGCGCTGGCGCGCCGCGGCCGCGGCAAGGTCGCGTGCATCAGCGGGGACGGCGGCTTCCTCATGAACGTCCAGGAGCTGGAGACGGCGCGCCGGCTGGGTCTGCCTTTCGTCGTCCTCGTGTGGACCGACGGCGGTTACGGCCTCATCGAGATGCACCAGAGGCGCAAGTACGGGCGCATCGCCGGGACCCGCTTCGACAACCCCGACATCGTGACACTGGCGCGCTCGTTCGGGGTCGAGGGCCTCCGCGCCGAGAAGGCCGGCGACGTCAAACCGCTGCTCGTCAGAGCCCTGCGGCACCCCGGACCCGTCGTTCTCGACATTCCGATCGACTACAGAGAGAACGACAAATTGGCGGTCGATTTGTGGCAGCTTGCGCCCGAGGATCTGGCCTAGAGCCTCTGCGGACGTCTTCGGGTGGTTCCTGAGCTTTGAGTGGCCGAGCATCGCGGCATCATCGTCTGCACCACGGCGATGATCGGGCCTGATCGCCACGTACGACCGTCGCCGGTATCGCTGGACCCCGTACCTGTACTTCTGGTGGGGCCCGTGGCTGCTCGCCTGGAGGTGGGGCGTCTTCGCGGGCTGTGCCGCCCACAAGAACGTGTCGCAGAGCAGCGAGAAGCTCGCGAACGGGCGTCACGTCGAGAATCACGGCAGCTGAGCCGGGCCTGCTGCCGGGCGCTCCCGCCTTGCGTGGGCCGGTTCCTCTGTCCGGCGGCGGTCAGGCTTCGAGCAGGATGGTCACCGGCCCGTCGTTGACCAGGTCCACGTGCATGTGCGCGCCGAAGATCCCGGTCTGGACCGGGATGCCCTCGGCGCGCAGCGCCTCCACGTAGGCCTCGTAGACGGCCTGTCCGTGCTCCGGGCGGGCGGCGCCGGTGAAGCTCGGCCGGTTGCCGCGGCGGGTGTCGGCGTACAGCGTGAACTGGGAGACGGCGAGCACGGCGCCGCCGACGTCGCCGAGCGCCCGGTTCATCAGCCCGCCGTCGTCGGCGAAGACGCGCAGCCGCGCCGTCTTGGCGGCGAGCCTGTGGGCCGCGGCAGGGTCGTCCTCGTGGGTCACGCCCACGAGGGCGAGGAAGCCGCGGCCGACCGCGCCGATCTCCGCGCCGTCCACGGCGACCGCGGCGCGGCTCACCCGTTGCAGCAGCACTCTCATGCGTTGGCGCCCCCGCTCCTGTGTCGCTCCGCCGTCATCCTAGTCGCCCCCGGTCCGTCTGGCCAGAGAGCGCAGCACTCGCCGCCACGGACTGACAAGCGGAGCGAGGATTCCTTGGAAGCGAGAAAACGCCTGCAAGGAGGGTGTTGGCGGCGCTTTCTCGCGCTCGCTCCTCTTGCGCTCGGCCGGGTTTGACATCCCTCAGGAACGGTCATACCATAGCCAGCTGAGTGGAGTAGCACTCTCTCCCCGAGAGTGCCAGTACCAAGTCAGAAGAAACCACGGTGTACACACCAAGGAGGGTTGCTGCATGAAGCTCAAGCCGCTCGAAGACCGCGTCATCATCAAGGCGGTCAAAGAAGAGGAGAAGACCGCCAGCGGCATCGTTCTCCCCGACACGGCGAAAGAGAAGCCGATGATGGGTGAAGTCGTCGCCGCCGGCGACGGCAAGTGGGACGAGGACGGCAAGAAGCGCGTTCCGATGGACGTCAAGAAGGGCGACCGGGTCATCTACGGCAAGTACGCGGGCACCGAGTACAAGACCGCCGATGGCGACGAGCTCCTGATCCTGCGCGCCAGCGAGATCCTGGCCGTAGTCCAGAAGTAGGAAGGGAGGCTGAAGAAGAGTGGCTAAAGAACTCAGGTATCACGATGAAGCCCGGCGCTCGCTGGAGCGTGGCGTGAACGCGCTCGCCGACGCCGTGAAGATCACCCTCGGCCCCAAGGGCCGCTATGTGGTGCTCGACAAGAAGTTCGGCGCGCCGACGATCACCAACGACGGCGTCACCATCGCTCGCGAGATCGAGCTCGAGGACGTCTTCGAGAACCAGGGCGCCCAGCTGGTCAAGGAAGTCGCGACGAAGACGAACGACATCGCCGGCGACGGCACCACCACCGCTACACTGCTCGCCCAGGCGATCGTGCGCGAGGGTCTGCGCATGGTGGCCGCCGGCGCCAACCCGATGGCCATCAAGCATGGCATCGAGGAGGCGGTCAACGAGGCCGTCACGTCTATCCAGAAGCAGAGCAAGGAGATCTCCGGCAAGGAGGAGATCGCCCGTGTGGCCACCATCTCCGCCCGCGACCGTGCCGTCGGCGACGTCATCGCCGACGCCATCGAGAAGGTCGGCAAGGACGGCGTGGTCAACGTCGAGGAGAGCAACACCTTCGGTCTCGATCTCGAGTTCACCGAGGGCATGCAGTTCGACAAGGGCTACCTCAGCCCGTACATGGTCACGGACCCCGATCGCATGGAGGCCGTGCTCGAGGATCCCTACATCCTCATCGCCAACCAGAAGGTCGGCGCCGTGCAGGATCTCCTTCCCATCCTCGAGAAGGTCATCCAGGCCGGCAAGCAGCTCCTCATCGTATCCGAGGACGTCGAGGGTGAAGCCCTCGCGACCCTCGTCGTGAACAAGCTCCGCGGCACGTTCACCAGCGTCGCCGTGAAGGCCCCCGGCTTCGGCGACCGCCGCAAGCGCATGCTCGAGGACATCGCCATCCTCACCGGCGGCGAGGTCATCACCGAGGAGATGGGTCTCAAGCTCGACAACACGGCGCTCTCGCAGCTCGGTCGCGCCCGCAAGGTCGTCGTGACGAAGGACAACACGACGATCGTCGACGGCGCCGGCGACACCGACGCCATCAAGGGCCGCATCAAGCAGATCAAGAGCGAGATCGAGAACACCGACTCCGACTTCGACCGTGAGAAGCTCCAGGAGCGTCTCGCCAAGCTGGCCGGCGGCGTGGCCGTCATCAAGGTCGGCGCGGCCACCGAGGTCGAGATGAAGGAGACCAAGCACCGCGTCGAGGACGCCCTCAACGCCACGCGCGCCGCTCTCGAAGAGGGCATCGTGCCCGGCGGTGGCGTCGTGCTGGTCAACGCCATCACAGCGATCAAGGTCGACAAGAAGTCCGACGACGTCGACTTCCGTGCCGGCAAGCAGATCATCGCCCGCGCGCTCGAAGAGCCGCTGCGTCAGATCGCCGAGAACGCCGGCCTCGAAGGTTCGGTCGTGGTGAACAAGGTCAAGGGCCTCAAGGCCGGTGAAGGCCTCAACGCCGACACCGAGAAGTACGAGGACCTGGTCAAGGCCGGCATCATCGATCCCGCCATGGTCACCCGTTCGGCGCTGCAGAATGCCGCGTCGATCGCCAAGAACATCCTCACCACCGAGTGCATCGTCGCCGACAAGCCCGAGGAGGGCGCCGGCGGTATGGGTGGCGGTATGCCGGGCGGCGGAATGCCTCCGGGGATGATGTGAGAATCACCCGCTAGATCGACATACGGAAGAGCAAGCCTCTTTCGCGTCAGCGAGGGCCGGCGGTGCGCAAGCACCGCCGGCCCTCGCCCTTGCGGCCGCGCGCGGCCGCACCGCCCCTGTTCTCTCTGGCGGGGCAGGCTCCGCCCAGACCCGAGCGCCGCGTTTCGTCACCCCTGCTGGAGCCCGCGGATCAAGGCGCCCAAGCTGGTCACGAGCCCGAGCGCGATGCGCGGATCGTCGGAGGTCGGTCCGTCCGGCACCGCCTCCGCGGGCTGGCGAGCGTGGCGGCATCTTGACGCTCGGGACGGCCGAGTCTAGAGTCCCGCGCACATCGGGAGCGCCGCGATCCGACGAGGCACCGGCGCGACACACACAATCGGGGGGGGCTGTCGAATGAGTCGGAGGTACTTGTCGGGGCGCGCGCGGCGGCGGACCGTCGCGATGATCTCGGTCCTAACCTTGCTGGGCGCCCTCGCCGCGGGCGCCTCCCTCGCCGCCGGCAGCAGCTCGCCGAATCCTGCCGGCGGCCCCGTGACGCTGCGGCTCGGCTGGAGCGAGAGCCCACTCAACCTCAATCCCTTTGTCGGCTACAGCAACTCGTACGAGATCTGGATGCTTAACTACGACACGCTCGTCGCCGTCGGCGCAGACGGCCTGCCGTCCAAGGAGACCGGTCTCGCGGAGGATTGGGAACTCTCGGCGGACGAGAAGACGTGGACCTTCAAGATCCGTCCGGGAGTCAAGTGGCAGGACGGCGAGCCGCTGACGGCTCGGGACGTGGCTTTCACCTTCAACGCCATCATCGACAACGACATGAGCCTCGCCGTCTATCTCAAGGATGTGGAGAGGGCGGTCGCCGTCGACGACACCACGCTCAAGGTGTACTGCACCGCACCCAAAGCCAACATGCTGCTCACGCAGGTCTACATCTACATCCTGCCCGAGCACATCTGGGGCAAGCTGAGCCCCGACGCGATGGGCAACACGTTCCGCAACCCGGTGCCGATCGTCGGATCGGGACCCTTCCAGACGGTCGAGTTCAAGAAGGATGAGTACGTGAAGCTGGTGCGGAACCCGACGTACTGGGGCAAGCAGCCGACCGTGGACGAGGTCATCTTCCAGTACTACACGAATGCCGACACCATGGTCCAGGACCTCAAGAGTGGGGCGGTCGACGGCGCCCAGGTGATCCCGGCGCAGCAGTTCAAGCAGCTGGAGAGCGAGCCCGGCATCGAGCCCATCCCCTATCCGCTCTACAACTGGGAGTACATCGACGTCAACTGCTACGACAGCCCGGACTCGCTCGGCAACCCCGTGCTGCGCGACCCCCGGTTTCGCGTCGCTATGGCGTGGGCGATCGACCGCGAGAAATGCGCCGCGCTCGCGTGGGGGGGATACGCGACGGCGGGGTACGGGATCTTCCCCAGGGACGGCTGGCCGGCGAGCGCCGATCCGTACTACCAGCCCGACGCCGCCGATGCGATCGGCTTCGATCTCGAGAAGGCGAAGCAGCTGCTGGACGAGGCGGGCTACAGGGACGCGAACGGCGACGGAGTGCGGGAGGACAAGAATGGCGAGCCGATCAAGCTGAGGCTCTGGGCCCGCGACATCTCGCCGGAGAGCCAGGTGCAGGGCAAGCTCATCGCGGGTTGGCTGAAGGACATCGGCCTGGACATCGACTATTCCGTGGTCGATGAGGGCGCGCTCGGCGACGACATCTGGAACTACAAGGGTGACGTCTACGCGCCCGACTACGACCTCGCCCTCTGGGACTTCATGGGCTACATCGACCCGGGCGACTCCGCCGCCTGTTTCACCACCGACCAGATCGAGAACTACAACGAGATGTGCTGGTCCAACGCCGAGTACGACCGGCTCACCGTGGAGCAGTACCGGGAGATGGACACGGCTGCACGCATGGAGCTCCTGAAGCAGGCGCAGGGTGTCATGTACGCGGAGCAGCCGATGATCGTCATCGACTACCCATCGGTGTTGCAGGCGGTGGACACCTCGCGCTGGGAGGGCTGGCAGCCCTACACCGGCGGAAGCGTGTGGAACAACTTCCTCGACCGCCAGAGCTACATCGAGCTGAAGCCCAAGTTGGCCGGGGTCGAGAGCGACGGCGGGTCGTCGTCGGCGATGTGGGTCATCGGCGGGATCGTCGTCGTCGTCGGGGCCGCCTTCCTCGTCTGGCTCGCGCGTCGCGGTCGCGGGCGCGCCGTCGAAGAATGAGCCGGTCGCGGCCTGACACCGTCAGCGTCGTCGCCGGGGAGGGCATCACCCTCCCCGGCGACTATCACGTCCACACCACGTGGTCGGACGGCACGGGAAGCGTGGAGGAGTGCGTGCTTCGCGCCGCAGAGCTCGGCCTTGCCGAGATCGCGATCACCGACCACATCACTCCCAAGCCGGGCTCGGGGGAGGTGTGGTGGGTCCCTCTCGAGCGCTTGGCCGCGTACGTCGAGGACGTCCGCGGGGTCGCGGTGCGTCACCCGGAGATCAGGGTGCTTCTCGGGCTCGAGGCGGAGTACGTCGCCGGGCAGGAGGCCGAGCTCGACCGGCTCCTCGACGCCTGGCCGTTCGAGCTCGTCGTGCTCGGCGTGCATGTGGTCGAGGGCTTCGAGTTCGACGACCCGGGCCTGCGCGGCGACCCCCGCTGGGGCGACCCGGACGCGCTCCTCGCCGCCTACTACCGCACCATGCGCCGGGCCGCCGAGTACGGACGCCTCGACATCCTCGCGCACTTCGACTACATCAGCCTCTGGGGGCACGAGCCCGGTGCGGCGGCTCTGCCGGAGATCGACGCCGCGCTGGACGCGCTGGCCGCCTCCGGCGCCGCGCTCGAGCTGAATACCGACCGTATCAGCGACCCGGCCGGTGTCATGTATCCCTCGGTCGCCATCATGAGCGCCGCGCGCGAGCGCGGCGTGCCCCTGGTGATCGACTCCGACGCGCACGAGGCCGCTCACGTGGGCAGGCTCCTGGACGAGGCCATCGCGTATGCGCGCGCGGCGGGCTACCGGGAGACGCTGCGCCTGTCCGACCGGACCTTGGTGCCGCTGCCCTTGCACGGCTGACGAGTGCCGGCCGGCGGCCCGGCCGGCGGGCAGGCCCACGCCGACCGCGACGGCCAGAATGCCGATGGCGCCGGGCCTTCAGTCCCCACGGCCCTCAACCCGCGCCGTCCGTAGTATCGTTGCCACCAGGTGAGTTCACGTCATGGCGAAGGCGGGGTGGACGATGGAGACCTGCAGGAACCTGATCGGCGGCGAATGGGTCGGCGCGAGCGACCTCGCCAGCTTCGAGACGAGGAACCCGGCGCACGCTGATGAGGTCCTCGCCACGTTCCCGAGCGCGACCGCCGCGGACGCGGCGCAGGCGGCGGCTGCGGCGGCCGAGGCCTTCCCGGCCTGGGCCGCCACCCCGGCCCCGGCGCGCGGCGCCATCCTCTTCCGTGCGGCAGAACTGCTCGCGGAGCGACTCGATGAGGTCGCGCGCACGCTCACGCGCGAGGAGGGAAAGACTCTGGCCGAAGCGACGGGTGAGGTCGTACGCGCGCGCGACATCTTGCGCTACTTCGGCGGTGAGGGTTGGCGTCTCGGCGGGGACGTGCTGCCGCCGAACGCGCCCCACGCCATGCTGTTCAGCCGCCGTGAGCCGCTCGGCGTCGTCGCCGCGATCACGCCCTGGAACTTCCCCATCGCCATCCCGGTGTGGAAGATCGCGCCGGCGCTCGTCTACGGCAACGCCGTCGTCTTCAAGCCGGCGTCGGCGGCGCCGCTCACGGCGCTGCGCCTGGTCGAATGCCTGGTGGACGCCGGGCTGCCGGCCGGCGTGCTCAACCTGGTGACCGGCTCTGGCGCCGTCGTCGGCGGCGCTCTCGCCGGCGACCCGGTCGTGCGCGGCCTCACGTTCACGGGCTCGCACGACACGGGGGCGCGCATCTACGCGAGGGCGACTGAGCACTTCGCGCGCGTCCAACTCGAGATGGGCGGCAAGAACCCGACGATCGTGCTCGACGACGCCGACCTGGATCTGGCCGTCCGACTGGCGGTGATGGGGGGCTTCGCCCTCACCGGCCAGAGCTGCACGGCCACCAGCCGCGTCATCGTCGAGGAGGGTATCGCCGACCGCTTCGTCGCCGGTCTCGCCGAGGCCGCCAACGCCCTCACCGTGGGGGACGGCCTCGAGGATGGGGTGCAGATGGGACCGGCGTCGAGTGAGGAGCAGCTCGCGACCGACCTGGACTACGTGCAGATCGGCCGCAGCGAGGGCGCCGACCTGCTCGCCGGCGGGGTCCGGGCCGGCGACGGCGGTCACTTCATCCGCCCGACCGTCTTCGACGGTGTCGACGTCCGCAGCCGCCTCGCCCAGGAAGAGATCTTCGGACCGGTGATCAGCATCATCCGCGCCCGTGACCTCGACGACGCGATCTTGAAGGCCAATGCCGTCGGCTACGGGCTCGCCGCCAGCGTCGTCACCAACGACCTGCGCCGTGCCATGACTTTCGTCGACCGTATCGAGGCCGGGGTGGTCAAGGTCAACGAGCCGACCACGGGGCTGGCGCTGCAGGCTCCCTTCGGCGGCTTCAAGCAGTCGAGCGCCAACACGTTCAAGGAGCAGGGGCCGGCGGCGCTCGACTTCTACACGCGCACGAAGACTGTCTACGTCACGTACGGCTGATCGGCCGGCGTGTAGTCTGACCTGGCTACGCGGGCCGATTTGGGTGCTGTGCGGGCGGGGAAAGACCGACAGTATGGATAACGGTATCGGCACCAGCGCGCCGCACGTACTCATCGTCACGGGGCCGCAGCGGGAACGGCTCTTCCGCCGTTTCTCTTCGCTGTTCGCGGGACGCGACGACGTCGCGGTCATGATCGACCGTCGCGTCGCAGAGCGGCGCCGCGCCGAGCGCGGTCCCCGGAGCGGTGAGCGCCGCCTCGGCGAACGGCGTCACAGGCAGCCGGACTGGATCGTCCCCCCCTCCTGAAGCCCCGCCGGTCCCTCCCTCCGGGCCGTTTCTTGGCCGCGGACGCATCGCATATACTCTGCAGATGTCCGTCCCGGGTATTCGTCATGGAGGTTGTCCAATGCTGTTGATGGGTGAATCGATCAACGGGACGCGCAAGCAGGTCGCCGAGGCGATCCAGGCGCGCGATGCCGAGTTCATCAAGACCCTGGCCACCGACCAGGTGGAGGCTGGGGCCTCCGTGCTCGACGTCAACGGCGGCGTGGCCGGCGGTGACGAGATCGCCGACATGACGTGGCTCATCGAGACCGTGATGGGCGTCACTGATATGCAGCTCATGGTCGACTCGGCAAGCGCCGAGGTTCTGGAAATGGGTGTGCAGCTCATCATCGACAAGGGCGGCAAGGTGCCGTTCATCAACTCGATCAGCGGCGAGCAGGCGCGCATCGACGCGGCCCTTCCGCTCGTGGAGAAGTACAAGACGCCCGTCATCGCGCTGTGCCTCAGCGAGGACGGCATCCCGCCCACCGCCCAGGATCGCTTCGACGTCGCCAAGCAGCTGCACGACTTGTGCACCGGCGTCGGCCTGCCCGCTGAAGACGTGTGGGTGGACCCGCTGGTCCTCTCGGTGTCCGCCGACGGCCAGGCCGCGGCGATCACCATGGAGACCCTCAAGATGGTCAAGGCGCAGCTCCCCGTGCGTACCACCGGCGGCCTCAGCAACGTGAGCTTCGGCCTCCCCAATCGCCCGCTGCTCAACCGCACGTTCGTGGCGATGTGCGCAGGCCTCGGCATCGACGGAGCCGTCCTCGACGTGCGCAACAAGCAGATGATGGCCACCATCAAGGCCATCGAAGCGCTGCGCGGCGAGGACAACTTCTGCGGCGGCTACCTCGTGGCTCACCGCGCCGGCATCCTGGAGTAGTGGCGTGACCGAGCCGGCACGCTGCCGTCTGCGCGACCTCGGCGTCGCCATCGGCAGACTGCCGGCCGGACCGCTCAACGCCATCACCGACGTGCCCGGCGTGCGCGTCGGTCAGTGCACCGTCTCGTGGGGCGGGCCCGAGTTGCCGCACGGCAGCGGGCCCGCCCGCACGGGCGTCACCGCCGTCTTCCCGCACGCCGGCGACCTCTGGCACGAGCGCGTCGTGGCCGGCGCGTTCGCCGCCAACGGCGTCGGCGAGGTCATCGGCATCAGCGCGATCCGCGAGTGGGGCATCATCGAGACGCCGGTCATGCTGACCAACTCACAGAGCGCCGGCGCCGTCTACGACGCCACCGTGCGCTGGATCGCGGACCGCCAGCCGCAGGCAGGCATCGAGGACGCGGTTATGCCGGTCGTCGGGGAGTGCGACGATGGGTTCCTCAACGACCTGCGCGGCATGCACGTGCACGAGGAGCACGTCCGCGCCGCACTGGGCGGCGCCGCCGGCGGCGCCGTTGCCGAGGGCTGCGTCGGGGCCGGTACCGGCATGTCGTGCTTCGACTTCAAGGCCGGCATCGGCACCTCCTCCCGCCTCGTCACCGCCCACGGCCGCCCCTGGACCGTAGGCGTTCTCGCGCTCACCAACTTCGGCGTCCGTCATCGCCTGAGCGTCGACGGCGTGCCGGTCGGCCGCGAGATCACAGACCTCATGCCGGTCGAGAACCGCGAGGGCTCGTGCATCGTCGTGCTCGCTACGGACGCGCCGCTGAGCGCACGGCAATGCGGGCGCATGGCCAAGCGCTGTGCACTGGGCCTCGCCGTGACCGGCTCCTACGCCTCCGACGGCAGCGGCGAGATCATGGTCGCGTTCACGACCGCGCATCGTGTGCCCCGCGTCGCCGCCGAGCCGCTCGCCGTCACCAGCGTCGCCAACGACCAGATGACGGAGCTCTTCGAGGCGGCGGTCGACGCGACCGCCGAGAGCGTTCTCAACGCGCTCACCGCCGCGACCACCACCGTCGGTCGTGACGGCAATGTGGCGTACGCCCTGCCTCTCGACCGTCTCACCGAGGTCATGCGGCGCTACGGGCGAGAGGCGCGGCTGCCCGGGGCGTAGCCCCGAGCCCTTGCCGCGCCTCGTCGCGGCGTCTACGATGACGACCTAGGCCGGTTCCGCCGACCGCGGCGACCGGCCCGACACGGGGGCGACCACGACGCGCACGACGCCAACAGCCTTGCATCCCACGTTTCTGCCGGCCGGGGCTTCGCCGGGCCGACGGAATCGCGAGCCGGCTTCGTCTAACCTCCCAAGACCCCGTTCGGGGTCGTCCACCGAGTCAGCACACCAGGTGTCAGGGGTCCGGCAACCACGGATGTGAGAAGGAGGCAAGGGTCCGCCCGCGTCCGAGGCCGGGCGTGCGGCGATCCGTAGAGCAGTGGACAAACGACGGTACTTCCTGCGCAAGATCATGAACGCGGTCCTCACGATCCTTCTCGTGGCCTCGTTCAACTTCGCGCTCTTTCGGATCCTCCCGGGCGACCCGGCCCGGCTTCTTCTGCCCAAGGGGAAGACAGACCCATCCGTCATCGAGAGACAGCGCAAGGTGTTCAACCTCGACAAGCCGATGTGGCAGCAGTTCATCTTCTACTGGCGCGATACGGTGAAGGGCGAGTTCGGCATGTCGTTCGCCGAGAAGCGCCCCGTCACCGAGGTCGTCACCGAGCGCATCTGGCCCACCGTCCTGCTCGTGGGGGTGGGCACCATCTTCGCCACCATCATCGGCATGATCACGGGCGTGTTCGCGGGATGGAGACGCGGCGGCACCTACGATGTCGTGACGACCAACTTAGGGATGGTCTTCTACTCCATGCCGACCTTCTGGTTCGGCCTCCTGATGATCATGCTGTTCTCCACCAAGCTTCGCTGGTTCCCGACGGGGCGCATGGAGGAGCCGGGCGTCGAGCTGAGCGGCTTCGCCGCGTTCGAGTCGCTGCTCAGGCACCTCTTCCTCCCGGCGTTCACCTTCGCGATCGCCTACGTCGGCGAGTACCACCTCATCATGCGCAGCTCCATCACCGGTGTCATGAAGGAGGACTTCGCGCTCACTGCTCGCGCCAAGGGCCTCAGTGAGAACGCCGTACTCTGGAGGCACGTCGTGCCCAACGCGATGCTGCCGACGGTCACCATCGTCATGATGAACCTCGGCTTCGTGATGTCGGGCGCCATCCTCGCGGAGAGCGTCTTCAACTGGCCCGGTCTGGGGCTCCTCGCCTTCGACTCGATGCAGAAGCGCGACTATCCAGTGATGCAGGCGGTGTTCCTCATCGCCAGCATCGCCGTGATCCTCGCCAATCTCATCGCCGACATCATGTACTACTACCTCGACCCAAGGGTGCACGCATGATCCCCCGTCGCTTCAGGAACTGGGTCATCTTCTGGACGATCGTGGTCTGGGTCGTCCTCGAGCTGCTCACGTATCCCAAAGACGTCCCCCTGAGCTCCGGCTTCTCAGAGGTCGTGGCCGGGTTCTTCTCCGCCAGCGTCGCCGACTATCCGGCCTGGATGCTCATCCTGCTAGGCATCATCTGCCTGGCCGCGGGCGTGCTGGGCCTGGTGCGCAAGGGCAAGGCCAGGGTCTTCAATATTCTCCTCGTGGTCGAGGCGGCCGTATTCTGCACCTGGGCCTATCTCGCGGGCACCGGAGGGTTCGACGGAGGGTGGTCTGGCAGCGCCAACGGGATCTCCTACAACTGGGCCCTACAGACCGTCGTCATCCTGCTCGGCGGCGCGTGCGTCTGGTTCTGGGCGGTCGGCAACCCGGAGCGCGCCGAGCTGACCACCTGGAACACCCACCAGGTGTGGAGGCTCTACCGCGCCAACTGGCAGGGCATGGTCGGGCTCGGCATCCTCGTGGTGTTCATCCTCATGGCCCTGCTGGCCCCGTTCCTCGCCGACCACGCGCTGCTCGACCCCAACGCCCAGATCAAGGACCCGGCGACCGGCGAGCTCTACGGCCCGTATCACCCGCCGACGGCCAACTACTACAACTGGTTCGGCACCGACCAGGTGGGGCAGAGCGTGCTCGCCCAGTTCATCTGGAGCTCGCGCATCTCGCTCATGGTCGGTCTGCTCGCCGCGTTCATGTCCACCGTCCTCGGCGCCGGCATCGGCATCGCGGCCGGCTTCTACGGAGGCTGGCAGGGCGAGGGGTGGATGCGGTTAACCGACGCCTTCCTGGTCATCCCCTGGCTGCCTCTGGCGATGGTACTCGCGGCTGCCTGGGGTCAGAACTACTGGATGATCATCCTGATCATCGGCATCACCAGCTGGCCGGGGACGGCCCGCGTCATCCGCTCGGACACGCTGCGCGTGCGCGAGCTGAACTTCATCGAGCGCGCCAAGGCGATCGGTTCCAGCAACGGGCATATCATGCGCAACCACGTGCTGCCCAACGTCATGCCGCTCATCTTCGCGAACCTGGTGCTCGTCGTGGCGATCGCCATCCTCTCGGAGACGACACTGTCGTTCCTCGGGCTTGGTGACCCGCTCAACTTCAGCTGGGGCACCATGCTTCACTACGCCTGGGTGAACGGCGCGGCCGGCCTGCCGGCGTGGTGGTACCTGCTCCCGCCGGGTATCGCCATCATCCTCGTGGTGCTCGCCTTCACCTTCATCGGCACGGCCTACGACGAAGTCCTCGATCCCAAGCTCCGCAAGCGTGAGGACAGCACCGGCGAGAGCCGCTTCACCGCCCGGAGCGAGCCGGCTGTGGCCGCGGCCGGCGGCGCCGGCGTCGGCGGCGGCGGCGGCATCTTCACTCCCGGTCAGCAGACCGATGACGCCATGCCCGACTTCAACAAGCCGGCCGGCGGGACCATCGGCCGCCCGGAGGGCGGCGGCTGGGTCGGCGGCAAGATAGAGGACGACGAGAAGGGGGGCGAGTGATGAGCAAGTCGGCCACCAAGGCCAAGGTCGCCCTTGAGAAGACGCCCGTCGAGCGCATCGAGCACGAGGGGCTGCTCGACGTCCGTGGTCTCACCACGCGTTTCAAGCTCGGCGTCGGCGACGTCAAGGCCGTGGAGGACGTGAGCTTCAGGCTCGAGCCGGGCGAGAGCCTCGGCCTCGCCGGCGAGTCCGGCTGCGGCAAGACCACCGCCGCGCTCTCGATCCTCAAGCTCCTGCCCGAGAACGGACGCATCGTCTCCGGCGACGTCCTCTTCGACGGCAAGAACCTCGCCAAGCGCACCGAGTTCGGCATGAGCAAGATCCGCTGGAAGGAGATCAGCATCATCTTCCAGGGGGCGATGAACGCGCTGAACCCGGTGAAGGAGACCGGCAAGCAGATCGCGGAACCGATCCAGCTGCACGAGGGTCTCTCCGAGGCCAAAGCGATGGTGCGCGTCAAGGAGCTCTATGACCTCGTCGGCATCAGCGAGAAGCGGGTCATGGACTTCCCGCACCAGCTCTCGGGCGGGATGCGCCAGCGCGCCATGATCGCCATGGCACTGGCCTGCAACCCCAGGCTGGTCATCGGCGACGAGCCCACCACGGCGCTCGACGTCATGGTGCAGGCGCAGATCCTCGAGCTCATCGGGCGGCTGCGCAGGGAACTCGACCTCTCCTTCATCCTCATCAGCCACGACCTCTCGGTCATGGCCGAGACGTGCGACAAGGGCGTCGTCATGTACGCCGGCGAAGTCGTCGAGACCGGCACCACGGCCGATATCTTCAACAACGCCACGCATCCGTACACCAGACAACTGATCAAGGCATTCCCCAATATCCACGAGAAGCGGGAGATGGTGAGCTCGATCAAGGGCGACCCGCCGGACCTCGTGAACCCGCCGGCGGGCTGCGGTTTCTGCCCTCGGTGCGACGAGAAGATCGCGAGCTGCGAGACCGATCATCCCAACCTCATCGAGGTCGAGCGCGGCCACTTCGTGCGCTGCGTCCACGCCAGAAGCCAACGGAGTGACGCTTTCGTCGGGGGCGACGAAGCTGCACAGGACATGAAGGGAGTGTGACGATGGCCACCACCGAGAGCACTCCCGCACCGACCGACCTGTACGACAAAGGCACGGTCCACGCCGACGACCTCTCGTCGGCGACCGTCAAGGACGGCGTCCTCTTCGACGTCAAGGACCTCGAGGTCTACTTCCCGATCCACCAGGGGTTCTTCAAGAGCATGGTCGCGACCGAGAAGCAGTACGTGAAGGCCGTCGACCACATCAGCTTCAAGGTGATGAAAGGCGAGATCCTCGCACTGGTGGGGGAGTCGGGGTGCGGCAAGACGACGACCGGTCGCACCCTCCTGCGCCTCGAGGAGCCCACCGGCGGCCACATCCTCTACAAGGGCCTGCCGGTCGAGAAGTTCAGCTCGAAGACTCTGCGCGCCTACCGCAAGAAGGCGCAGATCATCTTCCAGGACCCGTACAACTCCATCAATCCCAAGCAGACCATCTTCGACATCGTCGCCGAGCCACTCGAGGTCAACAACATCTGCGCGACCGAGCGTGAGAAGGAAGAGAAGGTCATCGAGGCGATCAGCGAGGCCGGGCTCCGGCCCGCGACCGAGTACCTGTATCGCTACCCGCACGAGCTCTCCGGCGGGCAGCGGCAGCGCGTCTGCATCGCCGGCGCAACGGTGCTCGACCCCGACGTGATCGTCGCCGACGAGCCGGTCGCTTCTCTGGACGTCTCGATCCGCAACGACATCCTCAAGCTCATGGTCGAAGAGAAGGAGAAGCTCGGGGTCACGTACATCTTCATCACGCACGACCTCTCGCTGGCCTGGGTGATCAGCGACCGCATCGCCGTCATGTACCTGGGGCGCATCGTCGAGATCGGCGAGACCGAGGAGGTCGTCAGCAACCCGCAGCACCCCTACACCAAAGCGCTCATCAGCGTCATCCCCGTGCCCGACCCGCTGTCCAAGCGCGAGCACGTGATCCTCAAGGGGGAGACACCGAATCCCGTCGACATCCCCTCGGGCTGCCGCTTCCACCCGCGCTGCCCCGAAGCGATCGACGCGTGTAAAGAGACGGACCCCGAAGACGTGCACATCCGCGGCGACCACTACGCCGCCTGCATCAGGATCAAGTAGCGAAGGAGGGCCGGCCGGGGCGGTGGGGCCGCAAGGCGCTCACCGCCCCGGCCGGCCGTTGCGGCCCCGCGTATCCGGGAAGCCTGCGCGGACGAGCCGGCCGCCCGCCGGCCCGCTCCCGGAGCACGGGAGCAGGCCCACCGGCGCCGGGCGCAGCGCGCTCGACAAGGAGACGAGACGATGAAGCGCGCGTTCATGGGGACGGCTCTGGGCGTCGCGGCGCTGTGGCTGCTCGCCGCGACCACCGTGGCGGTCGCGGCTACGCCCGCTCCCTCGGCGGCGCCGGTCACCTACAGGATCGGCATCACCCAGGACTACGACGGGATGAACCCGTTCAGTTCGTGGAGCACCATCACCTGGGAGAGCTTCCGGCTCGGCTACGACTTCCTCACGTGGTACGACGAGGACTACAAGCCGGCCCCCGACCTCGCGACCAGCTGGGACACCTCGCCGGACGGCAAGACCTGGACCTTCACCGTCCGGGAGGGCATGACCTGGCACGACGGGGTACCGCTCACCGCCGCAGACATCGCCTTCACCTACAACCTCATCCTCGATACGGAGCACTGGGCCTACATCCAGTACCTGACCGGCGTCACCAGCGTCACCGCGCCCGACGCGATGACGCTCGTGATCGAGACGCGCAAGCCGAACGCCGGCATGCTGGCGCTGTACATCCCGATCCTGCCGGAGCACATCTGGAAGAAGGCCGATCCGGAGAACCTGGACAGTTATCAGAACACACCGTTCGTCGGCTCAGGGCCCTTCAGGGTGGCCGAACTGAAGAAGAGCAAATGGGTGAAGCTCGAGGCCAACCCGGACTATCCGGAGGAGCTCGGCGGCGCGCCGACCATAGACGAGATCTACTACGTCATCAGCCAGAACACCGACTCGATGATCGAGGACTTCAAGGCCGGCACGCTCGACGCTGTCGTGGACTTCCCCGCCACGTACGAGAAGGTCCTCGCCGGGGTCCCCGGCGCCGCCGCGGTCGCGTCGCCGGCCATCGGCTTCCATGAGCTCGCCTTTAACTGCTGGACGAGCCCGAAGAGCAAGGGCAACCCGCTGCTGCGCGACGGCGCCATTCGGCAGGCGGTGCACTGGGCGATCGACAAGGACGCGATCAACGCGACGGCCATGGCGGGTCAGGCGGTCCCCGGGACGTCTGTGATCTCACCCGCGCAGGACGTTTGGCACTGGGAGGTGCCTGAGGCCCAGCAGTACCACTACGACCCCCAGAAGGCCAAGCAGATCCTGGAAGACGCCGGCTACAGCGACAAGGACGGCGACGGCGTGCGCGAGAACGCCGGGGGCGACCAGCTCGAGTTCCGCTTCGTGGTGCTCAACGAGTATCCGGAAGACCAGGCCGCCGGCAGGATGATCGTGAGCTGGTGCAGGGATGTCGGCGTCAAGTTGAACCTCGATCAGAAGGACGAAGGCGCCTTCGGTGACGAGGTGTACGACAACGCCGACTACGACCTGTTCATCTGGAGCTGGGGCGGCGATATCGATCCGGGCTTCATGCTCAGCACGTTCACCACCGAGCAGATCCTCAACTGGGGCGACAGCCAGTACTCCAATCCCGACTACGACGCGCTCTACGTCGAGCAGGCGGAGGCGGTCGACCCGGCGGATCCCGAAGACCCATCGCTGCGCAAGGCCGTGACCGACCAGATGCAGAAGATCCTCTACCGCGACAATCCCTACGTGATCCTGTGGTACAACGTGAACCTGCAGGCGTACCGTACCGACAGGTGGACCGGCTATCACCAGGTGCCTGCCGCGGATGGGGCGCCGTTCTGGAACTACATGCGCTCCACCTACATCGACCTCACGCCGAGAGAGGCGGCCGCGACGGGCAGCGAGGGCGGCTCCGGCCGGGTGTGGATCGCCGTCGCTGTGGCTGTGCTCCTGGTCATCGTGCTCGTCGCCGTGCTCATCAGGCGCCGGCCGAGGGCGGTAGAAGACGCGTGAGCGATGGCCACCACCGACGAGAGGACGATCGCCCATGACCGGGCTGCCTGGAATCTGGCCGGACGAAGCCATCGAGGCCATGCATGAGGCAGCGCTGGCGCTTCTGACGCGGGCTGGGGTGCGCGTGGAGTCGGAGGCAGCACGGGAACTGCTCACCGCGGCGGGGTGCACACGGCTCGCCGATGACCGACTGGCGATCCCTCGAGGCGTCGTTGACGAGGCACTCGCCGCGTGCCCGCGTGAGTACGTCCTCGCGGCGCGCGACCCCGAACGCTCGCTCGCCATGGACCCGGACCCGGGCGTGACCTACGTGCACAACATGGGCGGTGCGCGCGACGTCGTCGATCCGCGCAGCGGAGCCGGGCGCCGGGCGACGCTGCGCGACCAGGTCCTCTCTGCGCGGATCATGCACAACCTCGTCCACCAGCAGCAGGTCACCTCGCTGTGGCAGCCCGAGGACGTGCCCGACCTGCTGGAGCCGCTCTATTCCTATCTGATCCTCGCCTACGAGACCGACAAGGCGATCGGCGGCCCGGGCATCTCGCACCCGTTCCAGGCGCTGTATCTGCAGGAGATGGCCGCGGTCGTCACCGGTGCGGACGGCGGCGACGGGACGTACCCGATCGACCTCGCCTTCTCGCCGGTGAGCCCGCTGATCCTCGGCGGCGACGTCGCCGACGCGCTCGTCGAACAAGTCACCCGCGGAGGGGTGGCCGTCGAGATCCTGCCCTGCCCGGCCGCGGCCACCACGGCGCCGGGCGCGCTCTCGGCGGCGATCGCACAGCAGCACGCCGAGGTCCTCGCCGGGGTCGTCCTCACGCAGGCGACCGCGCCGGGCACGCCCGTCTACTATGGACCGCGTCTGAGCGCGGTCGACCCGCGCAGCGGCGTCGTCGTCAGCGGCACGCCGGAGACGGGCGTGGCCTCCGCTGCAGCCGTGCTCCTGGCCCGGCGCTGCGGTCTCGCCTGCGACTGCTACGGCCCGTGCAGCGACAGCAAGGTCGTCGACGCCCAGTTCGGCTACGAGCGGGCCGTCAACGCCCTCCTCGGCATGGCGCCGAAGCCGCGCCTCCTCTCCGGTATCGGAGAGGCCCAGGCGGGCGTCGCGAGCTGCCTCGAGGTGCTCGTCATCGACGACGAGGTCTTGAACAACGTGGTCTACGCGCTGACCCCGCGGCCGTGGGACATCGACGCCCTCGACGTCGACGCCATGGTCGACGGCGTGGTCTCGGGGCGCGGGTTCCTCGGTACCAAGCACACGCGCCGCTACATCCGCGGGGAGTTCGTCAGCCCGCTGCTCAGCTACCGTGGCGGGCTCGGCGACTGGCTCTCCTCCGGACGCACTGGGCTCATCGACCTGGCTTCAGACAGGGCCGCAGAGCTCAGCGGCCGCGAGCCGGTCGGGCTTCCGGGAGACGTCCTCGACGAGCTCTTCGCCCTGATCGACCGGTGCGCCGCCCAGCTCGGCCTCACGGCCTACCCAGACCCGCGCCTCCTCCTCGGCCTGTAGACTGCGCGCCATGGGGATCCCGTTCGTTCACGTACAGGCGCGAGGGTCGTACCGCGAGCTTGGGCGCGCCGTGGGCGAGGCGGCGCGCGAGCAGATCCACGCGTCCGTCGACTTCTTTCGCGAGAACTTCCCGTCGATGACGGGCGGGCGTCTCACCTTCGCCGAGGCGGAGCGCCAGGCGCTCGCCTACGGCCAGGAGGCGCGCCGCTGGCTGCCCCGGCACGTGGAGGAACTCGAGGGGCTGGCCGAGGGCGCCGATCTGCCGTTCGCGCGGCTGCTCGTCCTCAATTGCGGTGAGGAGTTCACCTCGGACGAGCCCGTGGGGGACGGCCGCGCGCTGTCGCCGGGGTCACCGCGGTCCGGCGACCACTGCACGGCCGTCGCCGTCGCCGCCGGCGGGCGTCACGTGGTGGGCCACAACATGGACTGGTACGTGATCGACGCCGTGAACAACGTCCTCTTCGATCTCACGGGGCCGGACGGCACGCGGGTCATGGGCCTCGCCGGCGCGCCGTACCTGCTCATGCTCGGCATGAACTCGCACGGCGTGGGCAACGTGAGCAACTCCGTGCACTCCAGCGACAACCGGATCGGCGTGCCCAACGTCTTCGTGCGGCGCGCCACGCTCGAAGCACGCACGCTCGAGGAGGCGCGGGAGCGCGGCCTGCACGCCGCCCGCGCTCGCGGCACCAATCAGTTCTTCGCCGACACGTCTGGGCGGCTCTGGGACGTGGAGAGCTCGGCTACGGCGCACGCCTTCATGGACCACACGCAGGCCGGGTCCATGGCGCACACCAATCACTACGTCTCGCCCGCGATGAAGCCGTACGAGGGCGCGGCGCACGAGGAGTCGGTCGTGCGCCTGGCGACCGCCGAGCGGCAGCTGCGGGAGGGCTTGGAGCGCGGCGACGACCCCGTCGACCTCGTCGCCCGGGTCCTCTCCCGTCATGACCCGTCTGCCGACCAGGCGATCTGCGGGCATCCTGACATGAGCGAGCCGCCCGCCGACCAGGGCATGACGGTGGGCAGCATGATCTGCGACCTCGACGAGCGTCGCCTGTACGCGTGCGCCGGGCCGCCTTGCGAGAACGAGTACCTGGTCTTCGAGATGGGCGACGCGTGACGACACACGACCTTGTCATCGCCGGCGGTCGCATCGTCGACGGCTGCGGGAACCCCTGGTACCACGGCGACGTCGGGGTCCGGGGCGCGCGGATCGTGGCCATCGGGGCGCCGGGGACGCTGCGCGGCCGCCGCGTCGTCGACGCCGCCGACCGCTACGTGACCCCCGGCTTCATCGATCCGCACACGCATTCGGACATCTCCATCCTCCTCCACCCGCGGGCCGAGACGGCCATCCGCCAGGGCGTCACCACGCACGTCACCGGCAACTGCGGCATGTCCGCGGCGCCGCTGAGCGTCGCGCATCGCGACGACGCCATCCAGAGCTGGGCGCACTACGCCTGGGGTCTCGATGGCGTCGCCTGGGACTGGCGCACGTTCGGCCAGTACCTCGCGGCGCTGCGCCGCTCCGGCCATGCGATCAACCTCGCGCCCCTCGTCGGGCACGGCGCCCTGCGGCTCGCCGCCGCGGGCTTCGCCGAGCGAGCCGTGACCGAGCGCGAGCTCGCCCGGATGGAGCGGTTGCTGGACTTCTCGCTGCGCGCCGGCGCGCACGGCATGTCGAGTGGCCTCGTCTACCCGCCCGGCTGCTTCGCCGGAACTGAGGAGCTCCTGCGCCTGTGCAGGGTCGTCGCCCGCCACCAGGGCATCTACACGACGCACGTCCGGGGGGAGCGCGAGACCATCCTGGCCGCCGTCGCCGAGGCGCTCGCGCTGGGGCGTGCGGCCGGCGTTCCCGTCGAGGTCTCGCACAACGCCCCCAAGTGGGGCGCCCCCGAAGATGCTTCGGCCAATCTCGCGCTCATCGAGCAGGCCCGGCGTGACGGGCTGGACGCGACCACAGACAACGACGTTCACACGGAACTGGCGCCGCGCTTCTCCCGCGCGCTGCCGCAGCCCCTGCTCGACCTCGACCACGACGCTCTCATCGCGCTGCTGTCGGATCCCGAGGCCCGCGCGGCCTTGCGCCGGGAGGTGCTCGAGGATGCCCTGCCCGGGGCCGGCTACGCCGGCGTCGTGCGGCACGGCCGCTTCGACCGCGTGATCGTCTTCCACGCCGGCCGCCACCCGGAGCTGCGCGGCCGCTCCGTCGCCGCTATCGCCGCCGAACGCGGCGCCGACGGCTTCGACACCTTCCTCGACCTCATCGTCGAGGAGGACGACGACATCGTCGGCCTCTTCGACTACATCGAGGAGAAGAACATCCGCGCCCTGCTGCAGAGCCCCATCGCGATGATCTCGTCCGACGGGCTCGTGATGGCGCCGCCCGGCGAGCTCGACGACCCGTCGCTGTACTGGCCGTGCAGCTACGGGGAGTACCCGGGCGTGCTCGAGCGCTACGTGCGCGACGAGCAGGTGCTGCGCCTCGAGGAGGCCATCCGCAAGATGACCTCCTTCCCGGCGCAGCGCTTCCGCCTCTTTGACCGCGGCGTCGTGCGCCCCGGAATGCATGCCGACCTCGTCGTACTCGACCTCGACGCGGTACGTGACCGGGCGACCAACCTGTATCCGCACGCGTTCCCCTTCGAGAACATCCCCCACGCGTCGCCCGAAGGCATCGACTGGGTGGTCGTCAACGGCGTACCCGTCCTCGCCGACGGCGTGCACACCGGCGAGCTGCCGGGCCGCGTCCTGCGGCGCGCCTGACCGCCGCGACTCTCGCCGCCACGGGACCGGTTGCCAGAACGTACAAGGGCCTATCGGCGTTGACGGTTCAGACCCTCGCGCTCTGTTTGGACAGCGTGTAGAATCCGGGCGATGATCACGGTCCAGGACATCCTCGAGATCCCCGAGCTCGACCTGAAGCTCCTGGCGGGCGCCAAGTCGACGAGCAATCCGGTCCGCTGGGTGCATATCACCGAGGTCCCCGACCCCACCAAGTGGCTCAAGGGCGGGGAGTTGCTGCTCACGACGGGGTACAGCTTCGTCGGCGACGAGGCGCAGCAGGTCGCGCAGATCAAGCGGCTCATCGATCACAATATCTCGGGGCTCGGGTTCGGCACGGGCTTCAGTTTCGACAAGGTCCCGCCGGCGCTCGTCACCGTGGCCGAGGAATACGGCTTCCCGCTCTTCGAGGTGCCGTATCACGTGCCGTTCCTTGCGATCACCGAGGCCGTCGCCTCGAAGATCGTCAACGAGCAGTACTCGCTGCTGCAGCGCAGCCTCGCGGTGCACGAGAAGCTCACCAAGATCGTGCTGGAGGAGAAGGGCCTCGACGCCATCCTCTCGACGCTCTCGGCCCTCGTGGGCTGCTCGGCCGTGGTCTTCGACTTCCACGGCGTGGTGCTCTGCGAGGCGGCGTACCGTCGCAACATGGGCGCCGAGCTCGTCGCCGACCTGTGGCGCATGATCAGCGACCGCCGCGCAGACCGTCAGAACTTCGCCCTGAGCATGGAGGGCGTCGGCTCCGGCGTGCAGGTCTATCCGGTGGTCGCCTCGCACCGCATCGGCGCCTTCCTCGCCGTGGTCAAGGACAGCGGCGACTTCAGCGAGTACGACCGCATCATCCTGCACAACGTCGTCACCGTCACGGCCCTGGAGCTGGTCAAGAAGAAGGCCGTCGCCGAGACCGAGAAGCGCCTTGCCGGGGACTTCTTCGACGAGCTCATCGCCAGCGACCTCTACGAGGAAGAGATCGCGCGGCGGCTTGCCTTCTTCGGTCTCGAGCCGCAGTCCCCGCACCTGATCGTCCTCATCGACATCGACGAGGACGACGGTGGGGCGGCGACGGGCGATCGCACGGAGGTCGCCGTCCAAGACATCAAGGAGCGGCTGCACTGGACGGTGGACGAGTTCATGGCCCGGCGCGACGTGCTCTGCATCAGCGCTTCGCGCAGCGACTCGGTCGTCGTCCTTGTGCAGCCCGGCAAGATGAACGCGACCGAGGTGATCGGCCTCGCCGGTGAGCTTCAGGCGGTGATCAGCGAGATGCTGCCCGAAGTCTCCGTCTCCGTCGGCATCGGCCGTCCGCACCGCCAGCTCATCGACCTTCGCCAGAGCTACTACGAGGCGAGCTATGCGATCAAGATCCGCAGGCAGAAGGGCGAGCCCGGCGTGATCGCGAGCTTCGACGACCTCGGTTCCTACGGCCTGTTGCTGGGTCTGCAGGACACGCTGTCGCTCGAGGTGTTCTACGACAGCGTCCTCGGCAAGCTTCAGGGGTACGACGAACAGAACTCGAGCGACCTGGTCAGAAGCCTTGCCTGCTTCCTCGAGGCCAACGGCCACTGGGGCGACGCGGCCGACAAGCTCTACGTGCACCGGCACACCCTGCGCTACCGCATGAAACGGGTCGAGGAGATCACGGGCCGTGATCTCGACCAGTCGCAGGACCGCATGGAGTTCTGGCTGGCCTTGAAGGCCAAGGAGCTCATCGACCAGTCCAAGAAGGGCAAGTCGGCCCAGACCTGAGGCCTCCGGGCCGGCGCCGCTTCGCCGGCCGGCCCCGCGGCGTCGCGCCGACGCCGACCCGCTAGGACATCACCAGTGAGCCGTTGTCGACGGCGACGTTGGCCCCCGTCACGCCCTCTGTCTCGAGGCAGAACCGCACGGCCGCGCCGACGTCGGCCGGCGTCACGAGGCGCTCGACCGCGACTCTCGCGGCGGCACGCAGCGTCGCCGCCCGGTGCTCGTCGTCCTCGAGGTCCACCGGCCCGGGCGCGACTCCGCAGACGCGCACGCCATCAGGCGCCCAGGCCCGTGCGAGCTCCTTGACGAGGTGGATCTCGGCGGCCTTCGCGGCGCCGTGCGCGGCGAACGTGGCCCACGGCTGCACGCCGAGGTAGTCGGTGATGGCGACGATGGCGCCGCCCGGTGCGAGCCGCTCGCGGGCGGCGCACGCCGTGAAGAAGAAGCCCTTGGCGATGGTGTCCATCGACGCGTCCCAGGAGGCCTCGTCGATCTCCTGCGGGGGCTGCGGCGTGAACGGTCCGCTGGCCGCGTACACCAGCGCGTCGAGCCCGCCGAGGGCGGTCTCAGCGCCGGCGACGAGGCGCGCCGCATCGGCCGGGCGCCGCACGTCGCCGGCGATCATCGCTGCGCCCGGAGCGCCGGCCGAGCGCAGCGCGGCCACCTGGACGCCGGCCGCCTCTCCCGCCGTGCGCGAGGAGACGACCACCGCGGCGCCGTGGCCGGCGAGGTCCAGCGCGAGGACGCGCCCGAGGCGATGCACCCCGCCTACGACCAGGACGCGGGCGCCGGCGACCTTCACGCCGGCTCCCCGAGATGCTCGTAGAGCACGGCTGCGATCGCCGCGATCGCCGCGGCGGCGCGGCCCTGAGCCTCGTAGGAGAGGCCCTTCCAGAAGACGACCATGATCAATGGTGCCCCGCATGGCGTGAAGGCGATCGCGACGTCGTTGCTGGTCCCGCTGACGCCGCCGGTCTTGTTGGCCACCAGGAGCCCATTGGGGAGGCCCGCCGGGATCTTCTCGCGCCACTCCTGCCGGCTCATGACCTCGATCATGAGCCGGCAGGAGGGCGCCGAGGCGCAGCCGTCCTGGGCGATCATCGCGAGGAGCTCGGCCATGTCGCGGGGCGAGCACTGGTTGTCCAGGGCCTGGTCGACGACGAACGCGTCCTCGTAACCGAGCGAGTCGTCGCGGCCCCAGCGGCGGTCGTAGAGGTGGAGGAAGCCGGCGCCGCTGAGGCGCGCGTTCTCGGCGAGCACGCGCCGGAACGCGTCCTCGCGGTCACCGCGTGCCTCGATCTCCCGCCAGCGCGCCACGATCTCCGGGCCGGTGAGACCGCCCCACTCGTCTCCGGCGCCCGATTCGATGAGGAAGTACTCGCGGTTCGGCATGCGGCAGTCGATCGTCTGCAGGCCCAGCAGCCGCATCGTGTCGTTGACGGAGCCGAGGCCGATGCGCCTCCAGAGCATGTCGGTGGCGGTGTTGTCGCTCAGGGTGATCATCAGGTAGAGGAGGTCGCGCACACTTGGGCGCAGGCCTTCTTGACAGTGGAGGAGGGTGCTGCCGGGGCTCTTGTCGCCCTCGTTGAGCGTGAGCCGGTCGTCCAGCCGCAGCGCTCCCGAGTCGACCTGCCGCATGACTTCGACCATGACGGGGATCTTGAAGCAGCTCGCCATGGGGAAGAGCTCGTCGGCGGCGATGTGCGTCTCCGCGCCGCTGGCGAGGTTGCGGGCGGCCACCCCGACCGCGCCTCCCAGCCCGGAGGCTATCGCCGCGACGCTTTCGTGGACGCCCTTTGGATCGGTCATGCGCCAGCTCCCCTCCCGCGGTTGACCTGCCCCCACGATATACGAGCTGCCCTGGTATGGGCCAGAGCATCCGTCCGTTGTCGTGCGGCGGGGAGTCGGACGGTGGGCCGTCAGGATCCGGGATCCCGGCACGTCATCCGGCTCTGGCGCGGCACCACAGAGTGTGCGACACCCTGCACGGGAGCTGGGAAGCAGATCTTCCGCTCCGTTCAGTAGTGGTCAGTTTCTTTGTGTTTTGGGCTTTTCTGCGCGCTTCTGACTTGGTACACTGCCAAGCCGTGCACAGGTGTGCGCGCAAGACCGTGTTCTGAACCCAAGCATGGGCCCTGCAGCGAGGAGGAGTCATGATCGTCGGTTGTCCTAGGGAGATCAAGAACGAGGAGTACCGCGTCGGCATGACGCCCAACGGCGTCAAAGACTTCGTGAGTGCCGGCCACAAGGTCATCGTCGAGACCGGCGCCGGCGTCGGCTCGGGCTTCAGCGACAAGGAGTACAAGGCGGCAGGCGCCACCATGGCTTCCGCCGCCGATGTCTGGGACAAGGCCGACATGATCTACAAGGTCAAGGAGCCCCTCCCCGAGGAGTACGGGAAGTTCAAGCCGAACCAGATCCTGTACACGTACCTGCACCTCGCCGCCGCCTATGCCAAGGACCTCACCAAGGGCATGCTCAAGGCCGACATCCGCGGCATCGCGTTCGAGACGGTGGAACTGCCGAGCGGCGCCCACCCGCTTCTCTTCCCGATGAGCGAGGTGGCCGGCAAGCTTGCCATCCAGGCCGGCGCGACGCATCTCCAGAAGAACAACGGCGGCCGCGGCGTACTGCTCGGCGGCGTGACCGGCGTCCCCAAGGCGAAGGTCGTCATCATCGGCGGCGGCACTGTGGGCATCAACTCCGCCAAGATCGCCGTCGGCATGGGCGCGCGTACGGTCATCATGGACAGCTGGGCCCCGCGTCTCACCTACCTCGATGACGCCTTCGGCGGCGCGGTCGAGACCGTCCTTTCCACCGCGGCTGCCATCGAAGAGCAGATCACCGATGCCGACATCGTCGTCGGCGGCGTGCTCCTCCCCGGCGGCGCCCAGGCTCCTCATCTCGTCAAGAAGAGCCAGCTCAAGTCCATGCAGCCCGGTTCGGTGCTCGTCGACGTCGCCATCGACCAGGGCGGCTGCTTCGAGACCTCCAAGCCAACCACCCACACCGACCCGACCTACGTGGTCGACGGCGTGATCCACTACTGCGTCGCCAACATGCCGGGCGCCGTCGCCCGCACCTCGACGATGGCGCTGGCCGGCGCGACGCTGCCTTACGGCCTCGCGATCGCCAACAAGGGCTTCGAGCAGGCCGTCAAGGACGACGCGGCTCTCGCCCTCGGCGTCAACGTGTATCGTGGCAAGCTCACCATCCCGTCGGTGGCCGAGGCCCACAAGATGAAGTACACGCCGCTGGACAAAGTGCTCGCCTGAGACAGCATCTGGCTCCGCGGCGGCCACTGGCCGCGGCGACGAGTAGCTGATTGAATGGAGCCGCGTTCGGACGCATGTCCGAGCGCGGCTCCTCCCGTTCGGAGCGCCGCCGGCGCATCGCCGCGGCGAGTTCCGTCGGCCAGGGATGGCCGCGGGGCAGAGGCAGGGGAGCCGGGGACGCGGCTTTCACGGCACAAAGGAGCACTGAATGGGCGACCTTCTCCGCATCGACCTCACGACCCGTACGTCAGCTGAAGAGACCATTCCGGAGCAGCTCACCAAGGAGCTGATCGGGGCCAAGGGTATCGGCACGCACTACCTGTGCGAGGAGGTCGGCCCCGAGGTCGACGCGCTGAGCCCGGGCAACAAGCTCATCTTCGTGGTCGGCCCCATGGGCGGCACGTCGATGCTGGGCGGCAACCGCTACGCTCTGTACTTCGCGTCGCCGCTCACCGGCGGCTACGGCGAGTGCTACTCGGGCGGCAACCTCACACCGCAGTTCGCGCGCACCGGCTACCGCGTCGTCATCGTCGAGGGCAAGGCCGACGCGCCCGTGTACCTCGAGGTCAGCGAGGAGGGCGTCGCCTTCCACGACGCCTCCGACCTCTGGGGTATGGACGCCTTCAAGGCCGAAGACGAGATCCTCGCGCGCACCCCGCACAAGAAGGCCCAGGCCTGTGTGATCGGCCAGGCCGGCGAGCGGCTCGTACGCTTCGCCTGCGTCAACAACAACTACTGGCATCAGCTCGGCCGCGGCGGCCCAGGCGCCGTGTACGGGTCCAAGAACCTCAAGGGCATCGTCTGGCACGGTGAGAAGAAGGTCGAGGCCGCACGCCCCGACGACTTCAAGGCCTTGCTCAAGGACCTCATCGAGCGCTGCAAGGACGACCCCGGCGTGGCGGCCTACCAGCGTGGCGGCACCCTCAACATGGTGCGCATCATGAACGGCGTGAACGCGTTCCCCACGGGCTACTGGCGCAAGGGCACCCTCGAGAACTTCGAGCGCATCACCGTCGAGACCATGCTGGCCGAGCATGGGACCGTCAATCAGACGTGCCCGCCGTGCGTCTTCAAATGCGTCAAACGCAACACCGTGTTCAACGGGCGGCACGAGGGCCTCGTGGTCGAGGGTCCCGAGTACGAGACGGCCTACGTCTTCGGCGGCCTGTGCGGGATCGATGACTTCGCCGAGATCATGTGGCTCAACGACATCTGCGACCGCCTCGGCGTGGACACCATGGACGCCGGCAACCTGTGCGCGCTGGCCATCGAGTGCAGCGAGCGCGGCCTCATCGACGAGAAGCTCGGCTGGAACGACCCCGACGGCGTCGCCGCCTTCCTCGAGAAGCTCTGCCTGCGCGAGGGCATCGGCGACCTCTGGGCCGAGGGCATCCTGCCCGTCGCCAGGGAGTACGGCCTCGAGGACGTGGCCGTGCACTGCAAGGGCATGGCGCCGGCGGGCTACGAACCACGCAAGATGAAGGGCATGGGCCTCGGCTTCGCCACCACGCCGCGCGGTGCCTGCCACCTGCGCGCCACCATGTACAAGCCGGAGCTCCTGGGCGTCACCGCGTACGGCGAGATCGAGGGCAAGGCGGCGATCTACTGCGACTGGGAAGACCGCCTCACGATCATGGACACCCTCGTCTACTGCCGCTTCTATCGCGACCTTGTGCAGTGGCCGTTCATCACCGCCGTCGTCAATGCCGCCATCGGTACCGACTACACGGAGGAAGACCTGCACCGGATCGCCAACCGCATCGTCACGATGACGCACGACTTCAATCTGGCGCGCGGCATCGGCCGGGAATCCGAGAAGCTCCCTGATTGGGTGACCGAGAAGCCCATGGAGGACGAGGAAGGCCTCACGTTCCCGCAGGCTGAGATGACCTCCATGCTGCAGGACTACTATGCGATTCGCGGATGGGGGGAGCTGCCGCCGCTCGAGAGCTGAGCAGAGCGGCAGACGCAGACGCAGACGGGCCCGGAATCCTCGGTGGCGAGGATCCCGGGCCCGTCCATGCCCGGCAGAAGCCGGCGCTCAGCGCTTCTTGCGGCCCCAGCGGCGCCAGTCACTCCAGCCGCGGTCGCCGGACAGCCATCCTGTCAGCAGCAGGTATGGCTCCATCGCTTCAGTCGCGGTGGCGACGACCACCTGCAGCCTCGCCAGCGACGTCTGCAGCCTCGCCGTGCTCGCTTCGAGCCACTCGCCGTTGGCCTGGAGCTGCTCCGCCTTGGCCGAGAGCTCCGCGGTCTGGCGGCTCAGGCCGTCGGCCAGCGGCGCGACGCGCTTCGAGATGCTCGCGCCGCGCTTCGCGAGGCGCCATCCCTTGAGGCCCATGTAGACGAACCCCCCGACGGCGATGGCCAGGCTCGCAAGGGCGATGATGAGCAGGACGTACCAAGGCATGTCCGGA
>DASRZL010000142.1:0-9998 GCA_035686425.1 Thermoleophilia bacterium
GAGCAGGTCCCCTTCGACCACCCGGGCGTGGTCATGTTCTCCTCGGGCACCACGGGCAAGCCCAAGTGCCTCGTGCAGAGCGGCGGCGGGATCCTGATCAACCAGCTGAAGGAGCTGGTGCTGCACGCCGACGTCACCCGCGGCGACACGATCTTCTACGTCACGACGGCGAGCTGGATGATGTGGAACTGGCTGGTGGCGGCGCTGGGGGCGGGGGCCACAGTCGTCCTCTTCGACGGCAATCCGGCCTACCCCGACCTGGGCGCGCTCTGGCGCCTGATCGAGGATCTCGAAGTGACGGTGTTCGGCACCAGCGCGAGCTACCTGAACCTCCTGCGGGCCAAGGGCGTGGTGCCGAAGGAGGACCACGATCTCTCGGCGTTGCGGGAGATCTGCCAGACAGGCTCGGTGCTCTCGCCGGAGGGCTTCGCCTACGTGTACGACGCGATCAAGGCCGACCTGCACTTCAACTCGCTCTCCGGGGGCACCGACATCAACGGGTGTTTCGCGATCGGCAGCCCCACGCTGCCGGTGTACGCCGGTCAGCTCCAGGCTCCCGGGCTCGGGATGAAGATCGAGTGCTACGACGAGTCAGGCAAGCCGGTGCGCGACCGGGTGGGTGAGCTGGTGTGCGAAGCTCCGGCGCCGCCGATGCCGCTCTACTTCTGGGACGACCCCGGCGATGCGCGCTACCACGCCGCCTACTTCGACGTCTACCCGGGCGTGTGGCGCCACGGAGACTACGTCCAGTTCGACGGCGCGACCGGCGGCGTCACCTTCTTCGGCCGCTCGGACGCCGTGCTCAAACCCTCAGGGGTCCGCATCGGCACGGCCGAGATCTACAACCAGGTGGAGAAGCTCCCCGAGATCGCCGACAGCCTGGCCATCGGTCAGGAGTGGCAGGGTGACCAGCGCATCCTCCTCTTCGTGAAGCTCGCCGAAGGCCAGGAGCTGACCGACGAGCTCGTCGCGAAGATCGCGCGGACGCTGCGCGAGAACGCCTCGCCGCGGCACGTGCCGGCGAAGGTCATCGCCGTGCCCGACATCCCGTACACGCTGAACATGAAGAAGGTCGAGACCTCGGTCACCAATCTGCTCCACGGGCGGGCGGTGACCAACAGGGACGCCCTGGCCAATCCGGAGTGCCTGGACTATTACGAGAAGCTGGCGCCCAGCCTGAGAGAGGCGTAGCGGCGGCCGGCGCGCGTCGCGAGCAGCCGGCCGGGCGGGACGGAGAGGCCTGACCGCCTGCGGCGTCAGGCCTCTCCGAACGCGTCCAGCTTGACGTCGTCGGCGACGGTGTACGCCATGTCCGTGCACGCGGCGATGTCGTCCAGCGTGTAGCCGCAGGCCACCTCTTCGAGCACGAAGCCCTGGTCGGGGTAGCGGCGGAAGAGGCCGCGCTCGGTGATGATCACGTCGCACTCCTCCGCGCCCGTGAGCGGGAAGGTGCACTCCTTCATCAGCTTGGAAGCGCCGTCCTTGGAGCAGTGCTCAGTCACGATGTAGACGGTCTTGGCGCCGGTGACGAGGTCCATGGCCCCGCCCATGCCGGCGAGCATCTTGCCGGGCACGATCCAGTTGGCGATGTTGCCCTTCTCGTCCACCTGCAGCGTGCCGAGGAAGGTGGCGTCCAGGTGCCCGCCGCGGATCATGCCGAAGGAGGTCGCAGAATCGAAGAAGCTGCCGCCGGGGATGAGCGTGATCGGCTGGTTGCCGGCGTTGGCCCGGTCCCGATCCTCGCAACCGGCGTCCGGCGCCGGCCCGACGCCGATGGCGCCGTTCTCGGTCTGGATGATGACGTCGAGGCCCTCGGGCACGTAATTGGCGATCAGCGTCGGCAGGCCGATGCCCAGGTTGATGATCTGCCCGTCCCCGAGATCCCGGGCGGCACGGGCGGCGATGGTCTTCTTGGCATCACTGGCCATTGAACTTCTCCTCGCGCAGGACGCAGTAGTCGATATTCGCGCGGACCACGGCGTCGACGAAGATCCCCGAGGTGTGGATGGCGTTGGGATCGAGCTCGCCGAGCGTGTAGAGGTTCTCGACCTCGGCGATCACGTAGTCGGCGCACGTGGCGGCGGGCACGTTGAAGTTCCGCGACGTGCCGCGGTAGATGAGGTTGCCCCAGGTATCTCCCGCGTGCGCGCGGATGATGGCGATGTCGCACTTGACCGCCGGCACCAGGATGTACTTGCGGCCGTCCAGCTCGATGACCTGCTTGCCCTTCTCCGCTACGGTGCCGACGCCGGTGGGCGTGAGGAAGCCGCCGAGGCCGGCGCCGCCGCAGCGGAGCATCTCGGCGAGCGTACCCTGCGGCGTGGGCTCGACCTCGATCTTGCCCTCGTTCATGAGCCGGGCGTAGTCGGGCGTGGTGCCGACGTGACTGGCGACGATCTTCTTGATCTTGCCCTGCCGCGCCAGCTCGACGGTGCCGCGATCGTGGTAGCCGCCATCGTTCTCATAGATCGTGAGCTCGGTGACGTCCATGGTCTTGAGGTGGTCGATGAGGGTCAGGGGGTCGCCCTGCCCGATGAACCCGCCGACGGCGATGCTCATGCCGCTCTCGACGTGGGACATCGCCTCTTCGATGGGCACGACCTTGTTCTTGGGCACCGTTCGCTCCTTTGCGCGGCAGAAGCCGGCCCCTCCGCGGTCGCGCGAGGCGTCGCGAGTCGGCCGGGCAGATGCGTGTGAGGGGAAGATTATCACCTCGGCCTGCGCCGCTCGCGGAGGGCGGGTGTACATCACGGCTAACCCGGCGTGCCCTACGGGTCCGTTTCTCCATACGGTCACGGCATCCGCATATCGGACGCGTGGGCTCGGCGCGTGTAGGCGTGTATCATCCCTGTATACTTCGCGCGGCGTAACCTCGGAAGGGAGGCGGTCTTGGCCGCAGTCAGCGAGTCTGCAAGCGTAGGCGTCATCGGCGGTTCCGGGTTCTACGAGCTGCTCGAGAACGCTCGGGAGGTCGTCCTCGACACGCCGTTCGGAGCTCCGTCGGACTCCTACTTCCTCGGCGAGATCGACGGCGTCAGCGTCGCCTTCCTGCCGCGCCACGCGCGCGGCCACAGGATCCTGCCGGGCGAGGTCAACTACCGCGCCAACATCTGGGGCATGAAGGCGCTGGGGGTGCACTACGTGCTCTCCGCCAGCGCCGTCGGCAGCCTCCGTGAAGAGCTCGAGCCGCTCGACGTGGTGGTCCCCGACCAGTTGTATGACCGCACCAAGGCGCGGCCGAGCACCTTCTTCGGCGACGGCGTCGTCGTCCACATGGGTTTTGCCGACCCGTTCTGCCCGTACACGAGCAAGCTGATCGTGGAGGCGGGGCGTCAGGTCGGCGCCACCGTGCACGAGGGCGGCACCTACGTCTGCATCGAGGGTCCCCAGTTCAGCACGCGCGCGGAGAGCAACGTCTACCGGCAGTTGGGCTTCGACATCATCGGGATGACGAACCTGCAGGAGGCCAAACTGGCGCGTGAGGCCGAGCTCTGTTACGCCACCATGGCGATGGTCACCGACTACGACGTGTGGTACGAAGGCGAAGAAGACGTGACGCTGGAACAGGTCCTGGGCAACGTCCGGCGTAACGTCGTGACCGCACAGGCTATCGTCCGCAGCGCGGTCGGCGCTCTCGACCACGGGCGCGACTGCAGCTGCCGGCATGCGGTAGAGTTCGCCATCAACACGCCGGCAGAGCTCATTCCGGGCGCGACGCGAGAGAAGCTCGAACTGCTCATCGGCAAGTATCTGGGGTAGGGGCAAGAACCACGGGCGCCCGCCGGCGCCCGCGTGGTGAGGGGTTCCAGAAAGGAGCAACGCAGTGTCTTCGTTCGTATCGAACAACGCCATTCTCGTGGCGATCGTCTGTGGGCTGATCGCCGTGATCTACGGCGTCCTGCTGATCCGCTGGCTGCTCAAGCTGCCGGCCGGCAACGAGAAGATGCAGGAGGTCGCCGGCGCCGTGCAGGAGGGCGCCAGGGCCTACCTCAATCGCCAGTACCGCACCATCGCCGTGGTCGGCGCCGTGGTCTTCGTCGTGCTGCTCGTGGGCCTTGGCCTCGGCCGCGACTGGACCTACGGCTGGCACGCCGCCGCCGGCTTCGTCGTCGGCGCCGTGCTCTCGGCCGCCGCCGGCTATATCGGCATGATGGTCAGCGTGCGCGTCAACGTGCGCACCGCCGAGGCGGCGCGCAAGGGCCTCGGCCCGGCACTCACCGTCGCCTTCCGTGGCGGCGCCGTCACCGGGCTGTTCGTGGTGGGCCTGGCGCTGCTCGGCGTGTCCGGCTATTACTGGGCCACCGGCGATGTCGCCGCCCTCGTCGGTCTCGGCTTCGGCGGCAGTCTCATCAGCGTCTTCGCGCGTGTCGGCGGCGGCATCTTCACCAAGGCCGCCGACGTCGGCGCCGACCTCGTCGGCAAGGTCGAGGCGGGCATCCCCGAGGACGACCCGCGCAACCCGGCCGTGATCGCCGACAACGTGGGCGACAACGTCGGCGACTGCGCCGGCATGGCGGCCGACCTCTTCGAGACCTACGCGGTCACCGCCGTCGCGGCGATGCTGCTCGCCTTCCTGACGTTCACCGTGAAGGCGGGGGCCGCCGGCATCAGCGAGAGCGCCGTGATGATCTTCAAGGGCGAGTGGGTCTACGAGCCGGCTATCCTCTATCCACTGGTCCTCGGCGGCGTGTCGATCATCGCGAGCATCATCGGCACCTTCTTCGTGCGCCTCGGCAAGACCGACAACATCATGAACGCCCTCTACAAGGGCCTTGCCGTTGCCGCAGGCATCGCGATCGCGCTGTTCTACCCGGTCACGCTGTGGATGATGGGCGGCGCCACCGCCAAGCTCTTCGGTGTGCCCAGCGTGCCGCGGCTGTTCTTCGCGGCGGTCACCGGCATCGTCGTCACCGCCCTCATCGTCGTCATCACCGAGTACTACACCGCCAGCCGCTACAACCCGGTCAAGAGCATCGCCAAGGCGAGCATCACCGGGCACGCCACCAACATCATCCAGGGTCTCGCGATATCCATGCAGTCCACGGCTTTGCCCGTGCTCGTCATCGCCGCCGGCATCCTGGTGACCTACCAGCTCGCCGGCCTCTACGGTATCGCCGTCGCCGTCATGTCGATGCTCTCCATGACCGGCATCATCGTCGCCATCGACGCCTACGGACCGATCACCGACAACGCCGGTGGCATCGCCGAGATGGCCGACATGCCCGAGGCGGTCCGTCAGACCACCGATCCGCTCGACGCCGTCGGCAACACGACCAAGGCCATCACCAAAGGCTACGCCATCGGCTCCGCCGGGTTCGCCGCCCTCATCCTCTTCGTCTCCTACACGCTCGACCTTCAGCAGCACTTCCTCGAGAAGTACGACTTCACGGACACGCTGTCGTTCGCCGTCGACAACCCGTGGGTCCTGGCCGGCCTCTTCATCGGCGGCCTGCTGCCCTACCTGTTCGCTTCACTCTGTATGAAGGCCGTGGGCGTTGCGGGCGGCCAGGTCGTGGAGGAAGTCCGCCGCCAGTTCCGCGAGATCAAGGGCATCATGGACGGCAGTGGCAAGCCTGACTACGCCAGAGCCGTCGACATCGTCACCAAGTCGGCGATCCAGAAGATGCTTCTGCCGGCGGCGATCCCGGTGCTCACGCCGGTCATCGTCGCCCTGGTGTTCCGCCAGCACGGTTACGAGGTGCTTGCCGGCGTGCTCATGGGCTGCATCATCACCGGTATCTTCATGGCCATCAGCATGACCAGCGGTGGCGGCGCCTGGGACAACGCCAAGAAGCTCATCGAGGACGGCGAGTACGGCGGCAAGGGCTCCGACGCCCACGCGGCCGCCGTCACCGGCGACACCGTCGGCGACCCCTACAAAGACACCGCCGGCCCGGCCATCAACCCGATGATCAAGGTCATCAACATCGTGGCCCTGCTCATCATCCCGTTCCTCATCAAGTAGGGCGCAACGAACCAGACACTCCGGGAAGATCCGGAGCGTTCGAGGCGCGGCGGGCGGCTGAAAGGCCGCCCGCCGCGCCTTCGCCGTCCCACCCTGCTCTGCGCCCGCGAGAGGACCGATCGGGGCCGTTTGTGCGGCTTCGCGGGCGGTGGTACATTCGACTTCCAGAGGCCGGCTCGCCAACGGCGGGCCGGCCTCATTCTGGATATGCTGAAGACACGACAGATCATCATCATCATCACCGGGGCGCTCGGCGTCCTGCTCATCGTGCGGGGCGCGTGGGGCGGCGTGTGGCCGCCTTCCATCCAGCTCTTCGCCGGCATACTCCTGATCGTGTTCGCCGCGCTGCGCTGGTGGACGCTGAGGTGACGCCGGAGGGCTGGGGCGATGGCGCGTAGGAAGCATCGTGAGGGGCAGGGCCTGCAGAAGGTCCTCGGCGTTCCCGCGCTCTTCAGCACCGCCTACGGCAACGTGGGCTCCTCCATCTACTACGCACTCGGCGTCGTCGCGCTGTACGCGCTGGGGGTCACGCCCGCCGTCTTCCTGATCACGGGCCTGCTGTTCTGCACGACCGCGTGGTCGTACGCGGAGGCCACGGCGATGGTGCCGGAGGCCGGCGGCTCTTCCAGCTTCGCCCGCCGCGCCTTCAACGAGCTCGTGAGCTTCGCCGCCGGCTGGGCGCTGATGCTCGACTACATCGTCACCGTGGCGATCAGCGCCTACTTCGTGCCCAACTACCTCGCCGTCTTCTGGCCTGTCCTCAAGACGCAGCCGTACAACTCCATCGGGGGCATCGTCACGATCGTCTTCCTGGTGGCGATCAACGTGGTCGGCATCAAGGAGGCGGCGCGCCTCAACATCATCCTCGCTCTGCTGGACCTCGCGACCCAGGTCCTGCTGATGGTCATCGGCGTCGTCCTGCTGCTCGCGCCCCGGTTGCTGATCGATCAGATCCATCTGGGAGTCGCGCCGACGTGGACCCAGCTCATCTACGGCGTCTCGATCGGCACCATCGCCTACACGGGCATCGAGACCGTCTCCAACATGGCCGAGGAGGCGACCCACCCCGACCGCGACGTGCCCCGCGCGATCAACTACGTCCTGGTCGCCGTGCTGGTCGTGTACCTCGGCATCTCGATGACGGCGCTCTCCGCCATGCCGGTGAAGGCGAACGTGCTGCCCGTCGACGCCTCGACGGGAAAGACCGCGCAGATCGCCGTCGTCGCGAAGAGCAAGGACGAGCCGAACGGGCCGTTCCTCTTCAAGGGCGCACCGCCGCCCGGCAACCAGGGCCGGGACGTGTACGTCCCGGCCGTGCAGAAGGAAGACGGGGGCTGGGTCACGGCGCCGGAGAAGCCCGGCGCCGAGGTGTTCGTGCGCGACGGGCAGCGCTACACGAAGGTCTACGGTTCGTTGCTCGGCAGCGTCTACAAGGAAGACCCGGTCGTCGGCATCGTGCGCTACCTGCCGACCAACGTCGACTGGCTCAAGGCGATCCTCATGCCCTGGGTAGGGATCCTGGCGGCCACCATCCTGCTGATCGCCACCAATGCCGGTCTGATCGGCGTGTCCAGGCTCGCCTATTCCCTCGGGCAGCATCGGCAGGTGCCGCCGATCCTCGGCCGCGTGCACCCGAAGCGCATGACGCCGTACGTCGCCATCATCGGCTTCGGGGCGGTCGCCTGCGTCCTGCTCATGCTGCCGGGCGACACCATCAAGCTGCTCGCCGACCTGTACGCCTTCGGCGCCATGATCTCATTCACGGTCGCGCACGTGTCGGTGATCTGGCTGCGCCACAAGGAGCCCGACACGTGGCGGCCCTTCCGCACGCCGCTCAACATCACGATCGGCAAGATGTCTCTGCCGGTGCTGGCGGTCGTCGGCGGTCTCGGGACGTTCACGGTGTGGTGCGTGGTCGTCGCCACGCATCCGATGGGCCGGCTCATCGGCTTCATCTGGATGGGCGTCGGCCTGCTCATGTACGTCGCCTACCGCAAGGCCAAGGGGTACTCGCTGACCAGGTCGGTCGCCAAGGTCGTGGTGCCCATCAGCATGCAGGCCGATATCGACTACCACCAGATCCTCGCGCCCATCACGGGCTCGCGCATCAGCGACGAGATGATGGTGCTCGCCTGCCAGCTCGCGACGGAGAAGAAGTCCGCGATCGACGGCCTGTACGTGATCGAGGTCCCGCTGAACCTGCCCCTGGACGCGGGCCTCGTCAACGAGCGCGCAAAGGCGGACACAGTGCTCGCAGCCGCTGGGATCATCGCCTCGCAGTTCAAGGTCAAGTTCACACCGCACGTGGTGACGGCGCGGCAGGCGGGGCGAGCGATTTGCGAGGAGGCGGCGACGCGGCGCAGCGAGGTCATCATCCTGGGGACCACGCGCAAGCGCCGCATCGGCAACCTGATCTTCGGGAGGACGACCGACTTCGTGCTCGACCACGCTCCCTGTGAAGTCCTCCTCAATCTGGTCCCGAAGGACTATCCTACGGAAGGCTCGAGCGTGAACGACACGCTCGAGAAGCGGGGGCCGACGCCCCCCGCCGCCTCGGGCGGCGGGCCGGTCGGCCCGGGCGTGAAGAACTGAGGAGAGCGTAATGCATGTCGTGATCGCCGGGTGCGGCCGTGTGGGGTCCGGCCTCGCCCGAGACCTGGTGACGCAGGGGTTCGACGTCTCGATCATCGATGAGAGCCCCGACGCGTTCCACCTGCTCGGCGACGACTTCCCCGGCGAGTTCGTGATCGGGCGGGCCCTGGATTGGGCGACGCTCCGCGAAGCCGGCATCGAAGAGGCGGTCGCGTTCGTCGCCTGCACCGATGGGGACAACACCAACATCGTGATCGCGCAGGTGGCGCAGAAGAAGTACGGCATCCGCTGCGTGGTCGCCCGCGTCTACGACCCGCTGCGCGCCGAGCTGTTCGCCCAGGCCGGGATCCGCACCGTGTGCCCCACGCGCGATGTGCGCATCGCGCTGTTCGACGCCGTGCGCGCTTGTCAACTCCCCGTTCCGGAGGGCTGAGCCATGTTCGTGCTGATCGTGGGTGGCGGCAAGGTCGGGCTCAACACCGCGCGGCAGTTGACGCGGCTCGGGCACGAGATCGTCCTCATCGAGCAACGGCCGTCGCGCTTCAGCATCATCGCCGAAGAGCTCGGTGACGAGGCGCTGGTCTTCGGCGACGGGACGGAGGTGTGGGTGCTCGAGAAGGCCGGCATCGGCCGTTGCGACATGGTCGTGGCGGTCACCGGCGATGACGAGGACAACATCATCATCTCGCAGGTCGCCAAGCTGAAGTTCGGCGTGCCCAAGGTCGTGGCGCGCGTCAACAACCCCTTCAACCAGCCTACCTTCGATCTGCTCGGCGTAGAGGCCACGATCTGCGCCACCACGGCGCTGCTCAACCTGATCATGCACGAGCTGCCGGTGCACAAGTTCGTGCACCTGCTCTCGCTGCGCAAGCAGAACCTCGAGTTGGTGGAGCTGGAGGTGGGTGACACGTCGCCGTTCGCGAACACCCACGTGCAGGACATCGATCTCCCCGAGGGCGTCCTGCTCGCCGCGATCGTGCGCGCCGGCAAGGCGCTGGTCGCGCGCGGGTCCACGGAGATCCTCCCCGGCGACTACGTGCTCTGCCTGCTGCCACCCGGCAGGGAGCGCGAGCTCATCAAGGTCTTCCTTCCGGAAGAGGAGCCCGAGCGTGTGATCCTGCAGTCCGAGCTGGACACATCCGAAGGCTGAGGCGCCGCTCGGCGGTCGATCTGGGCGGCGCCTCACGCGGCGCCTCAAGCGGGGCCTTGGGCGGCGCCTCACGCGGGGCTCTGCACGGCGCCTTGGGCGGCGCCTAGCGCGGGGCTCTGCACCGCGCCTCACGCGGCGCCCTCAGGTTGACCGCCTGCAGCCTCGCGGATAGCATGGCGAGGCTTTTCCGGGAGCCATGCTCTCTCGGTGGCGAGGTAGCTCAGTTGGTAGAGCACACGACTGAAAATCGTGGTGTCGTCAGTTCAATTCTGACCCTCGCCACCACAATTC
>DASRZL010000143.1:0-5494 GCA_035686425.1 Thermoleophilia bacterium
ATCGTGGTGCTCTTCGCGGTGATGGCGGCGACGAAGCTCCTCGTTCTCGCCGCCCTCTTCGCGGTCCTCCTCGGCGCCACGTTCCTCCCCGTCGTCGACTGGCTCCAGCGCCACCATTTCCGCCGGTCGCTCGGAGCGCTGATCGTCGTCGCACTCAGCATCGTCCTCGCCATCCTCATCGGGCTCGTGATCGTGAACGGCCTCGTGAAACAGGTGCCGACCATCCAGCAGAACGTCGATGCTGCTGTGAGTTCCCTCCAGAAGTCGCTCAGCTCGACGACCACCGTGTCGAAGGATCAGGCCGACCAAGTCAAGTCCGAAGTGCAGAGCGCACTGAAGAGCCTCTCGAGCGGTGCAGCCGGCGCGATCGGCACCTTCATCGGCAACGTCGGCAGCCTCCTCTTCGGCATCTTCATCAGTATCAACATAGGCGTCTGGGTGCTGATCCGCGGCCGTGAGATCGGGGCATGGGCCTCGAAGCACCTGCCCCCCATTCCCCAGCCCACGGCCTACGGGATCATCGCCGACGGTGCGCGCTTCTTCCGCGGCTACATCTGGGGCAGCACCATCGTCGGCCTGTTCAACGCAGCGGTCATCGGCATCGGCGCGCTCGTCGTCGGCGTGCCGATGGCTGGCACCCTCGCCATCGTCGCCTGGCTCATGAACTACGTGCCGTACTTCGGCGCGATCATCAGCGGCGCGTTCACGGTGCTCATCGCCTACGGCGCCGGCGGGACCTCGATGGCGATCCCGATGCTGATCATCGTGATCATCGCGAATGGCTTCTTGCAGACGGTGGTCTCGCAGTTCGCCCTGGGCTCGGCGCTCAACCTGCACCCGCTGGTCGTGCTGTTCGCGACCACGGCCGGCGGCATCCTCTTCGGCGCCGTGGGCGGCGTCTTCGCGGCGCCGTTCGTGAAGATCGCCCTCGACGCCTACGAGAAGTGCAAGGCGATCGGGCTCTTCGGACCGGTGCCCGCGGCCGAGGGCGTGGCAGACGCCGCGTCGCACGGGCCGCCGGACCCGGCCGGCGGAGCACCGCCGGGTCCCCGCGAGATCGACCTTCCCGCGCAGACCTGAAGGGGACAGCAAGAGGGGCGCCGGCGGAATGCCGCCGGCGCCCCTCTTGCTGTCCCCGCGTCGGCATCCAGCGACCGGCCGAGCCGGGTCGGCCCTCAGTCCTGGTCTGCCGACTGCCCGCGCATCCAGCGCCACGTCAGCCGGAGCACGATGAGGAAGCTCAAGATCAGCGACACGACGAAGCCGAGGGGCGCGATACGCTCGAGAAAGTCCCAGATCCGGCCGTCGAGCTGCACCGCCGCGATGCCGTAGGAGGCGATCGCGGACCCGACCAGCATCCCGACCAGCATGACGGCGATGACGATCTCCCGACCGAGACGCGTGAGCCGGGTGACCTCCTTCGAGAGTTGCGACGTGTCGATCGTGACCTCGAAGCGGCCCTTCTGATACTGGTCGAGCCACTTCGCCGTGGCCTCGGTGAGCGTCGGGATGCGCTCGATGACCTGCCCCGCCACCCCGATCACCTGCTTCTTGGCCTCGTCCACGATCTTCTCACCGCTGATGCTCTCGAGCGCCATATCCTTGAGCAGCGGCACGCCTTGCGAGAGCAGGCCGCTGCCGGTGGAAAGCGCGCGGGCGACACTCTCGGTCTGCACCAGCGCCTTCACCGCCAGAGTCAGGTCCGCGTCGAGCCGCAGCCCATGGATACGCAGCAACTCGAAGCCCTCGTTGGCCACCTGGCCGAACGAGGCGACCTGACCGTGGCCCATGTAGCGCCCCATGCGACGGGCGAAGGCCCGCCGGAAGGCCTTCTCGTCGACTTCGCCCTTGAACGGGGTGCTCATGCCGCGAAGCGCGTCGGCCATGCCGTCCACGCTCCCCTGTTGGGCGACGACCATGAGCTGGGCGAGACGCAGCCGTTTCTGCAGGTCGAGCTCTCCCATCATCCCGAGATCGATGAAGGTGAGCACTCCCGTGTCCAGATCGACGAGCAAGTTGCCGGGATGCGGGTCGGCGTGGAAGAAGCCATCCACGGGCAGCTGCTTGATGAGCGCACGCAGCGCGTTGAGGGCGATCTCGTCGCGGTCGAGGCCCGCATTCTCGATAGCCTCGACGTCGCTGACCTTCACCCCCTTGACGAACTCCTGGGTGATCATCTTGGAGGTCGACAGATCGGTGTAGACGGCCGGCACATGCACGCCCGGGAGCGCCTGCATGTTCTCGGCGAGCCGGAGAGCGTTGTAGGCCTCCCCCCGGTAGTCGAGCTCCTCGAGGACGCCCGACGAGAACTGCTCGAGCATGCCGACGATGTCCAGCGACCGCACCGACTCAGACCTCTTCGCGGCTACGCTCGCCGCGTTCTGCAGGATGCCGAGGTCGGCGCGGATCTGGGTCGTGATCTGCGGGCGCTGGACCTTGACCGCCACCAGAGTGCCGTCGTGCATCGTGGCGCGGTGGACCTGGGCGGTGGAGGCCGCCGCGAACGGCTCTGGTTCGAATGCGGCGTAGAGCTCCTCGGGCGGCGCGCCCAACTCCTCGATGATGCGCTCGCGGACCTGATCGGCGGGGAACGGCGGTACGGCGTCCTGCAGCTTGGAGAGCTCCGCCGCCATGTCGACGGGGAGCACGGCCGCCTGGCTCGAAACGATCTGGCCGATCTTCACGTAGGTGGGCCCGAGCTCCTCCAGCATGAGGCGGACCTTCACCGCGGGGCTCGGCCCCTCCCAGCCCCTGGGCAGGCGCCAGACCCAGGTCTCCATCGCATGCCGAAAGCCACCGACGTAGGCGGTCCTCCCCAGGACCGTGTCGTACCCGTACCGGAGGAGCGTGTTGTACACCTGCTGCAGGCGCAGGTCCTCGCGGAGTTTGTCCACCGTGGAGCGCCTCATGGCCGTTCCTCCCCGGTGGGCTCCGAATCAGACTCGGAGCGACCGCCGTCGTGCTTCTGCTTGCCCCGGCTGGCCGCTTCCAGCAACTGCTCCTCGACGTGGCCGGGTTTGGCGCGCGCCATCTCCTCGCGGAGCGCCGCCGTCCCGCCCTCGATGATCGGCGGAGACAGACCGAACAGATCGGCGAACAAGGTGATCAGAAACCCGCTGACGAGGCCGGCGACGACCAACCAGATCAAGTGATCGTAGTGAAAGCGAGCGGGGAACAAGAGGGCGAGCAGCCAGAGGACGATCGTGTTGATCAGCACGATGACGAGGCCGAACGAGACGAAGAGGAGGGGCAGGAGCACCAGTTGCAGCAGCGGTTTGACAAAGGCCATGAGGAGCCCGAAGACCGCACTGATGAGGAACCACGAGAGAACTGGGTAGTCGCCCGAATAGAACACGTGCGGCACGACGAGGACGGTCAGAGCGAGGGACAGCGCGCTCACGAAGAACCCCACCAGCAACGGTCGCACGCGGAAGTGCAGGCCGAGATGTCTCTTCGCGTCTGTACGAGGCACGTGTCCCTCCCGTTGCACCCAGCTTCGAGCAAGACTTGCGAAGAGTTGCTCGCGGGCTGCCCATTACCCGATGGTCAGCGAACCATACCGCAGCCGGTCCGGGCTGGCCAGCATCGGGCTTGGGCGAGCTTGGCGCGCCGGTGTCAGCGAAAGGCGGCCGGCGCGTCCTTGACGGCGCGACGGAGGATGCGGCGCGCGTTGGCGGCCTTGACGTGGGAGCCGTCGTAGAACGCGCCGGCGTCCCCACGGAACGCGGCGAGCTCGGTGTAGTCGAGCAGGTGGAAGCGGTACTCACCGCGCAGGCTCTCCAGATAGGTCTTGAACGCGTCCTCCTTCTCGTCCCACCCCACCGCGCGGAAGGCGGACAGCGCCTCCGGGTGGTACGGCATGATCACGAGCACGGGTTCGACGTCGTGCAGATTGAAGAGCTTGAGCGTGCGCTCGAAGTAGGTGCGGGCGCGCGACTGCCCGTACTGCCCTGGTGAGCCCGCCCGCGGCACCATCTTGGCGAGGTAGCCGCGCAGCGTCTTCTCGAACGACACGCCACGCTCGAGACGCATGTCGTAGCCGTTGCGAACGAGCAGGCCGCGCACGCTGTACTCGTTGTCGGGATTCAGCTCGCGCCCCTCCGTCCTCATGCCCGCTTCGCGTTGCTCGGCGAGCAGATAGCCCGGCAGGAACTGATTGAGCCGCTGCTCGGCCAGAAGCCCCGGATGGAGAGGCGAATCGGACAGCGTCGTCGCCTGGAGCGCCCAGAAGCAGCGGAGCTTCACGCTGGGCGCCCGCCAGAACAGGTACCGCGCCATGGCGTAGGCGTCCTCCGGCCGGCTGTTCTGGACGGCGAAGTTGAAGGTATGCAGACCGGTGAGCCCCTCGGCGGCGGAGGGCTCGAAGCGCAGCGCCCGCGAGCCCCCGAAGATCACGAGCTCGGGCGGCTCCGGCAGCCGCTCGACGAGGTCGCACTTGAACGTGCGATCGTAGCTGGGCTGGACGATCCCGCCACGGCGCAGGGCCTCTACCTGCCACGACGCAACGAGACAAACGAGCGCGGCGGCGAGGACGACGAAGACCATCGTCGCCGCACTACGCGTGCAGTTCAGTCCATGCCCCATCCCGCGATGGTACGACGAGCCCGCCCCCAGGGAAAGCGACCGGCTACTGGAAGGCAGGCCGAGGCAGGACGTAGACTGAGCCGGGCAAGCGACCGGGGAGCGGCATGGCGGACGAACAAGGGTTCACGTACAAGAAGTCCGGCGTCGACGTCGAGGCGGGCAACCGCGCCGTCGAGCTCATGAAGAAGCGGCTGAAGAGCACGCAGAACCCGCTCGTCCTCGGCGGCCTCGGCGGGTTCGGCGGCGCCATGCGCCTGCCGCGGCTCAAGGACCCCGTGCTGGTGGCCGGCACCGACGGCGTCGGCACCAAGATCGAGATCGCCCGCCGTGTCGGCCGGCTCGACACCATCGGCATCGACCTGGTCGCTATGAGCGTGAACGACGTCTCCGCCTGCGGCGCCGTGCCCCTCTTCTTCCTCGACTACCTGGTGGTCGGCAGCGTGGTCCCCGAGGAGGTCGCCGACATCGTCGCCGGCGTGGACGAGGGCTGCCTGCGCGCCCGGTGCGTGCTCCTCGGCGGCGAGACCGCCGAGCATCCGGGCCAGTTCCCTGACGGCGACTTCGACATGGCCGGCTTCGCCGTCGGCCTCGCCGAGCGCGACGAGCTCTGGGGGCCACAGCTCGTCGAGGAGGGTGACGTCCTCGTCGGCATCGACTCCACCGGCGTGCACAGCAACGGTTTCAGCCTCATCCGTCACCTGCTCGAGGAGCACGCGATCGCCCTCGAGAGCAACTTCATCAGCGAGGGCGGGGGCGTCGGGCTGTGCATCACGCCCGGCGAGGGCTTCGGCCCGTGCTACGACCCGCGCGCCACGGTCGGCGACGTGCTGCTCACGCCGACGGCGATCTACAGCCCGGTGCTCCACGATCTCGGGCACACCGGCGGCGTGCACGCGGCGGCGCACATCAC
>DASRZL010000144.1:0-18747 GCA_035686425.1 Thermoleophilia bacterium
CAGCAGGATCGTGAGCGTGGCCCATCCACGTGAGCTGCGTTCGGGGTAGTGAGCGCGGATATCGATGGGGTAGTCGTTGAGAGCCATGCCGCCCTTCCTCAATCGGTTACTGGGTTGCGCCGCGTCCAGACGGACCAGACGATCAGCGCCATGCACGCGACTTCTACGGCCGCGAAGAACACGTAGTGAGGAGTCAGCGACCCGCCGCCGACGACGAACGCGGTGGTGACTACCGCGGCAGCGGTGTTCGCCCAGCGGTTGGGCTCCGGCTTCAGGACGCGAGACGCAAAGATCATCGCGATCGGGATCTCTATGAGGATCGCGAACACCAGCAGCACCCCTGGAGTGACCTGCACGCCCGCTTGTCCGGCCCACAGTTCCTGCAGAACTCCAGGCTTGATGAAGCTCAGGATATCCGCGAAGACCATGTTGAACATGACCACGATCCAGAGTGTCGAGAGTCTCGTCCCCATGTCCTTCATCACGTCAGCTCCCCCCTGAGCGCGTTGACCTGAGGAGAGCCTACGGCCGCGCCCGCCGCCGGTCGTCACCCGCAGGGCTGAACCTGGGGTCACCCATGGGAGGACTTCGGCGCCGGCGCATGCCCCTGCGGGGGGATGCCGCCGGCGCCGGAGGGAGAGGGCGCCTCGATTCAGGCTCCGCCTCGAGCCGGGACGCAGCGCGTTGCTGGTGCGCAATCGCAAGAGCGGCCGCTCCAGGACCTGTGTTTCGCCTCCAGGCCTTGAGGGTGGTTCTGCCACCTTCAGTCAGCGAGCGAAGGCCTGTGAGCGTGTTCCCGGGAGCCGAGCGGGGAATTGCATAAGGCATCTCTGTCCGTGTCGAGCGAGGGGGTGACCATGAGGCGCACCTTGGCCGCGGTCGAGCTGGCCAGCGGCGTGCGGATGCCCTACATGGAGCAGGGCGATCCAGCAGCATGCGCGGTCCTGCTCGTGCACGCCGTGGGCGACTCGGGGCGCGCCTTCGAGGCGCTGCTCGCGTACCTGCCCGACGCCATCCACGCCGTCGCCCCAACGCTGCGCGGTCACGGCGACGCCAGCCGACCGGAGTCTGGTTATCGGTCAGCCGACTTCGCCGGCGACCTCGCGGCGTTCATGGATGCGCTGCGCATCGAGGCGGCCGTCGTTGTCGGGGCCTCCAGCGGTGGTCAGGTCGCCCTGCGGCTCGCCCTCGACCACCCCGAGCGCATCCTCGGCCTGGTGCTCCTCGGCTCACCGCTCAGGCTCAGCGACAAGCCCGGCGTGCGCGAGGCCTGGGACGCGACGCTCTCGCTGTTGGAGGATCCCATCGACCCCGGCTTCGTGCGCGACTTCATCGAGTCGATAGTGGTGCAGCCCGTGCCAGAGGCCGTGATCGAGACCCTGGTCCAGGAGAGCCTGAAGGTACCCGCGTTCGTGTGGAAGGCGACGATGTCAGCCTTGCTCGAGGACGATCTCTCGCCCCGGATCGGGGACGTCGCGGCGCCGACGCTCGTGGTCTGGGGCGACCAGGACGCGATCCTGCCGCGCAGCGAGCAGGAAGCCCTCGCGACGGGGATCCGAGGAGCACGGCTCCTCGTCTACGAGGGCGGGGGTCATGCCTTCTACTGGGAAGACGCAGAGCGCGTCGCCGCCGACCTTGTGGCCTTCGTGGGGTCTCTGGACGCGAGCTAGGTCGCGCTCCCAATTCGACGCTCGCTCCGGTGTTTCGGACCCTGCGCAAGATCGCCTCGTGCTGCGGCATGCCCGGTGGTCACGACCGATTTCGTCGGCACAGCCCCGCGCCGGCGGCCTCTTCGTGCGTTCCCGCGCAGCAGGCTTCCTGCAGATTTGGCAGCCCATTGGCAACTCGTGGTATTCTTGCCGGGCCGCAGGAACACAAAGTACCTGTAAATCGGCACAATGCCCTCGTAGCTCAGTGGATAGAGCACAGGTTTCCTAAATCCGCAGCTTGGGGTGCTGATCGGGGTACTTCGAGGGTGACTTGGGGTCGCTTGGCGACAGTCCGCTGGCGCCCCAAGCCTGTTCGAGCCTGCGGTTCCCTGCAGAATCAGCAGGTTCTTGGCAACTTGCCGGGGACGACCTGCAGCGATCGCAAGTCTGGTGCAGTGTGGCGATCGTGCCGATGTTGGGCTGCTGAGGTAGAAGTAGTTCCCTCAGAGTGAGCAGCGACTCCGCCGCTGGCTATTGCGGCTGCCGCCGTTGCCTCTGCTCCCGGAGCGAGAACGTCCACAGGGAGTCAACATTCGGCCCGTAGCGGCCTCGGCGATGCCACGCCAGGCGCCGATCACGAGCGCCCCGCTTGCCCCCGCTGCGGCTCCTTCCTGCACGCCGGCTACGCGCCGGATCCCAAGAACCCCTTTGGCCTCTGTGATCCATGCAATGCTCTCGTCGCATCGTGCGCGCTCTCTATGGACGGGATGCGCGAGCCGGCGCTCGCCGACGCCAACCTCGTCGAGCTCCTGCAATAGACGACCGTGCAGAGAGTGTCGAGATCGGCGTGCATCGTGGCCTCCGGGCAGATGGTGACTCAGGCACCGCCGGCTTCGCCCTCTCTGCTTTGCTTTCCTTGGAACAGGCTAATCTCGTGGAATCCATCATCTGGCGGCCTGGTACGGCTGGAGTCGACGGCCCCGCGGCGCGACCGCCGTGCCGCTCGGCACCGAGCGCGCCGGGTGGCCGACCGCAGAAGGACCGGCGCACGCTGCGCGTGGGGACAGACGAAGCCGGTCGTGCCGCCGCGGCCACGTGGTCCGAATCGCCGGGAAGAGTCCGGGCGCGACGGGCCTGGATGACACCAGGCCGGCCGCACCGCGGCCCGCCCGCCGGTCCGACACGCTTTGCGTGGCCTCCGTTGCGGAGGCGTCGCGCAATCAGGCCTGCTGCTCGTCCGCCGGCGACGCCGCCGGCGCTCGCGCAAGGAGACGCCGTCGGTCCTCCGCCCGAAGCGCGTGCGCCAGCGTCACCTCGAGCATGCCCACGATCCCACCGAAGACGATCGTCGACAGCACGTCGATCGGGACGGAGACCAGCGGCGTGTCGAACCAGGAGTAGCCCTCGAGCAGCCTGACGGGCACGCCTTCCAGCGCGAGGGGAATCGTCACGGTGATCGCCACCAGCAGGAAGTGGCGCCTCGTCAGGCTCACGGAACGGCGCAGCGCCGCAAAGACGCCGAGGCGCTCGCCGGCGAGCACAGGCCCGACGATCGCCAGGAGGACCAGGACGATGAAGCCGGGCACGATGAAGAGCGCGAACCCGACCAAGGCCACGACGGAGACGAGGATGCCGGCGACGGCGAGCCGGAGGACGGGTCGCCGTCGTAGCACGGACCGCAGAGGGGTCTTGTCGCCCTCCTGTTCCGCTGCGGCCAGGCCTTCGATCACGCCACCGAAGATGGTGCTGCCGACGATGATCACGATCGCCCCCATCGCGAGACCCGTCGCAAACAGCGCATAGTGCGTAGCGTCGCGAGCCTCGTTCAGATTCTCGGCCAACGGGGTCATGAGGCTCGAGAGCACATCCAGAGGCACGAAGATGATCACGGCGGCCAGGGCGACCGCCCCGAACCGGCGGCGGTACGTCCTGATTGCCGTTGCATAGACGCTGCCGATCCGCGGAGCGGCTACGCCCTGCCGTACCTGATGAGACTCCGAGGTCTCGACGGTCACTGCCTCCGGTGTGCTCCTCATGCGATGCGCTGCCTCGCTCCGGAGTCGCCAACATGCGGTGCCGATCGGCACCGCATGTTGGCGACGATGCAGCCCGGCTCGGCAAAGCGGCCCAAGGACCTCCGTGTCACATGGTGCTCGTGAGGCTGCCGTCGCCCGGCCTGGGCTGTTCCCTACTGCCGAAGCACGGGAAAGGGCCTACTCCTCGTCCGGACCGGCGGCCTCGGCCTCAGCCTGCAGCGCGTCGAGGTCGCTCTTGAAGACCGCGGCGTCGACGATCTCGGTCTCGGCGCCGGGGTAGGTCTCGAGGAACCAGGCCGCGAGCGGCTCGGCGTCGCCCTCGGGCACCAGGGCGAAGATCGCGGCGCCGCCGTTCTCGACGAAATCGCCGAGCCCGTCCAGGGCCTTCGTCTCTACCTTGCCCTTGAACATGTAGTGCCGGCCGACGTAGTAGCCGATGATGCCCGGGATCACGCCGAAGTAGAGCCCTACGACCGTGCCGATGAGGCGATAGTGGTTGCCGTAGTACTTGGCGTGGACCTTGCCCTTCTTGTTCTTCCAGAGGCCCAGCACTTCGACATAGTCGGTCTCGCCGGCCTCGTGCCTCTCGTGGAGCGTCTTCCACGCATCCTGCGCGTGCTTCTTGTCCTCTACCTTGAGTCCCACCACTCTGACGTCCATGTTGTAGTTCCCTCCGCACTAGAATTGGCGTGGCATTGTCGTAATTTCCAACTTCAGGCCAGTGTAAACTTGTCGCGAGACCGGGATCGGGCGGCTGCGGAGAGTCTCGCCCGCAGATTTCCCGCATGGTAGGTTTCCTGCAGATTTAGCAACCTTTTCGCAACTCTGGTATTCTGGTCCGGCTGTCGCAGAGGAAAAACCCCTGCAAATCGGCACAATGCCCTCGTAGCTCAGTGGATAGAGCACAGGTTTCCTAAATCCGCACTCTCGGGTGCTATTTGGGTGCGTTTGGGGTCAATTCGGGTCCATTTGAGTTCAGGGCCCAGTCCCTCCGGCCGAGTGCGAGCCTGCGGTTTCCCGCAGATTTAGCAACTTCTTAGCAACTTGCCGAAGGCGACATCGGCGGCACCTCTTCGCCCGCGGCGGGTGGCAAGTCACCGGCTTCGAGGCGCTCACGGTTTCGGCATCGGCCCCTCGACGGCTCCCTTCTGGGAATCCCCTCGTGATCGCGTGCGAGCCTACGAGAGTGGCCTGGGTGGCCGGCGCTAGTGCAATGTCTTGAGGTAGGCGAGCAGCCCGGTCCACTCCTGGTCGGTAAGCTGCCACTGCGGCATCGGCCACTGCAGCTGACTGCCCTCCGGGTCGACGCCGGTGGTGATCGTCCTGCGCAGGCCGGCGTCGGTGTAGGTGACGTCGCGGGTGCCGTCCGGCATGAGCATGCCCTGCGGGTCGGTGAGGTTCGAGTAGGTGATGTCCGGGCTCGTGAACTGCTGCGTCGTGAGCCCGTGCCCGTCGGTGCCGTGGCAGCTGGCGCAGCTGAGGCGCATCATGCCGCCGCCCATCATGCCGCCGCCGGTCGGGCCCTGGCTCTCGCTGCGCGGGACGGGCCGGCCGTCGGGGCCGATGCCCGACTGGAAGACGGCCTCCCCGATCGCGAGCGGGGAGACTCCGGTCGCGGACGACGAGGCCTGGCGATGCGTGCCGATGGCGATCACCGCCACCGCGGCCGCCACCGCGACTGCGATCGCGACAAGCGCGATGACGAGGCTGGTGTGTCGCGAACTCGCCAACGGCTCAGAGGTCACCGAGCTTCTGCAGGTACTCGTCGCGCTCGATCTCGCCAGAGGCGTAGCGGCGCCTGACGATGTCTTGCGCCGACTCGGTCGCCACGGCGGCGGCGCTGGGCGCCACGAACTGAGCCGCCTGCGGCTGCGCGAGCTGTGCCTGCGTCGCCTGCGGCTGCGCGAAATAGCGCACGAAGTAGATGATGGCGATGACCGCCGCCACCACGAAGACGATCATGAACAAGACCATCACCCAGCCTTCCCAGCCGGCGCCATGGCCGCAGTAGTCGTTCCCCATCATCGTGTCGTAGCCTCCCGGCTCATCGTATTCACCTGTGGACGCATTCTCAGAGGCCAGCAGCCGCGGGCGTCAGCTCTGGCCGTCAGTAGCCACCCATCATGCCGGCGCCGTCGCCCGAGCCACCCATCATGCCGGCGCCGTAGCCGCCGGTCGCGCCGCCGCGGGGCGTTGCCGCCGGATCGACGCCGTACTTCTTCAGCAACTCGCCCATGTCGTTCCAGTGTTCGGCGCGCAGCTGGTCGAGTGCGGCCTGTGCGGCAGCGGAGTTCGAATCGACGCCGTACTTGTCGAACCAGGCCTGCATGGCGGCCTGGTGCTCGGCGCGCTGGGCCTGCATGTCCTTCCAGGCGGCAGGGTCGTTCATGAGGGCGCCGCAGGCGCCGGGGACCACGCTAGGCGCCGCAGTCGACGCGGCGAAGGCCACGCCTTTCGCGGCGTGCGTACTCGAGTGCTGCGTGGCCGCGAAGGCGACGGTCGCGGCGCTGAGGGCGACGACGAGCGCCGCCGCGCCGATCCAGAGCATCCTGCGTCTCATGGTTCTCCCTTGTCGATGTCAGGTTGGCGAGCGTCGCGAATCAGATAGCGCCCGACCGAACTGTTTAGAGTGTACGCGCACACTTTGAAGAACTTGTGATGCTGTTCTGCTCGTGTTGTGAAGCCGGGGTACAGGCGGCGCCGCGCGACATGGGACGGCTCATGGGCGAGGCTCTCCGCGCCCACCTGCCCGCGATTGCGCGCCGTCGTTCGCGAAGCGGGACCTGGAAGGATCTCGACCAGGCGGCGAGGTCTGCGCCGGGCGAGCCCACGCGCTAGATACGCCCGCCGGTCCAAGCGGATCCGACGACTCCGTATCTCACCGGTGTGCCAGTCCGGGCCGCCTCGATGGTCCGGCCGCCGCCGACGTAGATGGCGACGTGATAGCTGTAGCTGGCGTTGCCGTAGAAGACGAGGTCGCCCGGCTGAAGCGCGTTCAGCGGAACCGGCGCGCTGGCGTGCTGCTGGTCGGTCGCCCCGTGGGACAGCTGGATACCGATCTGCGCGTACACGTACATGACGAGGCCGGAGCAGTCGAATCCTTGGTTCGGGCTGGCGCCGCCCCACACGTAGGGGATGCCGAGGTAGCGCTGTGCGATGGCGACGACCTCGGGATGGCCTGGGCCTCCGGGGTCTACGGTCGGCAGCGACGTACCGTTCCCGCCGCCGCTCGAGGTCTGCTCAGCTGCAGCACTCGCGGCATTGGTCGCCGCGACCGCAGCCGCGGCGGCGGCCTGCTGCTGCGCCTGGAGCCGCTTGATCTGGGCCTGAAGGCCCCGGCCCTCGGCCCTGAGCCGAGATTCGAGCGCGACGATCCTGACCTTCTCCGAGGCACGCTTCTCGACGAGCTGGGCGGCGACCTTGGCGTCGGCGCGAAGGGCCATGCGTCGGTCCTTGATGTCCTGCCGGTACGCCGCCACGGCCTTGATCGTGTCCACGTCGCCGTTGCCGAGGCGCTGCATCAGATCGAACTGTGCGACCAGATCGTCGAAGCTGCGCGCCGAGACGACGGCGTCGACGATGCCCGATGAGGGCGCCTTGTAGAGGGCCCGGGCTCGCGCCGTCAGTTGCTGGTTCGCGAGGTCGAGCTTGTGCGTCGCTGCCTTGAGCAGCCGCTGGTTCTCCGCGATCCTGGCCTGAGTGGCCTGCAGGCGCGACTGCGCCTGGTTGTAGTCCTCGACGGCCTTCGAGACCTGCACGCCCACGCTCTCGAGCTTGGCCTGCACCTCGCGCAGGCGGGACTTCTTCGCCGAGACCGGCGACGCCTGCGCCGGGGCCGCGATGATGACGAGCATCAGGGCCATCGCGGCCCCAAAGCAGATTGTCCGAGATCTCCAGGTCACACGGCTCCTTCCGTCGCTTGCGCAGCGGAACGCATGGTACGGGGGCGGAATGAAGGCGGTGTGAAGGGGCTCCGGATGCCGGCGGAGGGCGCGTCCCTCGCCCGGCTTCACAGGGTCTTCATCCCGATGCTCGATAATCCCGGGCCCAATGAGTTGTCGTCCGAGGAGAGCACGTACCGTATGCGGCGGCGATGGGCCCTCCTCAAGCTCCGGCGCCAGGGCAGCCGAGTCCCAGACGGGTCTTTGAGGACGAGTCAGACACCCGGGACCGATGCGTAGGCCCGGGGAGAAAGGACAGCCCGTGTCCTCGCGCGCATCCAGTTCGCTGACCACCATGCGCATCGGTGTCGCCCTCGCGGCGGCCACGCTCGAGGTGGCCGTGATGGCCTTCTTCGGCCTCACCGAAACGCACCACGACATCCTGGGCATCATCGGCGCCTTGGCCGTTCTCATCGCCGTCGCCTCGGCGGTACTCGCCGGCCCGCTCGTGGGCTGCCTCGCCGCGGTGGTGGGCGGGATCGCCTTCTCTGGCTTTGTCACTGCCTGGGGGGACACCGCACCACTGACGGCTACGGTCTTCTCCGTGGTCATCTGGGGCTTGTCTGCGAGTCTGGCCGGGATGGTGGCTGAACGCCTGCGGCATCAGCGGGCTGCGCGACGCGCCGCGGAAGAAGAGGCGGCCCTCCTTCACGCGCGGCTGGAGGCCAGCCTGCTCCCGCATCTCGAAGTGCGGCATGGCGACCTCGATCTCATCTGGCGCTACCTGCCGAGTGAAGACCGCCTGGGCATCAGTGGTGATTTCTACGATGCCGCTGACACGCCGGACGGCAGACTCGCGGTCGTGATCGGCGACGTCGTCGGCCACGGACCGGATGCAGCCGCTCTGGGCGCCATGCTAAGAGCGAGCTGGCGCGCCCTGGTCCTCTCAGATGTTGCAGAGTCAAGGTTGGTGGCGACGCTCGCAGACGTGCTTGCCGGAGAGGTGTCCTCCCCGGAGGCGTTCGCAACGCTCTGTCTTGCATGGTTCGAGCGTGACGGTTCACGTGCGACGCTTCTGCTTCTTGGACATCCGGCGCCCCTTCTCATCTCAGGAGGGCGTGTGGAGCAAGTCGCGCTGCGGCCCTGCCCGCCCTTGGGCTTGGCGGGTGCCGGCGAGTGCCGGACGACCAGCCTCGTGCTGCCGCCGGCGTGGAGCCTGCTGCTCTACACGGACGGGCTGATCGAGGGGCATCTCGGAGACGCTGCGCAGGAGCGGTTTGGCCTGGAGCGGCTGGTCGTCCGGCTTGAAGCAGAAACCAAAGATCAGGCGGCAGACGAGTTGGCCGGGCACGCGCTCGACCGCGTTCTGGGCGCGGTCATCGGGGCCAATGGCGGTCCGCTGCCTGATGACGTCGCGGTACTGTGCGTCTCGAAGGCTGCAGGCCGCGGCGACTCCGCAACGCCGCCGTGCCTCATAGCGAAGGCCCCGACGGATGTCGGGGCCTAGGCTCGGATCGCTTTGCTCGCGGCACTTCCGCGGGGCAGCTCAGAAGAGATCTCGTCTCTTCTGCTCGAACTCAGCCGCGTCGATCTCGCCAGCGGCGTAGCGCCGCTTGAGCACGTCCGCGGCGCTCTCGAGGGACACCTGGGACGCATGCGGCGCCGAACGCGCGGCCGTAGGGCCAGCCAGCGCCTTGACGCCCCAGATGACGAGGGCGACGACGCCGACCCAGAAAGCGATCATGCCGAGGTACATCGTCCAGCTGGTCCAGCCGCCACCCCAGCCCGACATCATGTCGTAGAAACCCATCTCGTTGTCCTCTCTGGAGACCGCCGCCGCGTCTGGCAGTGCTCACAAGTCGTTGTATAGGCAAGATGCCCCGCGGGTGTGAAGGCGCCGTGAAGGACTTCTGCCCATCTTGTGACGGCATGCAAAGCCGCGGGGCCGGTAGTGCACCCCGCGGCTTCACTCAGACGGGGATAGGCAGGGCCGGCGCGCCGTCGTGCGCCGCGCATGTCCGCCTCAGCGAGTCCTGCGCGGCAAGTGCCTAGCAGCACCCGTGCCCCTTTCGACTGCCGCCCTCACCCGCTTGCCCGTGGCCTGCTTGGCCTCGGGGTTCGGTCTGGCCCTGCTCGTCCGGGTTCGGGGGGCTGACGGCGGCGCGTGCGTGCGCCGCCTCGCGACTGCCAAGGCCGACTCGGAGCATCAGGAACACGACCGCTGCCGCGACTGCCATGAGGAGGATGGTACCGAGACCCATGCGCTCTCGCCTTTCATCGGATGGCCGTTCGTCTTGACCAGATCATGACCGCCGGCGGTGAAGAGGCGATGTGGTGGGTCTGTCGTCTCCGTGAAGGCGGCGATGCCGGCGCGCCGGGATCACGACCCGAAAGACGGATCCTGCGCCCGGCTCGCTCTCGACCGTGATGCGACCCTCGTGAGCGCGCACCAGTTCCCGGACGATCGAGAGGCCGATCCCGGCGCCGCCCTTGGAGCGCGAGCGCGACTTCTCCCCGCGCCAGAAGCGGGTGAAGACGTGCGGCAGGTCCCCGGCCGGAATCCCGATGCCGGTGTCGGCTACGTCGAGGATGGCCTCGCCCTCGGAGGTACGCACGCGGACCCGGACGCTGCCGCCGGCGTCCGTGTATCGCAGCGCATTGGAGAGCAGATTCACGACGATCTGCTCGAGGCGCTTCCGATCGCCGTCGACGACGGCCGGCCGAAGCTCGGCGTCAAGCGCGACCCCTTTGTCGGCGAATCTGTCGGCGAAGAGGTCCCGCTGCGCCGCAGCGACGGCCGCGAGGTCGACCGGCTCCCGTTTGATCAGGAGCCCGGGGCGCTCCGCGTCCGCCAGGGCCGAGAGGTCCTCGAGCAGGAGGGACAGGCGAACGGCCTCCTCGTGCATGGCGGCGAGGTTGGCTGCTTCGTCGGCGAGCACGCCGTCCTGGGCAGCCTCGATGCGCGCCAGAAGCCCCATCGCCGGGGTGCGCAGCTCATGCGAGAGGTCGGCGACGCTCTCCTTTCTCAGCTCTTCCTCGTGTTGAAGCGTCCCGGCAAGGCTGTTCAGTGCGCGCGCGATCGCCCGCATCTCGTCGTCGCCGGTCTCCGTGAGGCGTGCGCTGAGATCGCCTGCCCCCATGGCTTCGGCGCCGGCTCGTATCCGTCGCAGCGGGCGCGACAGTGTCAGGGCAAGGTACAGCGCGATCACGAGCGCGACGGCCGCCGAAGTGACTCCGGCGATGAGATGCATGCGGTTGAGTTCTTGCCGGAGTCGACTCTCCTCCGCGGTCAGGAGCCGGCCATTCGACTGGCTGACCACGACGCGCCCGATCTGGCGGCCGTCGACCATCACGGGCGCGCCTGCTGAAGCTCCGGCCTCAGCCGGCTTGCTCGGCGGGAGCGTCAGGACGGCCTGACCGGCATCTCCGGTGATCGCCACCGCAAGATCGTCCACTCGCGCGAGGTGGCGCAGGGTCGTAAAGGCGGCCTGCGTCCAGCCGCCACTGTCAGAGTAGACGACCGCCGCGACGTCGCCGAAGTGCGTTGCCGAGCGGGTCAGCCGTGCATGAGCGGCGGACGCCACGTGGCTGTTCAGATTCAGATTGGAGTAGATCGTGGCCATGTCGGCGGCCAGCAAGGCCACGCCGACGAAGGCGATCACCAGCCGGGCGCGCAGGCCCAGGCGCGGAAAGCGGCTCACCGTTTGACGAGCCTGTAGCCCGCGCCGATCACCGTCTCCACGTAGCGAGGGTGAGCGGTGTCCGGCTCGATCTTCTTGCGCAGGTTCTTGACGTGCACGTCGATGGTCCGCTCGTAGCCCTCGAAGTCGTAGCCCTGGACGCGATTGATCAGTTCGAAGCGCGAGTAGACGCGGCCGGGATAGCGCGCCAGAGTGACGAGCAGCTTGTACTCGTTGGGCGTGAGCTCGACGGCCTTGCCGTCCCGGCGCACCTCGTGCCGCACCGAGTCGATCGTCAGCCGCCCCTCGTCGAAGGAGAGTATCTCCACCAGCGGCGTCTCGACGCTCTGTGTCCGGCGCAGAACGGCCCGGACTCGCGCCACGAGTTCGCGAGGACTGAACGGCTTCACGAGGTAGTCGTCGGCGCCGGAGACTAGCCCGGCGACTCGCTCGTCTTCGCTGGCCTTAGCCGTGAGCATGAGGATCGGCACGTCGGAGCGGCTGCGGACCTCGCTGCAGATCTCCTCGCCGGAGATGTCGGGCAGCATCAGGTCAAGGACGATCAGTGCCGGCTGGATGCGCTCGGCGAGCGCGAGGCCTTCAGAACCGCTGCCGGCGACGAAGACGTTGTAGCCGTCTCTTTCGAGGTAAGCCTCGACCACCTCGCGCACCGACGACTCGTCGTCGATGACGACGATCTTGTTGTTGTCGCTCACTCGTCTCTCCCTTTGCCACGCCTCGCGCGTCCAGTCAAGAGCGCAGCGTTCGTCTCACGCTGAGGTCCCCGTCAACGGCCCAAGAGCCCATGAAGCCAGGGAGCGAGGTCGTCTCGCGCCCTAGGAGCTCAGGTCGCGCATCTTCTGCTCGTACTCCGCACGATCGATCTCGCCCGCCGCGTAGCGCCTCTTGAGGACGTCTTGCGGCGACGCGCGTGGTCCGGTCTGCGGCGGGGCGGATCCGGTACCGGATCCGCCGGTCCCCGAGCCGCGCACCAGGTAGACGATCGCGACGATCACCGCGATCACGACCACGATCACCAGAAGCGTAATGATCCAGCCGTTCGAGCCCATACCGCCCCAGTTGTCCATCATTCTCGTGCACCGCCCTCATTGGCGTTCCTTGCGAGGAAGTCAAACTCGGTATGCCACGCACTGCGTCTTGTCACTCGTACCTCGTGGTCAGAAGCGGTTCACGAAATCGATGGCCCTTCTCAGTGCCATGCGATCGTCGCGGCTCCTGTCTTCAGCTCCCCTTGGAGCCGAGGTCATCTCATCACCTTGCTTGCTCTTCTCTACGTCTTCAGCGTGCCCCGATTGTGTGAAGGCGGCGTGAAGCGGGCGGGCACCTCAGCGGAGCGGGAAGAATCCGGCATCGCTCAGCGCCCGCCAGATCGGCTGGGCCGCGATGCCGAGTGCGAGCAGAGCTGCTGCGGGTACGTACGTACCCACTCGCGCCCATGGACCCATGCTCACCTTGACCTCCGGTCCGGGCTCGCCCAGGTAAACCGGAGCGAGAACGCGCAAGTAGTACGCCAGCGACAGGACGGAGTTGGCCGCTGCGAGGATCGCGAGCCAGAGATAGCCCGCTTCGATGGTGGCGGCGAACAGCCCGAGCTTGCCGACGAACCCGGCGAGCGGGGGCACGCCGACGAAGGAGAGAAAGGCGACGACAAGCGTGGCGGCAAGCCAGGGCCTCGTCCGGGAGAGGCCGGCGAACTTGTGGCGATCGGCGAGCCCTCGCAACTCGACGACCACGCCGAAGGCCGCGAGATTGCCGAGCGCATAGGCGCCGACGAAGTAGATCAGCGACGGGACGGCGAGGCCGCTGCGCCCGAGGGCGACCACCGCCATCAGCGCGTAGCCCGCCTGCGAGATCGAGGACCAGCCCAGCAGGCGGCGCACGTCGTCCTGGCGCAAGGCCGCCAGGTTCCCCAGCGTCATCGTCACCGCCGCGAGGACGGCGACCAGCGGCCGCCAGCCGACGTCGGCGGCGGGCAGGGCGACGGCGAGGCGCGCCAGCACGATGAGTGCGCCCACCTTGGGCGCCGCGGTCAAGAACGCCGCCATCGGAGCCGGAGCGCCGTCGGCGACGTCCGGCACCCAGGCATAGGCGGGAAAGGCGCCGATCTTGAACGAGAGTCCGATGGCGATCAGACCGAGGGCGACCGCGAGCGCCCAGCCGTCGGCGTCGCCCAGCGGAGCGCTCCAGGCGCCGAACAGGGTGCTGCCGCCCAGGCCGAACAGCAGCACCACGCCGAAGAGCATGAACCCGGTCGCCAGTGCGCCGAGGAGGTAGTACTTGATCGCCGCCTCCTGCGAGCGCACGGAGCGGCGATGGTAGCTGACGAGCACGTAGCCGGTGGCTGAGCTCAAGAGCACGCCGAGCACCATCTCCATGAGATCGGTCGCACCCGCCAGAAGCACGGCGCCCAGCGCCGACAGCAGCAGCAGGGTGTACAGCTCGCCGCGGCGCGGGTCGGTCGCGAACCACTCGTAGGAGAGGAGCACGGCGAGCGCCGTAGTCACAAGGATGATCAGTTTTCCCCACACGGCGGTCCCATCGATGGCGTACGTCCCGAAGAAGGTCGTTGCCCCGGCGACCCCGACCACGAGCCACGTGGACGCCGCCGACGCCGCGAGCACCAGCAGCGACAGGTGGGCCGCAAAGCGCTGCGCCCGGCGCCGCGCGAAGAGCGCGAACAACAGGATCCCGAGCGCCCCGACGACGAGGACGATCTCAGGCAGGACCGCGCGAAGCGACATGCCACCGGCCTGCATCACCTGGCCACCACCGCCTTGGCGGTCGCGTCGATCACGTCGATCAGCCAGGCGGGGAAGACGCCGATGATCAGCGTCGGTACGAGAAGCGAGACCATGACCGCGGTCTCGACCCGGCTGAGGTCGGGCATCGCCTGCCAGCGCTCACGGAGCGGCCCGAGGAACACCTTCTTCAGCATGCGCAGGAACAGAGCCGCCAGGATCACCATGCCGACGAGGCTGATGACCACGAGCGCCGGGTAGACGGCGAAGGCGCCGACGAAGATCTCGACGTCGGAGACGAACTGGGCGAGACCAGGCAGGCCGAGACTGGCGAACGCGGCGACCACGGTGGCGAGGCCCATCGTGCGCACGCGGGCCGCGAGGCCGCCGAACTCGTCCATCTCGTAGGTCCCGGCGCGCGCGTAGATCGAGCCGCTGATCAGGAAGAGCGCGCCGGTTATGAGCCCGTGACTGACCATGCCGAGCGTGGCGCCGTCGAGCGCGATGCGTCGCGCGTCCTCGGAGCCCAGAAGCAGGCCGCCCGCTGCTGCGATGCCGAGCACCACCAGACCCATGTGGGCGATGCTCGTGTACGCGATGAGGCGCTTCAGGTTGCTCTGCGCGAGGGCGACCAGCGCCCCGTAGATGAGGCTGATCACCGCGAGCACGGCCAGCGCGAAGGCATAGCGGCGGAAGGTGTCCGGCATCATCTGCAGCGTGATGCGGATGAACCCGTAGGTGCCCATCTTCAGGAGCACGCCGGCGAGGATCGCCGATCCGGGACCGGGAGCATCGACGTGCGCAGGCGGCAGCCAGGTGTGCAGCGGCACCAGCGGCGACTTGACCACGAAGGCGATGACGAAGCCGAGGAAGATGAGGCTGGCGCGCAGGCCGCTACCCGAGAGCGGCGGATCCTGGATGATGCTGATCATGTCGAAGGTGTGCGGCGCGGTCGCAAGGTAGAGGCCGATGATCCCGAGGAGGAGCGCCAGCGACCCGGTCAGCGTGTAGATGAAGAACTTGATCGCCGACCGGGCCGCGTCGCCGTGCCCCCAGATGGCGATGACGAAGTACATGCCGACCAGGCTGAGGTCCCAGAAGACGAAGAAGAGGAAGAGGTCGAGCGCCAGGAACACGCCCAGCGAGGCCGCCTCGAGGAAGAGGAAGAGGCCGTAGTAGGTGCGCTCGCGGCCGCGCAGCTCGAGCGGATAGGCCATCGAGACGGGGAAGAGCAGCGCGCTGAGCGCCACCAGCGGCAGCGAGAAGCCGTCCACGCCGACCTTGTAGCCGACGCCGAGCGCGGGGATCCACGGCACCGACTCGATCATGCTCGGCAGCGGACCGCCCGAGTAGCGCAGCCAGACGATGATGGTGAGCGCCAGGGGGACAATCGAGAGACCAAGTGCGACGCGGCGGATGAGAACGGTGCGCTCACGCGGCAGGAAGGCCACGATCAGCGCGCCCAGGAGCGGAACGGCGATCATGGCAGTCAGCATGCGCGAGCCTCCGTGGTGGACGATATGGGTTGGCGGGCAGCGGTCACGACGCGACCGCGGCGGCGACGACGGCGATGACGACGCCGACGGCGACGATGATGTAGTAGTCGTGGACCATGCCGTTCTGCAGGCGCCGGACGGTCTTGCCGGCCCACCAGCTCGCCTTGGCGGTCCCTTCCACGGCGCCGTCGATGACGACGTCGTCCCAGAGGCGAGAGGCAAGGGCGGACAGCCAGCCGGCCTTGGCGACGCCCCAGACGGCGGCGTCGACGACGCGGTCGTCGAAGGTCATCGCCCGTGCGGCGAGGCGAACCGCCGAGCTCGCCGCGCCCCACACGCCGGCGTCGATCACGTGGTCGTCGAAGCGCCGCAGGGTACGAGCCACGACGAGGACGGGCTCGGCGACCCCGCGGCGCACCGCCGTGGGCAGGCCGAGCCAGTCGGCCAGCTGCGCCTGCGCGCGGACCGGGACGCCGAGGGTCAGCAGCCGCCCGCTCCGCGAGAGCACCCACACGAGAGCGAACGCCGCCGCGATCGACCCGAGCGAGGCGGCGAGCTGCCACACCCGCCCGGCCGCGAGCTGCCCACCGGTGAGGCGCTCGAGCGCTGCCTGGGCGGCAGGCAGGGCGAGCACGCCGAGAAGCACCGTTCCCGCCGCGAGGAATCCGATGGCCCAGACCGGGGGGCGGGGCGTCGTGGGCTCCGGGCAGTCGACCGTTGCTGCGCAGGCTCCCAGAGAGGGGACGGTCGCGAGGCGCGCCGCAGTCTGATCGGCGCGCGGCGCCGCGCGTCCGGCGACGAGCGCCGGGCCGTAGCTGAGCGCGAAGATGCGTCCCGCATACAGCGCGCTCAGGAAGCCGGCGATCAGCACCCCGGCCCCGAGCAACGGCGACCAGGACGCTGCGGCCGCGAGCACGAACTCCTTCGAGAAGGCGCCGCCGAGCGGCAGCACGGCGGCCAGCGCCAAGGCGCCGATGCCGACGAGCACCGCGGCCACGCGCTGACCGCGACCCAGCCGCAGCCGGCCGAGTTCGCCGGTGCCCGCGAGGCTGAGGGCAAGGCCGGCGCCGAGGAACAGCAGCGACTTGAAGAAGGCGTGCGTGACCAGCTGCGCGGTGGCGGCGCCGACCGAGCCGGCGCCCACGGCGATCAGCATGAGCCCATACTGCGCCGTCGTGGAGGCGGCAAGCGCGCGCTTGAAGTCGGTCTGCAGCAGTGCGACCACGCCGCCCGCAAGGGCGCTGACGAGACCAAGGCCGACGACTGCCGGGCCGAACCAGGGGACGGAGCCGAGCGCGGGCTGCAGGCGGATGAGGACGTAGGCGCCGGCTGCGACCATGGTCGCCGAGTGCAGCAGGGCGGACACCGGAGACGGGCCCTCCATCGCCGAGAAGAGCCAGTAGGAGAAGGGCACCTGCGCCGACTTGGCGGCAGCCGCGAGGAGCACGCCGGCGGCAATGAGGCCCAGGGTCGCGCTGTCGGCGCCGGCGATCGCCGCGAAGGAGAGCGAGCCCCTGGCAGCGTAGGCCGCGCCGGCTGCGACGAACAGGCCGATGGCGCCGAAGCGCACGGTGACGAACGCCTCGAGCGCAGCCTGCGGCGGCTTGACCTCTCGCCAGTGATGGGCGATGAGTGCCCATGAGAACGCGGCCACCAGCTCCCAGGCGATGAGCAGCGTCAGCAGGTCGGCCGCGACGAGCAGGAGCTCCATCGCCCCGACGAACGCGACGAGCAGCCCGATCAGGCGGCGCAGGCCCGGGTCGTCGCGGTAGACGCTGCCGGCGAAGACGACGATCGGCGCCGCCACGACGGGGACGAGCACGACGAGGATCCGCGCCGCGCCCGTGACTGCGAACTGCAGGCGCAGGGGACCGCCCCACGACAACGAAGCCGCGGGTTCCAGCCAGGCAGCGGCCAGCGCCGCGGCCGCCAGACTCGCCAGGAGGGCGGCGCCGACCGGCGTCGAGGCGCGGCGCGGCACGGCCGCCAGCAGCACGAGTCCGCCGAGGACGGGGATGAGGATGAGCGGCCAGATCATCGCTCAGCCCTTCAGCCGCCGGAGCTTCTCGGTGATGTCGGCCCTGCGCACGCGGTAGATGCCGATCACGAGGGCGAAGCCCATGGCGGCCTCGACGGCCATCACCGTCAGGAGCACGACGACCAGCATCTGGCCCTTGGGACTGCCGCCGGTCGTCATCGCCCACATCGTCCCGCCGGCCAGGATGGTCCCGTTCAGCATCAGTTCGAGGCCCATCATGATCATCACGAAGGACTGCTGGCTGAGGGCCCCGTACACGCCGATGCCGAAGATGGCGGCGGCCACGACGATGAGTGCCTGCAGCGTCATCGGTTCCCATCCTCGCCCGGTTCGTCGCCGTCGCCCGCGGCGACGAGCTGCACCGGCTCCACCGAGCCCTCGTCCGCGTCGCCGAAGCGCCCGCGGGCGCTGCTGATGGCGATGGCGGCGATCATCGTCGCGAGCAGCGTCACGCCGGCGGTCTGGAACACCAGCATGGAGTCGCCGAGGAGTTCCACGCCGAGCTTGCGCGTCGGGTCGACGCCTCCGGGCGCGGGAGCGGTCGGGAACCGGGCGAAGAGCCCGAGGGCGGCGATGGCGAGGAACGAGACCACCCCGGACGCGATGGCGACGCGGTTCCGGTGCACCATCGTCATGGGATTCAGGCCCGCCGGGTTCATCATGAAGGCGACCATGAACACCGCCATGATGGTCATCTCGCCGCCCATCATGAGGATGAGGATCAGCCCGAGGAACTGCGCCTTCATCAGCACGAGGATGACGCCGACCGCGGCGAAGGAGACGAGCAGCCAGTAGGCCGCGCGCACCATGGAGTCGGCACGGAAGACGCGCCAGCCGCTGAAGATGGCGAGCGCCGCGAAGGCCCAGAAGGTGACGTCGAGGATCATCGCGCGGCCACCAGCGCCTGGATGCCGGCGATGAACACGTCGAGCAGCGAGAGCGGGATCAGGATCGCCCAGGACGCGATGACGTAGCGCTCCGTCGGCACGCGCGCCACCAGGTGGCGGGCTCCGACCAGCAGGACGAGCAGGACGAGCGTCTTGGCGATCATCCAGGCGGCGCCGGGGAGCAGCGGGCCCAGCCAGCCGCCCAGGAAGACGGCAGCGCCCATGGCCGAGACCGCCACCAGGATCATGAGTTGCGCGATGCGCCAGAGGATGCGGCTGACGCCGGAGACCTCGAGAGAGCTGCCGCCGGCGAGGTCCTCA
>DASRZL010000145.1:0-6281 GCA_035686425.1 Thermoleophilia bacterium
GCCCGGCACGGCGCTCAGGGCGCTGCGCGGTTTGAGCAGCAGCGTGTAGACCAGCACGTAGTAGGCCGCGCCCAGCAGCGCGAAGAGCGCGGCGAGGCCGCCGGCGACGGCCCAGAGGGCCGCGGCCCCGGCGGCCACGGCCAGGGTGCCGGCGAGCGTCGCCCGCGCCGGCGAGATGCGGCCTGTGGCCGTGGCGCGCCGGCGCGTGCGCTCCATGACCCGGTCCACGTCGCGCTCGATGACGTTGTTGAGCAGCGCCGCGCCGCCGACGGTGAACGCGGTCGCGGCGAGGACGACGAGGACGCGCCACGCCGCCGGGCTGCCGCAGAGCAGCATGGCGGCGAGCACGGTGACGAGAAACAAGGCGACGATGCGCGGCTGGGCGGCCCTGACGTAGTCCATCGAGACCATTCTGCCGCATCGCCGCCGATTCGTGTGATGATACGCGTGCCGGCGCGCGTCGCAGCCGGCGCCGGACGAGGGGGAGGCATGGCCGGGACGTCGCACAAGCGTTCTCTCCGGCCGTGGCCGCGGGGAGCGGCCGCGGCGGTCGCCGCGGCCGTGGTGGTCGGGGCCGCGCTCGTGCTCGCCGGCTGCGAGTCGCCGAGCATCCTCCGTTCGGAGGGATCCGCCGGCAACGAGATCGTGACGCTGGCGATGTGGATCTTCGGCATCCTGGCGATCGTGCTCTTCACCGTGTGGGGGCTGCTCGTCTTCGTCATCGTCCGGGGCCGCAGGCGCCCCGAGTCCGAGGCCTCCCAGACCAAGGGCAACCTCAAGATCGAGATCATCTGGACGGCCATCCCCGCGGTCATCGTCACCGTCCTGTTCCTCCTCACCGTCTACACCACCAGGCAGATCGAGATGCCGGATCCAGGCGCGCAGTTCACCGCCGTCGGCCGCCAGTGGTGGTGGGACTTCCAGTTCAAGGAGCTGGGCTTCAAGGCGCCCAACGAGGTGTACGTGGTCAAGGGCCGCACCACGTCGATCGATGTGGAATCGGCCGACGTCATCCATTCCTTCTGGGTGCCGCAGATGGGCGGCAAGGTGGACATGATCCCCGGGCACGTCAACCACATCCACTTCGTGCCTCTCAAGGACGGGACGTACCTGGGCGAGTGCTCCGAGTTCTGCGGCGTGCAGCACGGGCGCATGCGCTTTCTCTTCGTCGTCGTGCCTCCGGATGAGTACTCGGCCTGGGTGAAACGCCAGCAGCAGCCGGCGGCGCAGCCCTCCGGCGCGGACGCGCGCGCCGGGGAGCAGGTCATCGCCAGCGTCGGCTGCGGCAGCTGCCACGCTATCCGCGGCACCAGCCTCAAGGGCACCTTCGGGCCGGACCTCACGCACTTCGGCAGCCGCGGCGGCATCGCCGCGTACACGCTGCGGAACACGCCCGAGAACCTGCTGCGCTGGCTCCAGGATCCGCAGGCGGTCAAGCCCGAGTGCAACATGCCCAACCTCCCGCTTCCGTTGCAGCAGCAGAAGGAGCTCGTGGCCTACCTCGAGGAGCTCAAGTGAACAGCCTCCGTAGGCAGGCCATCGATCGGGGCACCGGAGGGGCACCGCCCCGCGACGTCGTCCCGCCCGGCGGTGCTTCGCCGGCCGGCCCGGACCCCGCCACGGCGCCGGAGGCGGCGCCAGACGCCGCCTCGGCGGCACCCCCGCGCGGCGGTCTCGGCGCCTGGCTCACCACCACCGACCACAAACGCATCGGCCTGCTCTACATCGGCACGGCGCTGATCTTCTTCCTCATCGCCGTCGTCTTCGCCATGCTGATGCGCACGCAGCTCATCCGCCCGGACATGGGGCTGCTGTCGCCCGAGGCCTACAACCAGATCTTCTCGATGCACGGCACGACGATGGTCTTCCTCTTCGGAATGCCGATCCTCATCGGGCTCGCCAACTACCTCGTGCCGCTCCAGATCGGCGCGCGCGACATGGCCTTCCCGCGCGCCAACGCGCTCAGCTACTGGCTGCTGCTGTTCGGCGGACTGCTGCTCTACAGCAGCTTCCTCTTCGGCGGCGCGCTCGACACCGGCTGGTTCAGCTACGCGCCGCTCACGCTCAAGGCGTACTCGCCCCACGACGGCGTCACGTTCTGGATCGTCTCACTGGTACTGCTCGGCGGCTCGTCGATCCTCGGCGCGATCAACTTCATCGTCACGTGCCTGCGCTTCCGGGCGAAGGGCATGGGGTTCTGGCAGATGCCGATCTTCTCCATCGCCACCTACTTCAACTCGTACCTCATCCTCTTCGCGATCCCAAGCCTGAGTGCCGCCGTCGCCATGCTCTACTTCGATCGTCAGTTCGGCACCAGCTTCTTCGACCCGACCGGAGGCGGCGACCCGATCATCTGGCAGCATCTCTTCTGGTTCTTCGGCCATCCGGAGGTGTACATCCTCATCCTGCCGGCCTTCGGCATCATGAGCGAGGTCGTGCCTGTCTTCTCGCGCAAGCCGCTGTTCGGACGGGAGTCGATGATCGTCATGCTCGGCGTGATCGGCCTCCTCGGGTTCCTCGTGTGGGCGCACCACATGTTCGCCACGGGGCTGCCGTCGTTCTTCAACGCCATCATGGCCGGCACCAGCATGCTCATCGCGATCCCCACCGGCGTGAAGATCTTCAACTGGCTGGCGACGATGTGGGGCGGGTCGCTGCGTTTCAAGACGCCGCTGCTCTACGCCTGCGGCCTGATCGCCCTCTTCACCGTGGGCGGCATCACCGGCGTCACGCTGGCCGTCGTGCCGTGGGACTGGCAGGTGACCGACACCTACTACGTCGTCGCTCACTTCCACAACGTGCTCCTGGCCGGTACCGTGTTCGCGGCCTTCGCCGGCCTGTACTACTGGTTCCCCAAGATGACGGGCCGGTACCTCGACGACCGCGTCGGCAAGGTCCAGTTCTGGCTCACCACAGTCGGCTTCTCGCTCACCTTCCTCCCGATGTACGTGCTCGGGATCCTCGGCATGCCGAGGCGCGTCTACACCTACGCGCCGGACCTCGGCTGGAACACCCTCAACATGGTCGCGACGATCGGCGGTTTCGTGCTGGCGACGGGGTTCCTGCTGCTCTTCTACAACATCATCAAGAGCCTGCGCTCCGGCGAGGCGGCCGGCGACAACCCGTGGCGCGCCTGGACCCTGGAGTGGGCGACCACCTCGCCGCCGCCGCACGACAACTTCACACGGCTGCCCCTCATCCGCAGCGACCGCCCGCTCTGGGACGTCGAGCACGCCGGCGAGGAAGACGGGCGGGCGGCGTTCGAGGAGCTCCCGCGCGAGCCGGAGCAGCGGACCAGTACGCCGTTCTGGGTGGCCTTCGGCATCCTCGTCATCGGCATCGGCCTGCTCGGCGCGCCCGTCGTGTTCGTGGTCGGCGCGCTGCTGATCCTGATCACGCTCGCCGTATGGATGAACGGGCGCTGGACGGCGCTCGAGCCGACCCCGACCCCGGACGTCACGCATCGCTTCTCGTTCATCGGCGCGGGAACGCTGGCGTTCATCGGTTCCGAGTCGGTGTTCTTCGCCTCGCTCATCGCCGCCGTGATCCATTTGCGCATCCACAACTCCGATTTCGGCGGCGGCTCCGGCGCGGAGATCACCCTCCCGCTGATCAACACCGCCATCCTCTTCACCAGCGGCGTGACCGCCCACTACGCCCAGACTGCCTACCGCGCCCGGCGCCGCGGACGCTTCTTCTTCCTGCTGGTGCTCACCATCGTCCTGGGTGCGGTCTTCCTCGGAATCCAGGCGTGGGAGTACGCCCACACCGGCTTCGGCCTCTCCGACTCGATCATCGCGTCGTCGTTCTATCTGCTCACGGGGTTCCACGGCTTCCACGTGGCCTGCGGCATCGCGGTGCTCGTCTACCTCCTCTTCCGGGCGCGTCGCGAGCTTCGTCTGCGGCCGGGCGAGCGCCGGCTCCCGGAGCCTTCGTCCGGGACGTCGGGCCTCGTCGACGGCGGCACCTACTACTGGCACTTCGTCGACGCCGTGTGGGTCTTCGTGTTCATCGTCGTCTACCTGCTCTGACCCGGTGGCCAGGCGCCGGCACGCACGCGCGCTCGCCCTGGCGGCGCTGCTGCTCCTCGCGGGCGTGTCTGCGGCGGCGCACCCCGCCGCCGCCGCCGCGCACGCGGCGCTCGAGAGCTCCGATCCCGCCGCGGACGCGTCCGTCCCGACCTCGCCCGAGCACATCGTGCTCACCTTCTCCGAGGATCCCGCCGTCGACCTCTCGCTGGTGCGGCTGCTCGACGCGAGCGGCGCGGCCGTGTCCGGCATCGGCGCGCCGGAGGCGGTCCCCGGCGAGCCGTTCGCGCTGCAGGTGACTCCGTCCGACCCGCTCGTCGACGGGGTCTACACGGTCAATTGGCGCGTCGTCTCGGCGGTGGACGGGCATGTGGAGTCGGGCGCTTTCGCGTTCGGGGTGGGCGAAACGCCCGAGCCGGGCAGCGCCGTCGTCGTCGAGTTGCTGCACTCGTCGCCCTGGGCCAGCGCCATCGCCGTGATCGGGCGCTGGATGCTGTACGTGACCCTCGTGCTGCTGATCGGGGCGGCCTCGACGAGCCTCTTCGTGTACGGAGGCAGGCTGCCCTCGGGCGGCACGGCCGTGCTGCGGATCGCCGTCACCGTCGCCGGCGTCTCGTTCGCGCTGATGGTCTGGTCGGAGAGAGTGCTCGTCGGCGCGCCCAGCCTCCTGCCGCTCTTCCTCACCAGGCAGGGCCAGCTCCTGCTCGCCCTGGCCGTCGCTCTGCTCCTCTGCGTCGGCGCCGTGGTCGCGGTCGACCTCTGGCCGGCCCGCTGGAGCCTCTGGTCGCTCGGCGCGACGGGAGCCGTCGCCGTGCTCGTCCACGTCGCCGCCGGCCACGCCGCGTCGCCGTCGTCGGTGTGGCTGCTGAACATCGCCGCCCAGTGGGTGCACATGACGGCGGTCGGTGTCTGGGTCGGCGGCCTCTTCTGGCTGCTGCTCGGCCTGCGCGGCCGTGATGAGGCGGCGCGCGCCACAGCGGTCGGTCGCTTCACGAGGGTCGCCACGGTCACCCTCGTGGTGGTGCTGGCGACCGGGCTGGCGCGGGCGCTCTCCGAGGCCGGCTCGGTCGACGCCCTGCTCGACAGCGAGTACGGCGTCACGCTGCTGGTCAAGATCGGCCTCGTCGCCGGCCTCGTGGCTCTGGGCGCGCTCAACCACTTCTTCTGGGTGCCGGAGGTGCGCCGCGGCGACGGGCAGGGCCCGCGGCGCTTCGCGCTCAACTCGCGCGGTGAGCTCGCCGTGGCGCTCGGCGTGCTGGCGGCCACGGCCATCCTCACCGCGCTGCCACCGGGCGTCACGTCTGCGGTCCCGGGCGCGGCGAGCGTGCCGTCGGGAGTCACCGCGAGCGGGGAGGACTACGCGACCACCGTCCGCGTGTCGCTTGCGGTGACGCCGGGGCGCGCGGGCCGGAACGACTATCTGGCGCGGGTCGAGGACTACGACGGCAACGCCCCAGCGGTGGGCGTGACCGCCGTGAAGCTCGAGTGCTCGGTGCCGAGCGACTCTGGCGTGAACCCCGTCATCGTCTCGCTCGAGCGCGCGGCCGACGGCGCATGGCGAGGCCGCGGGTTGGAGTTCTCCATCGCCGGCCTGTGGCGTGTGAGCGTCCTGGTCGAGATGAAGTCCGGCGGCGTGACCGTGGAGCTCGCCATCCCGATCCAGCAGCCGCTGCCGTAGCCGCCCGCTGCGCGGCACGCGGCTCCCCGAGGGGAGCCCCTCGTTTCACCGCTCGCGCGCGCGGGCATTCTCGGCACGACCCGTCGTGGGGCACGGGCATCGTCAAGGAGGGATCATGAGACGTTCTGTGACGGCGGTCCTGACGGCCGCCATCCTGTGCGTGTCGCTCGCCGTTCTCGCTGCTCCGGCGCCGGCGCACGAGACCGCCGCCGCCGGTAAGCTCGCGCTCGAGCTCGGGTGGGGGACGGAGCCGGCCTACGTCGGGCAGCTGAACAGCGTGCAGCTGATCGTCACGCACGCGGCCGACGGCGACCCCATCAATGATCCCGGCGCAAGGCTTACCGCCACCGTCAACTACGGCGACCAGACGCAGGAGTTCCCCCTGGCGCCGACCTACGACGCCGCGACCGGTACCGGAACGCCGGGCGAGTACTCCGCCCTGGTCATCCCGACGGCTCCCGGCGACTACACGTTCCGCGTGACGGGCAGCATCGAGGGCGTCAAGGTCGCGCTGAAGGTGAAGAGCTCGCCGAAGACGTTCTCGCCGGTCGAAGAAGCATCCGCGGTCCAGTTCC
>DASRZL010000146.1:0-2449 GCA_035686425.1 Thermoleophilia bacterium
GGCCTCGACGATGTCCAGGACCGTGAGCTGGTCGGGCCTGCGGACGAAGGTGAACCCGCCGCCGACGCCGCGACGGCCGCTCACCAGTCCGGCGCGACGCAGGCCCGCGAAGAGCTGCTCGAGGAACTGCTCGGGGATGCCACGATAGCGCGCCAGGTCGGCAAGCCGCACGGGACGTCCTTCGCCGCCCGTGCGCAGGTCCAGCTCGACCAGCGCCAGAAGCGCGTAGCGACTCTTCGCCGATACCTTCACCAAGCTCCTCACAGGGAATGAGCGATCCGGCCACCCGTTGAATGTATGTATTCCCGATACGTTAGCTCAGGAATCACGCTCCCGAGTCGTCGTCGGGGCGTCAAGACGACCCCTGCTACCGTGTGCGATCGCGATGCGACGCCGTGGCACTCCGCGCGCGGCGCCCGAGTGGCATAATCGCGAGGGACGAACGACCAGGAGAGCACCCGTGCCCGCGATCACCGTCGGCCTGCCCGCCGCGATCACATCACCCGATCCCGCGCGCGACGTCGCCTGCGACGCCGCGACGGTCGTCGAGGCGCTGCGCGAGGTCGTAGCGCGGTCGCCGCGGTTCGCGCAGCGCCTCTTCTACGGCGACCGCCTGCTCGTCGTCGTCTGTCTGAACGGCCGGCACGTGCCGCCCTCGCAGGCCAAGGAGACGGCCCTGGCGGCCGGCGACCGGGTCGACGTGCTGCCGCCTGTCGCCGGCGGCTGACGAGACGGGAGCCGAGCGGGTCGCACCACTTGAGCGCGTCACCCCCGGCCCGAGCGGGTAGGGTCCCCCCCGACGACCGAGGAGGGCCGCTTCATGCAACTGTGGGCGACACGCGAGGGACGTACCGAACTGCTGATGGCCGGCCTGCGCGTGATGATGGGTGCGATCTTCCTCGCCGTCTGGTCCGACAATCTCGCCAAGGGCTTCTACTCACCGAACGGGTGGGCGGACTTCGTCCAGGGCTACGCGGACACGACGAAGGTGGGCGCCTACGCCGACCTCCTGAATTCGGTGATGATCCCCAACTCCGCGGTGTTCGCCTACGGGCAGTTCGCGATCGAACTGGTCGTGTTCGGCCTGTTCCTGGTGCTCGGCCTGTTCACGCCCGTGTCGGGTCTGCTGGCGGCGTTGTTCCAGCTCAACCTGCTGATCGCCACGTCGGGCACCGGCGAGTGGCCGGGGACTTACATCATCATGTTCGCGCTGCTTCTGGTGATCGCTCTCTCGCAGTCGGGACGCACCCTCGGAGTCGACGCGAGACTGGCGCGGCGAGATCCGCAGCCGCGGCTGCCCGTCTACTGACGACGAGGCCAAGCGCCGGCGATGCGGAAGCCAGCTAGTCCCAGACGAAGCAGGCACCAGAGGATGTCGCGGACGGCGAGCGTCGAGCCGCGCCAGGTGCCGGCGATCTTCGACTCGCCGTATCGCGACCGATACCGCGTCTCTCGGACGACGATGCGCGCGCCCGCGAGATGCGCCTTCACGGCCATCTCGGTGGGGAACGCGTACGCCCTCTCCTCGAGCCGAAGCGCCTCGAGCAGGTCCGTGCGGATCGCCCGGAAGGGGCCGTCGTCGCTCAGGTGCAGGCCGAAGACCATCCACAGGGCGAAGGCGAGCCCGTCGTTGCCAAGCCGCTGGTGCGGCGGCATGCGGCCGGTCGCGGCGCCTCGCACCGCCCGCCGCCGCGATCCGATGACGAGGTCGGCGGCGCCGGCCAGGACCGGCCCGACGAGGAACCGGGCCTGCGCCGGGTCGTCGGTCCCGTCGCCCTCCATGAACACGACGGCGCGGGCGCCCGCGGCCGCAGCCGCGCGGGCGCCCGTCAGGCAAGGGTAGCCGTACCCACGTCGCGGCTCGTGCAGCACGGTCCCCCCCGCGGCGCGGATCAGCGACGGGCCGCCGTCGGTAGAGCCGTTGTCGACGAAGAGCGTGCGCTCGAGCAGGCAGAGGCCCCGGAGCTCCATGAGGAGCGCGGGCAGGGCCTCGGCCTCATCGAGCACGGGCACGATGATGAAGTACGCTTTGACTGATGCAGTTCCTGAAGACGCCACGCTTTCGTGCCTTTCTCGGGCTCGCCCTGCTGGCCACCGGGCTGATCGGGCTTGCCGCGTCTGGCGACCTTCTCGCGCACTCGGTGCGGTTCGCCACATTCTACGTACTCGCCGGCGCCGGGTTCGCCGTGCTGGCGACGGCGGCGACGAGCCTGCCGTTGCGCGGCGCCATCGTCGCCGCCGTCCTGCTGCGGCTCATCTTCCTGCCGGTGATGCCCAGCCTGAGCGACGACTACCACCGCTACGTGTGGGACGGGCGCGTGCAGCTGGCCGGCGTCAATCCCTACAAGTACCGGCCCTACGAGCACCAGCTCGACCGCGTCGCGTACTCGGGACGCGACCTCATCAACCACGACGAGCTCAAGACGGTCTACCCGCCCCTTGCGCAGGC
>DASRZL010000147.1:0-3297 GCA_035686425.1 Thermoleophilia bacterium
CTCGAGGGTGCGGAGCGCCTCATCGACCAGCGCCTTCGCGACCGCTTCCCGGCGGCCCGTCACGACCACGTCGTCCAAGTGTCCCCACCGGCGTCCGGTGTAGACGCTGGGGATCGTCTCCAGGACGAGCGCGCCGGCGAGATCGCCGCCGTGACCGGCGACCAGGCCCGTGAACCTTCCGCCGGCGAGGGACTCCGCGAGCGCCTCGGCGCCGCAGTCGTGCGCATGCGGACTTCTCGAGGCCAGCAGGGTCCACAGCGGTACCGCATCCCCGGCTGTGAGGGGCCGAACCGGACTGTCTCGATTCATGCTCAAGTAGAGGGTGAGACTTTGTGGGAGGTCATGCGCCGAAGTGCGTCTCCAGGAGGATCGACGCCTCCGTGAGGCCCGCGTCGCAGTAGATCTTCTGCGCCGCCTCGTTCTCCGTGCCGGCGCTTACGGACGCCTCGGCGCAGCCGGCTTCGCGGAACACGCGCAGCGCCGTCTCGACGAGCCGGCGCCCGATGCCTTCGCCCCTGCGGGCGCCGATGACGACCAGCAACTCGATGAGCCCGGAGTCGGCGGTGTGGAACAGCCCGGGCACGATGGCGTAGCTGAGCAGACCGACGGGGTCCTCGCCGTCAAGGGCGAGCAGGGCGCCGCTGATCGGCGAGGCCAGGAAATGGCGCACGGAGTGCTCGTCGATCGGCGAGACCTCTCCCTCGCCCTCGGCCATCTCGCGAACGAGGCGGACGACGGCCGGCTCGTCGCCGGGACCGGCGTAGCGGATGGTCACTGGCATGGCGTGCTCCTCGGGCCGGGTGACTGCTGCCTTGCCGTTCGGCGGCCGCATGCGTCTTCCTGTGGGCGATGCGCCACCGCGGATTGCGGGTACGTTGTGTGCCGAGACACATACCGCGTGGCGGCGCGTAGTATAGTGCAGCATCCTGAACCGGCTTTCTCACTCGCAGGGAGGACCCGAGTGAACACCGAAACGTCCGCACGTCTCTTCGAACAGGCGCTCAAGTACATTCCGGGCGGCGTCAACTCGCCGGTGCGCGCGATGAAGGGTGTCGGTATGCCGCATCCGTTGTTCATCTCGCGCGCGGAGCGCAGTCACATCTGGGACGCCGACGGCAATGAGTTCGTCGACTTCGTCTCCTCATGGGGGCCCATGATCCTCGGCTGGGGGCACCCCGAGGTCGTCGGCCGGCTCAAGGAGCAGGTGGACCGCGGCACCAGCTACGGCGCGCCGACCGAGCTCGAGGTCGAGCTGGCGCGCGTCATCTGTGGCGCCGTCCCCTCGATCGATCTCGTGCGCATGGTGAACTCCGGGACCGAGGCGACGATGAGCGCCGTGCGCGTCGCCCGCGGCTTCACCGGCCGCGAGAAGATCGTCAAGTTCATCGGCTGCTACCACGGCCATTCGGACGCCTTCCTCGCCGCCGCCGGCAGCGGTGTACTCACGCTGGCGCTGCCCGACAGTCCCGGCGTCACCAAGGGGACGACCGCCGACACCCTGCTCGTGGAGTACAACGACATCGCCGCGCTGACCGAGCTCTTCGAGGCGCGCGGCGAGGAGATCGCGGCGCTCATCGTCGAGCCGGTGGCCGGCAACATGGGCGTCGTGTCGCCGCAGCCCGGCTTTCTCGAAGCCTGTCGCGAGCTGTGCACCAAACACGGCGCGGTGCTCGTCTTCGACGAGGTCATCACCGGCTTCCGCGTCGCCTGGGGCGGCGCCCAGGAGCGTTTCGGCGTCATGCCCGACCTCACGACGCTCGGCAAGATCATCGGCGGCGGGCTGCCCGTGGGCGCCTTTGGCGGGCGTCGCGAGATCATGGAGACGGTCGCGCCGCTCGGCTCGACCTACCAGGCCGGCACACTGTCGGGGAACCCGCTGGCCATGGCCGCCGGCGCGGCGACGCTGAGCGTGCTCGCCGAGCCGAACGTCTACGAGCGGCTCGAGGCGACCGGCGCCCGCGTCGAGGAGAGCCTGCGCGCGGCCGCCGACGCCGCGGGCCGCGCGGTCACCATCAACCGCGTCGGCCCCATGCTCACCATGTTCTTCTGCGAAGGCCCGGTGCGCAGCTTCGCCGACGCGAAGGCGGCCGACACCGCTGCCTATGCCTCCTACTGGCGGCACATGCTCGAGCGCGGCGTGTACCTCGCGCCGTCGCAGTTCGAGGCCGCGATGATCTCGCTGGCGCTCAGCGACGACGACCTCGCACTTGCAGCCGCCGCCGCGGGCGACTGGTTCGCCGGAGCGGGAGCCTGACGATGCGGGGCATCGACAAGGGAGACGTCCCCAGCGTCACCGTCCCGCGGCTGGCGCTGTACCTGCGCAAACTGCGGGAGCTGCGGGCTCGCGGGGTCGACAGGGTGTCGTCCAAGGACCTCGCCGAGATGATCGACCTCAACGCGGCGCAGATCCGTAAGGACTTCTCGTACTTCGGCGAATTCGGCACCCGGGGAGTGGGCTACGAGGTACCGGTCCTCGTGGACGAGATCACGCGCTGCCTGGGGCTCGACCACACCTGGAACGTCGTCATCGTGGGCGCCGGTCTGCTGGGCACGGCGCTGGCGCGCTACCGCGGCTTCGCCGAGCAGGGGTTCCGGCTCGTCGGCATGTTCGACAGCTCTGCCACGGTCGTCGGCGCCCGCTACGGCTCGGGCGAGGAGAGCCGCGTGCGCAGCATTCACGAGTTGGACGAGTTCTGCCGCAAGGAGAACGTCAACATCGCCATGATCACGGTCCCGGCCGGGGAAGCCGAGAGCACGGTCCAGCGGCTGGGCGCCGCCGGCGTCAAGGCGATCCTCAACTTCGCGCCGATCAAGGTGCACGCCCCTGAGGGCGTGCGCGTCCGTCAGGTCGACCTCTCCAGTGAGCTGATGTCATTGTCGTTCTACCTCGACCGGGAGCAGGACTGATGCACGGAAGAGCTAGTGAGCGGCCGCCGAGGCCGAAGGGCCTTCGGGGGACGGACTGATCATGGACTTCGCCGCCGGCGTGGCCGCGGCGCTGGCGGCGGCCGGGGAGGCTTTCGGCCCGGCGCCGGCCGCAGCTCCCGTTCCGCGCTGGGGAGCTCTCTACGCGGAGCTCGACGCCGACGCCGACGAGGCGTTCGCCACCGACATCGAGCTCATCTACGAGGGCTACCTGCTGCACTACCGCGAGAGCCGCGCGTTGACGCTGGCGGCGGACGATCTGGAGACCCGGCTGCTGGCCGGGGACTGCTACTACGCGCGCGGCCTGCGCGGCATCGCCGCGCGCGGGGACGCCGACGCCGTCGGCCTGCTCGCCCGGCTGATGGCGGCGTG